>JAATGQ010000175.1 GCA_015654595.1 Chitinophagales bacterium | reverse complement strand
TAAGAATACTAAAAATATACACCTTCAGGATACGGGCAATGGCGATCTGGTCCGCATTAGAACCATTAGCCGCCGCCGCCGTCATCGTCGCAGCCGTTGTATTGGCAATGATAATATCATTCAGTGACGCCAGATAGCCGGTTGCCGTATAAGAGTTGGCATTCGAAGAACCTAAGGCCGGGGCAAAATAATCATCCCAGTTGAGACTCTGCTTTGTAAAAATGGATACGTCCGTATATTGTGTCTCAGAGAAATACTGACTATACAAACCCGAAATCGTCGTAATACCTCCCGCATCCCAGGTAAAAGCCGCCATATTAGAAAGCACATTCGTCAGCAATGCAGACGTTACGGCCGTATTGGTTGCATCCGGATTGGTGTTCTCATCTCCGAAGTTCTTTTTACAGGAACCCATTGTCAATATAATGGCGCCGGCGACGATCGTATATCTTAAAATTAATTTGTACTTCATTGTTGTTGATTTTTCTGGTAGGTTAAAAGGTAAAGCTAAGATTGGCGCCAAGGGAACGCGTCGCAGGCAGCTGCCCGTTTTCTCCATATATATCCGAAATTTCCGAAGGATCGAAATTTTTGGACGCACTATAGATCAGCCAAAGATTCCTGGCGACGACAGACACAGTTGCTCCCTGTATATACTTACCGCTCAACCCCCATTTCTTAACCGGCAGATTATAACCGAGACTTACCTCCCTCAACTTGACAAACGACAGTCCATGAACAAAAGGATCGGCAATCTTGGCGCCATAGAACTGTTGGAAATAGGTATGACCATCGACATACATATCAACCGGCGTCTTTCCATCCACCGAGCTCACCCCCTTTACATGAACCCCGCCGCCATCAGCCACATCGGCCCTTACGCTCTTTCCTTTATCATTATTGGCGGCCGTAAAGTCACTGATCCCGGAATACATACCCCAGCTTTCTGTCAGCGAGAAGAAGTGACCGCCGCGCTGATAATCAAGACTCGCATTCAGGATAAAGTCTTTATAGGTAAACATATTCTGTACCCCGCCCGTGATCTTCGGAACCACACTTCCCCAATGGTAGTTGGCGTTCCCGGTTACATAAAGCCCCGTGGTCGGATTGATCTCCTTTTGCCCGTCAGAACTCCTTGTATAACCACCGCCGATCAGTTGTCCCCAATTCTTGTTCTTCTCCTGCCAGACGGACGCATAATGCGTCCCAAACGTCCCGATCCATCCGCTTGGCTGAATAATATCCAAACCAGAAGCGATCTTCGTTACCTTATTCCCCATCAGCCAGCCCAATGTCGTTGTCAGGTTCCAGCTAAAGCTGCTGGTTTTTACGATCTGTGCATTCGCCTGGAATTCAAGCCCATGCCTGGTCACCGTCGAAGCGTTCGTAACCAGCGCCCGATAGCCTGAAGTAGGATCGACATTAACAGGGACAGGTTGTGCAGCGGCCTTCTCGTTATAATAAGTGATACTAAGACCAATCCGATTGTTTATAAACCGGAGATCGGTACCCGCCTCATACGTCGTGATCAGCGTTCCCTTCAGCGTCGGATCAACCCCCTGCCCCGCAGGACTCATCATTTGATTCCCGTCCCATTGATACTGGTTCACGCTATACGGCGCCGAAGTCTGATAAATATTCAGACCAAGAGGCTTCCTGCCCCAGGAACCAAACAGCTTACCAAATGAGAACCAGGAAGGCGTCTTAACCAACTCTGTTGGAATAAAGGAAAAGCCCGCAGAAGGATACCCCAGCGACGTCTTATCGGTTGGCAAAGTAGAATTATAGTCCCTTCTGTAAGAACCGCTCACACTTACAAATCGCTTGTACTCGAAATCGCCCGACACAAACCAGGAATTAATATCCTGCGCCTGACGGCTGTTCGTAGTATTGGGCTGTGATACAGAGTTGGCAATGGAGTAAAAATCCGGAATAACCAACCCATTAACAGTAGCAGCCGAAAGATCCTTGCGGGTGAACTTTTGCTGATTACCCCCGCCAAGCAGATTGATGCCCAGACCGCCAAATGTATGGTTGTAGGTAGCCAGCCCCTCAAAGTTGTATTCGTTCTGATAACGCTGCGCCGTTGTATAACTGCCCAGCAAACCGGTTTGATTGCCGCTCTTCTCCAGGATACTCTTGACAATATTCTCCTGCCAGTATGTATACTGATCTTTGCGAACCGTTCCTTTGATACTCAAGCCCTCCGCTATGTTGGCCTTGACATAGGCATCTCCGTAAAACCGTTCGCGCTGCGTATTCTTGGACAGATTGTCCTGGTAGGAATAGAAATTATACCAGTAGTTTCCGGTAAAGAAACCCGACGGATCGGTCGCATCATATCCATCCGGATTGTGCGCCCAGTTCCAGGATGCGAGTGTGTTAATAGGCGTCATCAACCCCCGGAACTTCTTCATCAGTTTCATATCCAGATCGCGGTGGTTCCACTGGCCAAAATTTCCCGAACTCTGGTTCGCATAACCATCATTAAAATCACCCGTCAGCAGCTGGCTGTTATAAGTGATGTCAACGCCGGCAGAAACATACTTGCTGAGATCAATAGTTGCCGACGCGTTCAGGATGTCCCGGTTGGACTTTGTATCGGGAATCAGCCCCTTGATGTATTGCTTGGAGTAGGAGAGACGGGTGGAGTATCCCTGCCCGGACTTTGTAAAGGCGATATTGGTATTATTGGTCAGACCCGTATTCCAGAAATCCTTTATATTGTTCGGCTGAGGCGTAAGCTTGGCGGACTTTCCCGAATAAGCCGTACCCGGTACCCAGGCATACCAGGGCGCATAAGTCTGCCCATCCATCTCCGGGCCCCAGCTGCTATCATCGGTATAGTCAGGGAACCCAACCCCATCCAGCGATTGCCAGGATGCAGGATCGCCTGTTTTATAATGATAGGTCGTCAGGTCGGGATTAGCGCCGCCCGCATACCTGTTTTGCACATGCATCAGGTGCGTCACCTTATCGAGGATCACGCCCTGGTTGATCGTTGTCTGAGACTTACTGCCTCCATAGCCTTTCTTTGTCGTAATGACGATGGCCCCGTTGATCGCCTTGCTGCCAAAAAGCGCCGTTGCGTTGGCGCCCTTCAACATCGTAACACTCTCTACTACCGCCGGATCGATATCATAAGATCCATCCCGATCGCCGTCATTTTCGATGATCGTTCCATCCACAACATAGATGGGGCTCACATCGGACCCAAGCAACAATCCACCCCGTATCCGGATAAAGGACTGGGCCCCGAGTTTCGATGGCGACTGGGAACGGAACTGTACACCGGCAACCTTACCAGCCAGTGCATCCGCCAGGTTTGTCTGAGGGATCAGGTTCAGCGCATCTCCCTTCACAACCTGCGTACTATAAGGCGTCGTACGTTCACTCTTTTTTACGCCAAATGCAGTACTAACCACCACTTCGGACAATGACTGACTACTTCGCTTCATCCGGAATGTCAATTCGCCCGCATCTGCCGCCAGCTCAGTAGCAGCATAGCCGATAGCGTTTACTTCCAACGTCGCTCCCTTTGTGACCCGAATGGTGAAATTACCATCCCCATCAGCAGATACCCCCTGCCTTTCACCTTTGACCTTGATCGAAGCAAAAGCAATGGGCTGGCCGGCTTCATCGAGAACCTTGCCTTTAATGGAGAGTTTAGTTTGAGCGAATGCCGGCAAATAAAATATCGCCAGCACTGCCAACAGTGACAGGACTTTTCTCATGTGAGTTATGGTTTTAGTTTAACCCGGCTTCGGCAGCCGGCGCCTTTATTGAAAATGAAACCAATAAACAACAGGATCCCCTTCAGCCAAAAACAGCGTTTTTAACTGTGCACAAAACACCCTCATGCCGACATTTGGCTCAATTTTGACCAACAGCAATGCCCGGTCATATCAGCACAAAAGATCAGCGCAGGAAAACTTCAGTCTTCAGGGGGAAGATTTAATCCATTACCGGAAGCATACCCGGCAAGCCTTATCTCTCAAAAATGCAGGTGAATTAATCCATGGCGGAATCGCATGGAGGGGCAGTGGTTTTCTCATGGTCTGTTAGTTTGGTGGCAGGTCTAATTTATATATTGTTTTAATTCTATCCAAAAAATAAATAGACTTTATTAACAATTCAATTACAAAAATTTGACCAAAATTAACAAGTAACAATAACTTGATATTTATAAGATATTATAAATAAGCCTAAAGAAAATATACATGTTATAAATTAGAATAAATACTTACACTTATATGTATTTTAATAACGCCGTCGGGAAGCCTGCAGTCAAATAAGTAAAAATATTTATAATATGGTAGCCAGCCACAAAACAATGAAAGGACAATTAGCAAAAGATTATTTATCATATATTTTAAAATACAATTCATCGATCTTTTTATTACCCTGGATTTTATAATTGAATCCTACCTTTGCGCCATGGAACTATTAGATGGCAAGCTCGTTTCCAGGGCAATAATCGATGCTCTCACTCTACAGGTAGCGCAACTTAAAACCGAAGGAAAAAAGATCCCCCACCTGGCCGCCGTACTGGTAGGTAACAATGGCGCAAGTGAAACGTACGTCGGAGCCAAAGTAAAAACCTGTGCGGAAATAGGCTTTAAATCGAGCCTCGTCCGGCTGGAAGAGACCATCACAGAAAACAGACTGCTCAACCTGATAGAAGAGCTTAATAACGATGTCGACATAGACGGCATCCTCGTACAGCTTCCGCTGCCAAAACATATTTCAGACGAAAAAGTGATCAATGCCATCCATCCCTCCAAGGACGTCGACGGCTTCCACCCCGTAAACGTCGGAAAAATGGTCCAGGGACTTCCAGCCTATGTTCCCGCAACCCCTCACGGTATCATGCTGATGCTGGAACACTACAAGATCGACACCAAGGGAATGAATGCAGTCGTAGTAGGCCGGAGTAATATCGTAGGCCGCCCCATGAGCATCCTGCTCAGCGGCAATACAAACCCCGGCAACTGTACCGTCACCATCTGCCACTCCCATACCCGTCACCTCGAAGAAATTTGCCGCAATGCAGATATTATCGTCGCCGCACTCGGCAAACCTGAATTCGTTACGGCCTCCATGGTTAAACCAGGCGCCATCGTCATCGACGTCGGCATCACCCGCGTACCCGATGCAAGTAAAAAAAGTGGCTTTGCGCTAAAAGGCGATGTCAAATTCGACGAAGTAGCCCCACTGTGCAGCTATATCACCCCTGTCCCCGGCGGCGTCGGCCCGATGACCATCGCAGCATTGATGAAAAATACATATGCAGCCTGTGCAGAAAGAAATGGTAACTAGTCCCGTCATATCCTCCCTCCCCGTCATGGAATCCTTTTACACCCTGCAAGGGGAAGGGTTTCACCAGGGAAAAGCAGCTTATTTCATCCGCCTCGGCGGATGCGACGTCGGCTGTGTCTGGTGTGACGTCAAAGAAAGCTGGGACGCCGGTAAACATCCGCTCCGCTCAGTTGAAGAACTGGTTGCAGAAGCCTCTGGCCACCCCGGCCGCATCGTCATCATTACCGGCGGTGAACCGCTTATGCACGACTGCACCCACCTCACCCGCCAGCTTCGCAAAGCCGGGCTGGCGACCCATATCGAAACATCCGGCTCCTCGCCCGTCAGCGGCGAATTGGACTGGATCACCCTGTCTCCAAAAAAATTCAAAGCCCCCCTCCCCGGCATCCTGCCCCTGGCCAATGAACTAAAGATCATCATTTACAACAAAAGTGATTTCGATTGGGCAGAACAATGGGCCGCAGCCGTCTCCCCCAACTGCCGCCTCTACCTGCAGCCCGAATGGAGCAAGTCGGCAGCAGTTACCCCGCTGATCATCGATTATATAAAAGAAAACCCTAAATGGGGATTCTCCCTGCAATTGCACAAATACATTCACGTGCCTTAAACCGCCGGCTCCGCCGTCCTGCCTAACCCCGCCTGCCCGACCCCGCTATCCGCCGCCGCGGCCAAACCCAACCTGCCCGGGCCCACTCCGCCGTCCCCTGCTTATAAAGCCCTTGATCGACAGTAGAATAAATCTTTATAACTTCCGTTTATCATTATGATTTGTAATTTCCCTTTATGAGAAACCAATCCCTTCTTTTTACGCTTTGCTTTATCCTTACCGGATTTTATGGAATTGCCCAATACAATCCCGACAAGGTCAACAGAAAGGCGGCACAGCTCTATTCAAAAGCGCTCGAACAGGCTCAGGGCGACGACTTTAAAGGCGGCATCGCGACCCTGCAGCAGGCCGTTCGCATCGACAACGCCTTCGAAGAGGCCTATCTTTCAATGGCCGGCATGTACGGCGAACTCAAAGACTACCAGGCGGCAATCGACAATTACGAAAAAGCCAAAGCCATCGACAGCGTATTCTTTATGGACTACAACCTCCCCTATTCGATAAACCTGGCCGGCAAGGGGGACTTTGCAAAAGCCCTTCAGGCCGTCAATATCTTTTTGACGATCGCCAATCTCAACGAAACCAGCCGCAAATCCGGGGAGTACAGAAAACGTTGTTACGAATTCGCGCTTGGCTACGCCAACACCCACCCCATAGCCGGTTACCGCTTCGAGCCCCGGAACCTGGGCGATAGCATCAACACAAAAGTTTCGGAATACTACCCTACGCTAACCATAGACGGCAACACACTCATCTACACCCGCAGGGTCAATGACTTTAACGAAGACTTCTACCAATCGCATCGCCAGGGAGGCACCTGGTCAAAGTCCGAAAGCCTGCCCGGCAATATCAACACCAACCAGAATGAAGGCGCACAAAACATTTCCCAGGACGGACAATGGCTGATCTTCACCGGCTGCAATTTCCCGGATGGACACGGCAGCTGCGACCTGTATATCTCCTACCTGACCACGGACGGCTGGAGCTAGCCCGAAAACCTGGGGGATATCAATACGGAATTCTGGGAATCCGCACCTTCCCTTTCCCCGGATAAAAAAGATCTCTATTTTGCCAGCCGCCAGCCGGATGGTTATGGCGGAAGTGATATTTATGTCAGCCACCGCTCCCTCAACGGCCACTGGAGCGTTCCACAGAATCTTGGTCCCACCATCAATACGGTAGGAGACGAAGCCGCGCCCTTTATCCATGCGGATAACCAGACTCTTTACTTTACGTCCAATGGTCTTCCCGGTTATGGAGGCGACGACCTCTTTTTATCCCACAAAGGCCCCGGCGGCGTCTGGGGCAAACCGGAAAATCTGGGTTATCCGATCAACACCATTGAAAACGAAGGCAGCCTGGTAGTGGCCGCCAATGGCAGAAAGGCCTACTACGCCAGCGACCGGGCCGACAGCCGGGGCGGCCTGGACCTCTACACCTTCGACCTCCGGGAAGATATCAGACCCGCCCAGACACTCTGGGTCAAAGGCAAGGTATTCGATCGGAATACGCACAAAGGATTGCCCTCCAGCGTACTCCTCACAGACCTGGGCACACGCGAAGTGATCAGCAACCTTCAGACAGACGAATCCGGCAATTACCTGATCACGCTTCCAAAAGGAAAAGACTATGCATTTGATGTCAACAGAAAAGGCTACCTGCTGTTTTCCGACCACTTTGCGCTCAGTCAGCAGCAAGGCGACACGGCATATAATATCGACATCCCTCTTCAACCCATCGAAGCCAATGCGGCTATCGTCTTAAAAAATATATTCTTCGATCCCAACAAGTATGAACTGAAACCGGAATCGGCTGCCGAGCTGAACCAGGTCGTACAGTTAATGAAAGACAATCCGACTGTCCATATACAGATCAACGGGCATACGGATAATTCCGGCAAGACGGCTGACAATATTGTCATCTCGGAAAACAGAGCCCGCGCGGTAACCACTTACCTGGTATCGAAAGGTATCGCCCAGGATAGACTGCAATTCAAAGGCTTTGGAGATACGCAGCCCGTCGCCGACAACTCGACGCCTGAAGGACGGGCGCAAAACCGAAGGACCGAATTAAAAGTCATCAGCAGATAATCATACCTCTCTCCCCATTTTGCAAAGCAGTCCCGAAAAAGTTCGGGACTGCTTTTTTATATTCTCTACCTTTAATACGATACAAGAAAAGATCGTGAGAGAGGAAGTATTATACCGATGGGCGCTGACCCGGCTGCCAGGAATAGGACCGGCAACAACAAAACAGCTTTTTGCGCATTTTGGTAATGCAGCTGCCATTTTCCAGGCCGACAAAAAAACGCTTGCGGACCAGGGCCTCCACCGCAATATCATCCATTCCATTCTTACTTACAATGGACTATCCGAACTCCGGCACAAGGCGGTACAAATGAAAAACAGCGGGATACGCATCCTCTTCTTTACAGACAAAGAATACCCCGCAAGACTAAATGCCTTTAAAGACAGCCCGCCCCTGCTCTTCTATAAAGGGCGGGCGGATCTCAATGCAGCCCATATCATTTCTGTCATAGGGACACGTTCGCCGACAATCTATGGCCGGGATATGACTGCAAGATTGATTGGCCAGCTGGCCCATCCCGGTCTTGTTATCGTCAGCGGTATGGCCATGGGTATCGATGGCTTCGCGCACAAAGCTGCCCTGGATAACCAGCTGCCCACCATCGGCGTATTAGGACATGGCCATTACTCCATGTACCCTTCCGAACACGCCGGACTGGCCAACCATGCACTTCAGGCTGGAGGCGGCCTGCTAAGTCCTTTCGAACCGGAAATTACCGCCGCAAAATATCGATTTCCCGAAAGAAACCCACTCATAGCCGGCTGCTGCGACGCCCTATTGGTGATCGAGACCAGAACACTGGGCGGCAGCCTTTATACCGTTAGTAAAGCGATAGAATACGGGAAAAAAGTCTTCGCCATCCCGGGCCGCATCACGGACCCCAAAAGCAGCGGCTGCAATCACCTGATCCGGCAAAGAGAAGCCCGGCTCGTCTGCTCCGGCGAAGAGCTGCTGGCAGACATGGGATGGCAATGGGCATCCGACGCCACGGCCACACAGCCCTCGTTCTCCTTCGGTGATCAACCAGAGCCCAAAAGCAAATTGTTAAAATTGCTAACCGGCAAAGACAGTATGACCCTTGATGAATTATCTATTCATAGTAAATTGGGTATCGGCGAATTATCTATTCAGCTGCTGCAACTGGAAATGGAAGGGACCGTCCATTCGCTGCCCGGAAAGCGCTTTTGTTTAAGGATGGATAAGTAGACGTTCAAGACAAAAATTTGGACAGTACCGTCGCGCTACCCTATCTTTGCACATGGCAAGAATAAATTCCCCCGCCGGGAAGTCAAAACTTCCCTCTAAATTTTTCGGTGAAGGACTTACTTTCGATGACGTGTTACTGATGCCTGCATTTTCCCAGGTCTTACCACGAGAAGTAGATATCCGCAGCAAACTTACAAAGGCCATTACGCTCAATATTCCGATGCTGTCCGCAGCTATGGATACCGTTACAGAAGCCAACCTGGCCATAGCTCTCGCACGTGAAGGCGGTATTGGTATTCTGCACAAGAATATGAGTATCGAAAAGCAGGTCGAACAGGTGAGAAAGGTCAAACGCAGCGAAAGCGGCCTCATCATCGACCCTATTACCCTCAACGAAGATTCCACCATCATCGACGCGCTTCGGCTGATGAAAGAAAATAAGATCGGCGGAATCCCTATCATCGACGCCAGTAGGGTACTGGTTGGGATACTGACCAACCGCGATCTTCGTTTTGAGGATAACAAGCGGCGGAAGGTCAGCGAAGTAATGACTCCCAAAGAAAGACTCATTACCGCGCCCGAGGGCACCGACCTCAAAAAAGCGGAAAAGATCCTCCAAAAACATAAGATCGAAAAGCTCCCCGTGGTTAACCGCCAGGGTAAACTGATCGGTCTGATCACCTATCGCGACATCCTCCAGGTGTCCAGCTACCCCAATGGAGTAAAAGACAACTATGGCCGCCTGCTGGTTGGCGCCGCATTAGGCATCACAAAGGATCTGCTGGACAGGGCAAGCGCGCTGCAGCAGATCGGTGTCGACGTCGTAACTTTGGATAGCGCTCATGGCCATTCTTTTGGCGTCATTAACGCGCTCAAAACGCTCAAAAAATCCTTTAAAAACTTACAGGTCATAGCCGGTAACGTTGGTACGGCCGCAGGCGCCAAGGCCCTTGCCGACGCAGGCGCAGACGCGGTTAAAGTAGGCATCGGACCGGGTTCCATCTGTACTACCCGTATCGTTGCAGGCGCAGGCGTTCCGCAGATCACCGCGGTGATGGAAGCGGCATCCGCCCTTCGCTCCCGGAATATTCCCGTGATCGCCGACGGCGGTATCCGCTACACAGGCGACATGGTAAAAGCGTTATCCGCCGGCGCCAATGTTGTCATGATGGGAAGCGTTTTTGCCGGTGTCGAAGAAAGCCCCGGAGAAACGATCATCTACGAAGGCAGAAAGTTCAAGTCCTATCGTGGTATGGGCTCCATCGGAGCAATGGCCCAGGGTAGCAGTGACCGTTACTTCCAGGATGTAGAAGACGATATCAAAAAGCTGGTTCCCGAAGGCATCGAAGGACGGGTCGCATTCAAAGGCAATCTCTCCGAAGTTGTTCAGCAATATGTGGGCGGTCTGCGGGCAGGTATGGGTTATTGTGGAGCAAAAGACATCCGCACACTGCAGGATCAATCCCAATTCATCAAGATCAGCAATGCCGGCATGAAAGAAAGCCATGCACACGATGTAGAGATCACGAAGGAAGCGCCGAATTACAGCCGCCGGTAAACCAACTGCCGCCTGCCGGCGGTCAGTTTAAAACTATATACCGCCTTGAAAAAGTACCATCCGTTGCTTTTGTCGGCGTTGACCGGCTTGTTGCTCTTTGCAGCATGGCCCATGTCACCGCTGACCTTTTTGATCTTTGTAGCTTTTGTTCCCTTACTGTGGCTCGAACGCCAGGGTGTCCGCCGCTGGTCGCTCTTCGGCTATGTCTATCTGGCCATGCTCATCTGGAACAGTCTTGCTACCTGGTGGATCTGGAACTCTACCGCCCCGGGAGCTATAGGCGCGATAATGGCCAACAGCCTGTTGATGTGTATCCCCTGGCTTGGTTTTTCTGCAGTGAAAAAACGGCTGGGCGATACAGCCGGCTACATTTCTCTCGTCGTCTTCTGGATCAGCTTCGAATACATCCATCTGCAAAACTGGGGACTCAGCTGGCCCTGGCTCACCGTGGGCAACGTGTTCGCTTCCCGTCCCAACTGGATCCAATGGTACGAATACACAGGAGAAAGCGGAGGCTCGCTCTGGGTAATGACGGCCAACATCCTTTTGTTCCGCGTCATCTGGAAAAAGAAGCAACACAGACGCTTCGACCGCCAGCTTGCGCTCTTTGGAGCACTCACACTGATCGTCCCTTTTCTCCTTTCAGGTCTGGTACTGCTGATCAATTCTTCCGGCAACAGATCACAACAGTCATCGCCAGGAAATATCGTTATCGTTCAGCCCAATATTGATCCCTACGAAAAGATCGAAACCGGCAGCTTTGAAGCCCAGCTTCAAAAGCTAATCCGACTCAGCGACACAGCTATCGACAAGGACACAAAGCTCGTTGTATGGCCGGAGACAGCACTCTTTGTCGACAATGGTATCGACGAAGAACACATGAAAGAAAACCGCTTTCTTGCGCCGCTCTGGGATTTTATGCGCCGTCATCCCAATATCAATCTCCTGACGGGGATAGAAAGCTACCGGACTTTTAAATTTCACCACTCCCCTTCCGCACGCCTCATACCGGAAGCCAACCTCTGGTTTGAAAGTTATAACGCCGCAGCACTGCTCGACAGCTCCGGCCCCGTCTCCTTCTATCACAAATCAAAGCTGGTTCCAGGCGTCGAAACGCTACCGCCCTTTCTGCACATCCTCGATGCCTGGTTTGAAAAATTCGGCGGCACCACCGCAGGATATACTGGCCAGGACGACAGAAGCGCCATGATCAGTACTAATCAATCCTGGCGTATAGCCCCCGCTGTTTGCTACGAAAGCATCTATGGAGAATTCATATCCCATTATATCGATAATGGCGCCGACATCATCGCGATCATTACCAATGATGGCTGGTGGGGCGACACTCCCGGATATAAGCAACATCTTAGCTATGCCCGGCTGCGCGCGATAGAAAACCGCCGCTGGGTCATCCGCAGCGCCAACACCGGCATCTCCGCGGTTATCTCTGCCGATGGGCATATCGAAACCAGCCAACCCTGGCAGAAAGAAGCGACGATAAAATGTACGGTATCTCCAGTCAACCGTCTTACCTTTTACTGCCGGTATGGAGATTGCATCTCAAAACTGGCCCTCGTGATAACCGTTCTATTCCTGGGCTGGCATAGTATGACGCTCATAAAAATCAGAACCAGTCGTGGATAAGACGATCAAAGAAGGAACAAAAAGTCTTTATTACAAGGACGAAGGCAAGGGCTTTCCCATCGTACTGCTGCACGGATTTGCAGAAGACGGGGCGGTCTGGGACAACCAGGCAGCGGCCCTGCAAAAAAACTACCGCCTGATCATACCCGATCTCCCTGGCAGCGGACGATCGACCGCGCACCCCGGCCCACTCTCGATGGGATCAATGGCAGAAGACATCCGTGTATTACTGGACCACGAAGATATTCAGCAGACGATACTCATCGGTCATAGCATGGGCGGATATATCGCTCTTGCATTTGCCCATAAATATCCACAACGACTAAAAGGATTCGGTCTCTTCCACTCCAGCGCCTACCCGGACAGCGAAGAGAAAAAAGCCGCCCGGCGCAAAGGGATCGAATTCATCCAAAAGAATGGCGCTGCTCCGTTCATAAAACAATCAACCCCAAACCTGTACGCCGAAACGACCCGCGAGCAGCAGCCTGCTCTCATCGCGCAGACCCTGGAGCGATATTCTTCCTTCTCACCGCAGTCCCTGATACAATATTACGAGGCCATGATCCTGCGACCCGACCGAACGGACGTATTAAAAACATTTCCCGGTCCCGTACTCTTTGTCATCGGCCGGAACGACAAGGCCGTCGATCCCCAACATGCGCTGCAGCAGTCACACCTGCCCGGTCTTTCCCATGTCCATGTACTGGAAAGATCCGCCCACATGGGAATGCAGGAAGAACCCGAACGCAGCAACCATATTCTGCAATCATTCTTAAATTTTACAACCGAATTATGAATAACAGAACTATCCTGATCACCGGCGCCACTTCAGGTTTCGGCGAAGCCTGCGCGCGCAAGTTTGCCGCTGCCGGCGTCTACGATATCATTATCACCGGAAGAAGAAAAGACAGACTGGAAAAACTGGCGCAGGACCTCGAAAAGGCTGGGCCAAAACCAATCAAAGTACTCGCGCTGACCTTTGACGTACAAGATAAAAAAGCCGTCTTCTCGGCTATCGAAACTATTCCGCAGGAATGGCGGAACATCAGCCTGCTGATCAACAACGCCGGACTTGCTCTCGGCAGGGACTTTTTCGATGATGCCAGCCTCGACGACTGGGAGACCATGCTCGACACAAACGTGAAAGGTCTGCTCTACGTCTCAAAGGCAGTCCTGCCGCTGATGATCCCGACAGGCAATGGCCATATCATCAATATCGGCTCTATCGCGGGGAAAGAGGTATACGAAAAAGGCAATGTCTATTGCGCCAGCAAATTTGCGGTAGACGCGATCTCCAAATCCATGCGCATCGATCTGCTTCGGCATAAGATCAAAGTAACCGCCATACATCCGGGCGCTGCCGATACGGAGTTTTCGAACGTCCGCTTCAAAGGCAACGACCAGGCCGCCAAAAGTGTATACGAAGGTTATCAGCCATTGAAAGCGGAAGATATCGCAGACACGGTATACTATAGCGCTACCCTTCCGCCCCATGTCTGTTTGAATGAGATCGTGATGACCTGTACCGCACAGGCAAACTCGAACACCTTCTTTAAAGGCTAACATCGCTATGGCGCCAGCGAAATACGGATCGACACACCGCCCTTTGTCGTGATACTGGGCGGTGTCGTTGAAACCTTTGGTTTCGTGCGCGTCTGATCAAAGTATAACTTCAGGTTGATCCGGCTGTTCAAGACATAATCTACCGAAGGATCGATACGGATCACTCTTTGTCCGCCCGTCGGCAAAGACGCGCCCTGATCAATATAAGTGCTGGAGGTCGCGTCGTCTCTTACGCTGACGTCCAGTCTGAGCGTCAGATCGTTTTGCGCCTTCTGCGAGGTAATACTGCCCGGGGGACCGCTCGGCGGCGTCTTTCCATTCCCCGGCACCTTCCATCCAAAAGGCAGTCCTACATTCTTTTTTCGCCAGCCCATTCCCACCGTTACTTCATTCGAATGCGACTCGCTTAACTGGAAATCTATCAGACTGAGACTCAATTGCCGGGACCTGCTATACCCGATCTTTGCCTGCATCAGGTTCACAAACGTCATGTCTATATCCAATAAAGGCGAGAACGCTTCGGAGATCGTGATATTGGGCACCTGGTAATAAGGCACATAATTCCCCGTCAGCGTATCGACAAATCCAGGCATTCCATATCTCAAAGGATCGTTGTAGGTCAGTTGTGAGTTAAAGCTGTTCATGCTCAACGAGCTGGTGTAGCCGTTAGTGATATTGAAGCTGGTAAAGATCCTGTTAAAACCATCCAGCTTTGCCAACCCGCTATAAGAGATCCGCCAGTTCGGTTTTGGAAGATAACCGGAGAAGGGATTGGTCGTTACGTCTCCACCTTTTTCATTGATCAATGCTACCGTCTTTGGATCCTTGCCCGTATACGCGGCAACGAAGGCCGGGATCAACACGTCCTGTGCATACCGGCCATAGCCGATAGCATATCCATCGCTGCCCAGCAGCCCGCCGGTATAAGGATTGATCGATCCAAGCCGGGCAGAAATGATCGATCGATAGGCCTCAAACTTCGAAAAGGTCGAGGAGATCTGATCGGGTCTGTACTTGCTGAAAAGCGTTTGATAGGAAATAAAGCTGACGCTGAAGGACCCCGCCATATAGGGATTGAGACGGGAGAATCCTGTTCCGCCGGAAGTATCTTTATACAGCTCGGAATAATTCTGTCCAAAGGTCTTATCCAGGTTGATCGAGATATGCAGATCACGGACCGGCTCCAAAACAGCCGTCGCCGAGATCTTCTGCATATAAGAGATCGTATTCTGATTGTTAAAGGTCGTATCGTGTGAAAGCAGCCCCCTGTTTCCAAGCTTGTTGATGAAATTAGTATCCGCTCTCTTACCCAATACATATCCCCAGCCCGGCTGCATCGAACGAAAATCCATGCCCAGGGCCTGCGTGCTATCCATAAAGCCATAGATAGCCGAAGAAGAATTATCGGTATAATTTATCGTGATATGCTTTATCGATGTCACCAGCTTTGCCAGTGCCTTTGGAATACCATGGAGGGCCGAGGCAGATTGCAGATTATTGGGCCTGTTCCTCGACGTATCGGGCTTTCCGTTGATATTTGGCCTTTGTGGCGCCGGCGCCTGGTCCAGCCCTCGCAACAACTTCCATTTACTATACAAACGGGTAAAATCAAGGTCTGCATTCACCTGTCTTTGCTGCGTATTCTGAAGGCTGTTGCCGAGAGAAGTAGCCAGCGTCGAAGCGCCTGTCCAGGTATAGGTGGCAGCATAACCCGCCGTTACATGGGTCCAATCCAACGCGGGGATCTTAGCGGTCGGCAGCACATAGGTCATATTGACGTTCTGCGTATACAGGATCGTCCTGCCCCCCTTCCAGAAACGTGCCCACATTTTCCTCCGCTCCGCCTTGTCCAACCTGCCGCTGTCTTCATCCACCCAGGCCCTATTCGTCGCCGTATAGTCCAATACCAGCGATCGGGTCAACTCCCAATGGAGCGTATACATCCGGTCAAACGTAAAGAACTTATTAAATGTCTCAGGCAGCAGATTAACAGGGCCGCCGATGTTTCGCGATCGGTAAGCGCCGAACTGCCGGTCGATATTTGCCTGGAAACCCAGTACATTCGGCAGCGGATTAAAGTTGAAATCGCGGATCAACCCCAGCCATGGCGACTTGGATTTTATCTTCTTTTTAAACGGCTCTATAAATTTCGACTGCCGGGTATAGTTATAGGCCAGTATTGCTTTATTGACCACCAGCTCGTCCTCTACCGCCAGCGGACTGTGATGCTCGGTCTTACTATAAGAATAGCTGATATTCCAGTTTTCCAGGCTCCAAAGCTTCGGCTTCTTATTGGTCGTATTATTCTTATGGACATTGGTGAAGTTCACCGTCGTGATCGTCGTCGCATCCACCGCCTGACTTCGGATTGAATCCCGTTCGGATGCGGGCGCAGCCTTTATCTTATCGGCCAGCTTAATATCCAGGTCAAAAGGATCATATTCCGGCGTTGCCACCGTCCGCGTCACGCCAGCATAGACGGGAATAGACATGGCCGCCTTCTTTGGCAGCAGCTTACCCAATTCGAGATTGGTGGCAGCATCGAATTCCGCATCATTTTCATACGATCGCTCATTGGTGCTCTGATCAAGCGTTCCCCATCCCGCAGACCGGTTGCTACCCGATACTGTCAACGTTCCAAGATCCGCCAGTTTCATATCGACCTTGCCAACAGCCGCCCAGCCGCCCTTATCGCTGATATCAGTCAATCGAAGTTCATTGAACCAGGTTTCCATACAGGCCGTCTGTAACCGCACGTTCTGTACCCCAAGGAAGAAGGCCTGTACCGCCCCCAGGTTGGGATTACCCAAAATGGCATACGTTCGCCCCGTAGCCGCGTCCACCTCCTTATAATAGACATTACTGGCGCCCTTATTGTTCCGGTCGACCTTCAACGCCACCAGCTTCGATAAACTCAGGTTCAGATTGTTCTGTGAAGGCCAGACCTGGTCAGCTGTCGCATTCGAGATCCAATCGGTTTTCTTCAAAGGGATACGTATCTCATAATAGTTGCTGGTAAAGTCACTTCCCAAACGAATGACCGCGGAGATATCGTCATCACTGATCCCTCCCTGGCTGCCCGTTGCTTCAATATGGATGAACATATCCATCGTACCATACCGGCGAAGATCCAGAGCCGTCGTCTTATACACGCCGCGAATATCTCCCTGCGCAAGGTTACAGATCTGCAGACTCATCGCCTGCTCGTTCAACAGCAGGTTCACATTGTTGTTGCTAAGCTCCTGCTGACGGACCACCCCGGGCGGCGAGACGTAATTGATGGGCTTCCTGGTATTGTTCTGCTCGATATTCACCGCCGTTACGTTCATCGTGGTGAGACTGGTTGCCAACAAGGTATAGTTGCCAGTCGTATCAATGACATAATCAAAGCTTCTCCAGCTGTCACGAACCAGCTCCAGCTTTGCAAAACGTAATACGACCGAGTCCGAAAACCCGGTGAGATACATACGGATGAACTGTATGGATTTGAAATCAGGAATGTCCCCGACTTTCTGATAATACTGCGAAATAGGAATACGCATCTGGTACCAGGTCTGGGTGACGCCGCCGGCTGGAGTGACAACCGACGAGTCCGTGATAAATCCGGAACCCAGACTATCCGGAGTAAGGTTGACCTTATACTCAAAATACTCTTCGAGCGTATTCATCGTATTGTCCTTATTGATATCCTCCTGGTCAGGATATAAAGTATAGGCTGTCAAGGTCGTCGAAGATCCTGTTGCAACGGGCGAGTTCCCTTCCGGGTTATTGACATTCTTGTATCGTCCCAGTATCCCTGTCTTTGCCGAATCATATTTGCTATCCCGGTAATTGATAAAGTCATCGCTCGATGGGTCGGCCTGGGCATTTGCATAAGCCTGCGATCCCGTCCCTACAATGACGCCAAGCGAACTCAGATAATGCGCGTACTTGCTTCTTTCGGAATTGTCGCTCATACCATCAAAACCGATATCCTGGAAAGCCCGGTCAGAAGCATCATTGCTAAAAGCCGTAGATACCTGGATAGGATTGGCAGGCACCCTGCCCCAGATTGAAGTGCTGTCTATCTCGGCAGTGATGTTAGGCGTATTCAATCCATTTTCGAATTGCTTTTTGCCATCCTTCAGGATGTCTTCGGAAACGCTGCCCAGGTCGATATACATCTGACCGCCTGTCGTATTGCCGATCCCCGCCGCCGTTTTTGCAAAAGGACTAAGCATCCAGAACTGAAGCACTTCGACATTCGCGGTTTCGAAGTCGGTCTGATCGATGGAACGCATGATCCCCCCCCAGCGCTTCTGAGGCTGAAGCAGTCTGCCGGTACTGTTTTCAACAAAACCAGCACGGGTATCAAAGTTATAAGGACCTCTTTCTGAAGGATAAAAGGCCATATCAAAAGTGACCAGCTGAGCCTGCCCCGTCTGAACGCTCTGCTCCGGAAAAAGCGTAGTCGTCTGGATAGGGCCGATACGAGGGTCCTTTAACGTATTTTCATAGCTATCGGGGTTATCTGTATTGCTCTGGTCCTGCAGCGTAGGCTCGATATTATACCAGGCCAGCTTGGCGCGGTTATAACCATATTGCACCGAATCGGAAAGAGCCGCTTCGGGAAATAATACAGGCGCCGTTCCTTTGGAACCGTCGGGGGTGGATGCCAGCGACCAGCTGGTCAAAGGATAACGCAAATCGATCGAACTGGTGGAGCCTTCAAAATCGTCGATATAAACAGCACCATTGGCGCCGCTGCCGATTTGCTTGGGATGGCCCGGACGAAGGATGGCCGCTTCTCCATAAGCATTGATCGTACTCATTTCCTTGGTCGTATAAAAAGGAAGCTTGTCCAGCAACCGGGTCAACTGCGGAAGCTGCCCGCGGTAATTGATATCGGTACCGTACATCGTATTCCGGATCGGGTCCTCGCCATAATCCACCTTGCTGAAAAAAGGCCGCTCACTCAGCCTTTCCATCGTGGCGCCAATATTCAGAGACTCGGTAGGCGTATTGATGGCATTGTAGTCAAGCCGCAGCCCCATAAAACTGCGTTGCTGTAATCCAAAGTTGGCATTATTCTCAAAAGAGACATTTACGGGAACACCAGAATTGATGATCGCCTGGTTGATGATCTGTACCTGCCCAAGATTATAGTCGACGACATAGTCGATGCCTTCTTTTAACGTTTGGCCCCCGGCCGTCACCACGACGGATCCCTGTGGTACATTATACGCATTGAGCGACAGGGCCGAAGTCGCCTGCCCCTTCGCCTTACCGGTCAGTACATACCTATCCACATTGGCATTGGTCTGGGCCACCGCCTTGATTGTATCATATAACTGCGGGAACTCGTACTTCGCCTTAATCGCTGCCGAAGCCCCCTGAAAGGCCAGCGAATCAAGATCGTGTCCGAATGGCTCCAGTAAAGGGAAGATTACCCTTCCCTGTGAAGACAGTACGGTAAAGCCTTCGATATAATCGAATACTCCATCCGGAACCGGGTCATTGTGTGCATTGAGGCGGTCCAGGTTCAGGACGGTCAACAATGGGATATCAGCCTTGGGACCTTCCGGGAGATAGGGCTTGGTTCCTTTGCTGGGTTCGTCATAGTTGATGACGAAGGAGAAACCTGTTGAAGAAATATTGGACAGATAGTTGCCGGAAGCCGTCTTCAGCGCGTAAACGTTTTTCATCATCAGGTTCCACAGCGGCAGGTTGGTACGTTGAGCGGTAGCTTTCAAAAGCTTGAGGTAGAGAACTTTGGAAGCCCCTGAGCTGGTTCCCGAAGTCGTATCCGGCGGAACGTCCGAAGCAAATTCACCTACCTGGTAGATATGTCCATTGTAGCTGTACTGATAGGCGACGGCAAGAATGTCGCTGGATTGCAGTGTCGTGTTTACCGAAAGGAATCCGATCTGGGGATTATAATAGTAATCCGAACTATTGAGTTTACGCGCATAGACCGTTTCGAAGTCCTGGACCTGGGTCAGTCCCAGGGCATTGAGCTTGGTGACGGCCGTCGTAGGGCTCCGGCTGGTCGGATCACTGACGATGGTCCGATACTCGCTGTTGGCGCCGTTGTCGGGATATTCCGGGGAACCATTGCGGAATCTGGTCTGGTAAGGATTGCTTTCACCAATGTCCATCAGGCCGACGATCTGCCTGGAACCCGTATCGATCCCGTTGCGATTCGTCACCCACACTTCCATCCTGAGGATCTGGACCTGGGAATTGACCACCGGCAGTTTCGACATCGCCGAATTATAGTGATTGCGGAAATACTGTGCCAATAGGAAGTGACGGTTTTCTTCGTAATCGTCCGCTTTAAAGGAGTAAGATGTAACGGCAGCACCGCCCTGGGAAGAAACCGACGACTTCTGAGAACGTTGATTCGCGATGACGCCGGTCACCGATAACCGGCCGAACTGCAGTTGTGTCTTTAACCCGAAAAGTGACTGCTCTCCTGTCATCAGCGTGCTCTTGGTGGTAAAATTGACATTTCCGGCCTCGATCTTTTTAATGATCTCGTCCGGGCCGCCGGTATAATCCAGCTTCAGCTGGTTTTCCCAATCCGTATTGGCCAGCGTGTTATAGGAAATAGGGAGTTTTAGCTTATCCCCGATATTGCCGACCACATTCAGGTTCGCATTCATGTTGAAATCGAATCCTCCCGTCTTCCGGGCGCTTTCCGGCAGCGTTGGGTTCTGGATGTTCTGTCCCTGGTAACCCGCCGAGATATCTACACTACCCTGCGGACGGATATCGATCTTTCCATTCCCAAAGATCCGGTTGAACAAATTATCGCTGACGGATAAGTTAGGACGGAGCATTTTCCGGTTTAGCGCATCCAGCGCATCGGCTCTCTTCCGGAAATAATCGTCCTGGGAAGTATTGGACTCCAATGCCATCAACTCTTCGAATGTCAGGTAAGTTGGCTTTCTATAATATTGGTTTCCAACTTTCTCGACAATAAAATACTGACGGCTGACCGGGTCGTATTCGATGGAATCGTGAATATTGCCGGGATCTTTCAGGTCGAAGGGGTTGTTGCCGTGATTGGAGATCCGGTCTCCACGGCGATCATAGATCGGAAACCGGAGCGTATCTTTTTTTGAGGTGTCCCGCGTTGCCCGGCGAACCGAATCGCCCTGTTTGCGAATGGAATCGGCAACCCGCTGCAGGTTCTGTATAAAGGCCAGGCTATCGGAACCATTTCCACGGTGAGTCGTGTCTATGCCTGGTCCGCCAGGTCCTCGCCTGCTGGTATCTCCTTGGGAACGACCCTGACGCGGCGGCTGCTGGAATGGATGCGCTTTCGCGGGTGTGCATAACAGACCCGAGGCGGCGGTAAACAGAACCGTTGCAAAAATTAATTGAAACAAATAGCGGGTCAAACTTTCCTCAAGAATTAGTTAGGTAGAGTTCACCGATAGGCTACAAGATTTTTAGAACTTTCTTAATAAGATCTTCCACTTTATCGGTCCCAGTCCCATCGTTGCTCACCTTTTTAAGGGCGCTTTCCGCTGCAGGCCTGGCGATTCCAAGCGTAATAAGTGCATTTAACGCGTCCTGTTCTAAGGTATTGCTTGTCACAGATGAAATATTTGTTGTTTCATCCTTCCCTTTTCCAAGCTTATCCCTCAACTCTAAAATGATCCTTTCCGCGGATTTTTTGCCGATCCCTTTTATGCTTTCCAGCTGCCGCGCGTTCCCCTGCAGAATAGCCCTGGTTATCTCCTCTGGCTTCATGGAAGACAACATCATGCGGGCTGTGCTGGCGCCGACTCCCGATACACTCAGCAATTGAATGAACAGATCTTTTTCCGCCCGGTCAAAAAAACCATACAGGATATGGGCGTCTTCCCGGATATGAAGATAGGTAAGCAGCTGCCCGCTGTCCATTCCCTCGATCCGGGAGTAGGTGTTTAGACTTATCTGCAGCTCGTATCCGACCCCGCCGACGTCCATGTGAACGAGTGCGGGACTTTTATGGGCGAAGGCTCCACGTAAAAAGGCGATCATGGTTGCGAAAATAGGGGAAAAAGGTCAGTCTACCGCCTTCGGCCTCAAGCACGATTTGGGCTCCGCCCAAATAAGCCCGTCGGGCAGCCTTCGGGCCGTTTGGATATTTTTCCCCACCTTTGCAAAAACTTTTCTTAACCTGATTGGAATTTATAATGAGCACAAAATTGACCGCTGCCATCACTGCGATCGGAGGATACGTACCTGAAGACCGTCTTACCAATGCAGACCTTGAAAAACTAGTAGATACGAATGACGAATGGATTCGCACTCGTACCGGTATCGAAGAAAGAAGGATCCTGAAAGGAGCCGGCAAGGCGACATCAGATCTTTGCGTTCCTGTGGTACAGGAGATTTGCAGGAAAAGAGGGATCAGTCCGGAGGAGATCGACTGTGTCATCGTGGCAACGGTAACCCCCGACATGCTTTTCCCTTCCACGGCCAATATCGTTTGCGACAAGGTCGGCGCAAAAAAAGCCTGGGGTTTCGATATGAGCGCAGCTTGTTCCGGATTTTTATACGCATTGACCAGCGGAGCGATGTACATCGAAAGCGGCCGGTTTAAAAAAGTTATTGTTATCGGCAGCGATAAAATGAGCAGCATCGTCGATTATAGCGATCGCACCACTTGTATCATATTCGGAGACGGCGCCGGCGGCGTACTCCTGGAACCCAACTATGAAGGTTTTGGTATCCTGGATAGCATTCTGAAAAGCGACGGCAGCGGCAGAACGCACCTGCACATGAAAGCCGGCGGTTCGCTGCGCCCCGCTTCAAATGAGACCGTTGCAGCAAAAGAACACTATATCTATAAGGAAGGACAGGCCGTCTTCAAGTTCGCCGTAAAAGGCATGGCAGACGTCAGCGCCGAGCTGATGGAACGCAACAATCTCAAAGCTGACGACATCAGCTGGCTCGTTCCCCACCAAGCCAACAAGCGCATCATCGACGCAACCGCACACCGGATGGGTTTGTCCGAGGAAAAAGTAATGATCAATATTCAACGCTACGGCAATACTACCGCCGGAACCATCCCACTCTGCATCTGGGACTGGCAGGATAAACTGAAAAAAGGCGACAATTTAGTACTGGCTGCCTTTGGAGGCGGATTTACCTGGGGCGCTACCTGGGTTAAATGGGGATACTAGTCTATGGAAAATATTACTATTCGATACGCGACAAAGGAAGATTGTCCAAGACTGCTGGAACTGATAAAAGAACTGGCCGAATATGAAAAAGCTCCGGAAGAAGTAACCGTTACGCTTTCTCATTTTACGGAAAGCGGCTTTGGCGCGAATCCCGTCTGGTGGGCATTTGTAGCCGACATAGACGGCAGGGTCGAAGGCATGGCATTATACTATATCCGGTATAGCACCTGGAAAGGCCAGCGATTATACCTGGAAGACCTGATCGTTTCGCAGGAAAACAGGGGGAAAGGGCTGGGCAAAATGCTTTTTGATCGCCTGATCGAAGAAGTAAAAGAAAAGGAATTTCAAGGAATGACATGGCAGGTTCTGGATTGGAACGAACCTGCCATTAATTTCTATAAAAAATATAAAGCTGCATTCGATGCAGGCTGGGTGAACTGCTCTATTAATTCACCCCATCTACCTGGGTAGTCTTGTCGATCTTCTGGATCAGCCCTTGCAACACTTTGCCAGGACCGATCTCCGTAAAATGAGAAGCCCCATCGGTTATCATCGATCTGATCGATTGGGTCCAGCGAACCGCACCGGTCAGTTGATCGATCAGATTCTTCTTTATTTCATCTTTTGCAACCACCGCCTTTGCCACGACATTCTGGTAGACAGAACAGGTCGGATTATAGAAGGTGGTTCTTTCAATAGCGCCGCGTAATTCTTCCTGGGCAGCAAGCATAAAAGGCGAATGAAATGCGCCGCCTACCGGCAGCACCATTGCCCTTTTAGCGCCGGCCGCCTTAAGTCTTTCACAGGCGACTTCGATTCCCTTTACAGAGCCGCTGATCACCAACTGACCAGGACAATTATAATTGGCAGGTACGACTACTTCTCCTGTTTCCTGATGTACTTCCGCACAGATCGTTTCCACTTTTTCATCTTCCAGCCCCAGGACAGCGGCCATTGAAGAAGGCTGCAGCTCGCAAGCCTTTTGCATAGCCTGAGCACGGGCAGCTACCAGTTGAAGACCATCTTCAAAGCTGAGAACTCCGCAAGCCACCAGCGCAGAAAATTCACCAAGCGAATGCCCGGCAACCATATCAGGCTTATTGTTCTCGATACCCTTGAATGCAATTACAGAATGAAGGAATATAGCGGGCTGGGTCACTTTTGTTTGACGAAGATCTTCTTCGCTCCCTGAAAACATAACATCAGATATGCGAAATCCGATGATCTCATTTGCCTGCTCGAACAATTTTTTTGCAAAAGCGCTATTCTCATAAAGACTTTTTCCCATACCGGGGAACTGAGATCCTTGTCCTGGGAAAACAAACGCATGCTTCATACTAATCCGGGTTTAATGTGTTCACCAGCAAGCCGGCAGCCCGGCCATAGCTTGCTTGATTAAAGCAAATATGCCACAAAGGTCCGATTCAACAAAGAAAATCTTTGCCTCTGGCAATGACCGTAACATCCCTTTTAATGGAGATTGGAAGATATTAACTTGGTAAACTCACTACGCGTCTCGTTCTTTTCAAATTCACCCCAGAACGCAGAGGTCGTCGTAACTGAATTTTGTTTTTGCACACCTCTCATCATCATACACAGATGAGACGCTTCGATGACAACGGCAACACCCAATGGATTAAGTGTTTCCTTTATAGCATGCAGGATCTGAGTGGTCATCCTTTCCTGAACCTGCAGCCGCCGGGCATATACGTCCACCACACGGGCAATCTTACTCAAACCGGTGATCCAGCCATTAGGAATATAAGCCACATGCGCCTTGCCAAAAAAGGGCAGCATATGATGCTCGCAAAGACTATACAGTTCGATATCCTTTACAAGGATCATCTCGCTGACATCTTCATGAAACTTAGCAGAATTTAAAATAGCATGTGCATCCTGGTTATATCCCTGCGTAAGGAATTGCATTGCCTTTGCCACCCTTTCCGGGGTCTTGATCAACCCTTCTCTCGATGCATCTTCTCCAAGCAGATCGAGAGACTCCTTATAATTCTCTGTCAATGCCGCTGTTATCGACTCATCATATTGTTCAATCTTCGTATAAGCCATAGCTTCTGTATTTCGGTTTATTACACAGCGGGGTATTCGACAAAATTCCGCTCCGTTTCATATAATCTGATCTGCAGATCAAGTTCAGGATCAATCCTTTTCCTAAGCAGATCATATATTACAATAGCAATATGTTCCGCAGTAGGATTGACGTCCCTGAAATATTCCGTATCCAGGTTCAGATTCTTATGATCAAATCGATCCAACACCTCTTCTTCCGTTATCTTCGACAACACCTTCATGTCCATCACATAACCCGTCTGGGGATCCGGAACCCCGGTCACTTTTACGACCAGCTCATAATTATGCCCGTGGTAATGAGGATTGCTGCATTTCCCAAACACCGACGCATTCTTTGCATCATCCCACGCAGGATTGAAAAGACGATGCGCGGCATTAAAATGCTCCCTGCGGAAAACGGCCACTTTTTTTTCGCTCACAGACATTGGTTAATTTTTTAAACGCCCTTAGTCGCCAAAGTACTCAACGTATATCCTCGGCGTCTCATAAAGCTTGATGCAATGCAATTTGATTGGAGACGGCAAATGCGGGATCAACTGCTGCCAGATCCCGATCGCCAGGTTTTCCGTCGAACACATTTTGCCCTGCAGAAAGTCCACATCCAGATTGAGGTTCTTGTGATCGACCTTTTCAATCACCTCATCTTTAATGATCTGGCTGAGCTTCTTTACATCAAATAAAAAGCCGGTCTCGGGATCAGGATCGCCCTTGATCGTCACATACAACTCATAGTTATGCCCATGCCAGTTGGCATTAGCGCACTTTCCAAAGACGGCTTCGTTCTTTTCCATACTCCAGCCTGGATTATATAGCTTATGAGCCGCATTAAAATGCTCCAGGCGTGTCAGATACACCATACACAAAATTGTACACCGGGATATGTGAGCCGAAAACTCCCCCATCCCCGATGTACTGCTAAATGATGGGTTTTCGGGCGGGCTGACGCCCGCTTGCAAATTTCCGCAAAGGTAATACATTGGTATTACACTGTTAATACCGGATATTTGTGCCATGTATATCCTGCTGACAGCCGCCACAACATTTGAGATTCAACCTACTATGGATCATCTGGCCGGTATTGACAACCCACTCCCCGGTCGGAAGGACCAGGAGGACCGGATAACGGTCCTTATAACCGGTGTAGGAGGAATGGCAGCCACCTGGGCGCTGACCCACCAGATCGGTTTACGGAAACCCGATCTTATTATCCAGGCCGGCATAGCAGGCACCTTTACCAACAGACCACTCGGAGACGTTGTCGCCGTCGGCGGCGAGATCGTCGGCGATCTTGGCGTCTGGGAAAAGGACAGCTTCAGGACCCTTTTTGATATGAAATTCGCCGACCCCGATAAAGCTCCCTACACCGCCGGCATACTGGTAAATCCATACAAAGAACTTTTGGACCTGACCTGCCTGGATATTGTGTTATCCTCCTCCGTCAATGAGATAACCACCAGCGCCGAAAGAATACGGTGGCATCAACAAAATACCGGGGCAATTGTTGAAAGTATGGAAGGCGCCAGCCTGCACTATGTTTGCCTGCAGGAAAATGTTCCTTTCCTGCAGATCAGGGCTGTTTCCAATAAAGTGGGAATAAGAGACAAGACCCAATGGGATATCCGGTCTTCGATCGCCAACCTGAACGCCAAACTTATCCCGCTGCTGGAAACACTTTTGGGAAAAGATAAGAACGTCCTCAAACTATCATAAAACAGTACAAATGAAACTGACACTTGGATTTAGCCCCTGCCCAAACGATACCTTTATCTTCGATGCATTGGTAAATAAAAAAATAGATACGGAAGGACTCGATTTCGACGTGGTTCTGGAAGACGTTCAAACACTCAACCAATGGGCGATGCAGGATAAGCTGGACGTGTCAAAGATCAGCTATGGCGTTCTTCCCCTGGTACTCTCCAGCTATCAACTCCTCGATGCCGGCGGCGCTCTCGGAAAAGGTGTGGGTCCCTTGCTCATTTCCCGTCAGCCGATAGAGCTTTCCCGCATCAATCAATGTACGATAGCCATCCCCGGCCAGCAGACCACCGCCCATCTGCTCTTCTCTCTGGCCTTCCCGGAAGCTCAGAATAAAAAATTCATGGTCTTTTCGGAGATCGAAGACGCCGTTCTTTCCGGCGAAGTCGATTGCGGAGTGATCATACACGAGAACCGGTTCACCTACCAGTTGAAAGGGCTTACAAAACTGATGGATCTCGGCGATTTCTGGGAGAAACAGACAGGCGTGCCCATTCCCCTTGGCGGAATCATCCTTCGTCAGTCGCTTGGAGCCGAACTTTCCGTAAAAGTAAATACGCTTATCCGTAAAAGCCTCGAATACGCATTCAGGCACTACCCCGAACTCCCGGAATACGTCAAGGGCCATGCGCAGGAAATGGATGAAAAAGTGATGCGGCAGCACATCGATCTTTATGTAAACGACTTCTCCCTTTCGCTGGGAACCGATGGAGAAAAAGCCATTCAGATCCTGCGCAAAACCTGGGCGCAGCAAAACGCCAGGACCGAAGAGGTACTGGAGCCATTGGCTATCGTTCACTAAAATTTACTTATTTTCTTTTACCGCCTTGCTATAGACTTCAAGGGCTCTTTTGCGGGCGTTTTCATGGCTGACCATAGGAGAAGGATAATTCAATTCCTCCCATTCGGGCACCCACTTTCTGATATATTGAAAGGTCGGATCGAAGCGTTGTGTCTGTAAGGTCGGATTAAACACCCTGAAATAGGGCGCTGCGTCACAACCGCTGCCCGCGGCCCATTGCCATCCCCCATTATTAGCCGCCAGGTCATAATCCAGCAGCTTTTCCGCAAAATAAGCCTCTCCCCATCGCCAGTCGATCAACAAATGCTTGGCAAGGAATGATGCTGTGATCATCCGGACGCGATTATGCATAAATCCTGTCGTATTCAACTCCCTCATCCCCGCATCCACGATAGGATAACCCGTCTCGCCTTTACACCATTTTTCAAACTCCTGCTCGTTGTTCCGCCAGCGAATATGATCATAAGCCGGCTTGAAAGCCTTCCCATTACCCACATGCGGAAAATGCCAAAGGATCATCTGGTAAAAATCACGCCATATCAACTCGCCTAAAAAAACATCGCTTGCGGCAGCCGCCATTCTGGCCAGCACCCGAATGCTGATCGTACCAAACCGAAGGTGAACGCCCAGCCTGCTGGTACCCTCTATCCCAGGCAGATCCCGTTGATCCGCATATTTTTTTAAAAGCGTGGGCCGGATAGAAGAAGAAGGGAACGGCTCCCCGGTTGCTTTGAAGCCCATCGACGCAAGAGCAAGAATTGCTTTAGACTTCCATTGAAAGAAATTATGCCAATACTTTTTTACAGGATAAGAATATAAATAAAATTTATCTACCTGCGCCTTCCACTTCCTGCTGTAAGGAGTAAAGACGGTATATGGTTTGCCGTCATCCTTCAACACCTCTCCCTTTTCAAAAATGACCTGATCCTTATAGGAGTGGAAAGCGATCTTTTTTTCCGACAATAGATTCTTTACAGCAGTATCTCTCTCCGTTGCATAGGGCTCATAATCTGTATTGGTAAAGACAGCGGTAATATCGTGCTGATCCAGCAGCTTTTTGAAAACGTCGATCGGGTATCCATACTGTATTTCCAAGCCTGATCCCATCTGAACGAGCTTTTCCTGCATTTCCAGGATGACCGTATAAATAAACTCAACTCGCCGGTCCGTCCTATTCTCCAGCTGGTCAAGAATCTCCCTGTCAAAAATAAACAATGGCAATACAGGGTCCGGTCCTTTCAGTGCATGATAAAGACCCGCATTATCCTCTAAACGCAGATCCCTGCGGAACCAAAAAATCGCTGCCTTTTTTTTCATCTCTGCGTTCTTGACAAATGAAAATGCCTGACAATACCCGCTGCCTCTTTATTGGAATAGGCTACATGGTGCAAAGACCGGACCCATCGGATACCCCTTATCGCATTGGTCAGGAAAACCTCGTCCGCCTGGTAAAGATCATCGATCCCAACCGGACGTTCATGGACGGTATAACCAAGCGAAGGCAAAAGCTCCAGCAGATATCGACGCATGACACCCGAAATGGGGCCCTCGGTCAAAGGCGGCGTGACGATCTCCCCGGACCGGATATAAAAAAAGTTGGCCATCGTAGAGTCTGCCAGCCTCCCATCCGTATTCAATACAAGACAGTCATCTATCC
Source organism: Chitinophagales bacterium (assembly GCA_015654595.1). Lineage (GTDB taxonomy): Bacteria > Bacteroidota > Bacteroidia > Chitinophagales > Chitinophagaceae > Puia. The sequence continues at coordinate 18,655 of JAATGQ010000175.1, read as the reverse complement.
CTTGCTGCCGGGCATATTGGGCAGCCATGGTATAAATAAGACAGCTGTTCGACTTTAAAGAAGAAAAAATATCGCAGGACTTGCGGCCGTCCGGAAAAACCCCAAGTGTGAGCCCGGTTTCATCCAGCTCCTGGCCGCTTTTCGCCAGGGCTGCTGTCTGAATGATATAATTGGATTGTGGATCTGCGGGATCAAACAAAAAGCCGTCTCCTCTAAAGACCATCACCCTGACCCTGGCAGTTTCGTGTCCGTTAGCCTGGCAAAGAGCCAGTATCTCTTCCTGTAACTTCATCTTAAAAGCGGGAGCAATAGTAAAGCCAAGGACTTGCATGCCGTGCAACAGCCGGTCGAAATGGAGTTCCCGGAGCTGGATATCCCCTTCTTCCACCAAAAGGGTTTCAAAGAGTCCATCGCCATAGCGAAAGCCCCGATTGTTGGCGGAAACAACGCAATGAGCCTCCGGAATAAGGATGCCGTTAAAATTTATAAGCTGAGCAGTCTCTTTACTGCTGTTCGATAATCCCATTTTTTACCGCATACATAACCAAACCAGCCATTGACTTTGCGCCCGTCTTTGTCTTTAACTTATCCCGGATCGCTTCAACCGTTCGGGGGCTGATATCAACGATATCCGCAATCTCCTTGGTGGTCTTTTCTTCGCACATCAATTTGAGCACGGTCAGCTCTTTCTCGGTCAGATTGGCATCCTGCGGAGCGCCGACTTCGGGCCTCTTAGTACGCAGACCCGTTAATAAAGCTTTATTGGTCAATTCGTTGAAGAAAAATTCCTGCTCGTAACAAGTCTTGATGGCCTGGTAGATCGTTTCGGAATCCGAGTTCTTGGTCAGATAAGAATTGGCGCCGATCTCCATCAGCTTGGAAATCATAGAATGGTCATTGTGCATCGACAGGATAATGACCTTTACGTGGGGATGATCCTTTCTGATTTCGGGAAGAGTCTGAATACCATCCATGATAGGCATCTGAATATCCAGCAGGATAACGTCGGGCTCAACATGTTTTAAAAGATTCAGCAATTGCATGCCGTTGTCTGCCTCAGCAATGAGTTCGACGTCTTTTTTAACGGCCAGGGCCGTCTTTACGCCCGCTCTGAAAAGGGCATGGTCGTCCGCAATTGCCACCTTTATTGCCTGATTGAGCTCTGGTCTTTTCATACGAATTTAGAATTTTACAAACGGCAGCTGGATTACACTGCCGAACATTCTGCAAATTGAAACAAAAATTGCAAAACTTACTATAGAAATTTTACGCAACAACTTTGCTTCGGAATATACGAAACCCCGATAACCAGGGTTCGCGTTTGTACGAAGATAAGCTGTTTTTTTTCGAATATAAAGAAGAAATTATACGTAAGAAAATCTAGTTAAGTTACGAAAGAGGCAGTAAAAACCGAAAAACTAAAATCGGGCAATTCTGCTCTTGTCCACAGACTTATTCACATCTAATTTTGTTACAAGTTGATTGACGAGGATTAGCAGCCTCAGACCGTCCAATGTCCCAAGAAACCGTCCAGAACTTAGTCAATATTCTATGAAATCCACGCAAAGTCCAATGTCAATCAACTTACTTTAGCTTAACCGGTCCAGATATCCTATAGATGACTAGCCCCTAAATGCATCTTGTACGCTGTTAGTAGCAGCAAAATCCAATGTCCGACGCTATCCAGGTTCCTATGAAAACCTCAGCCTATATTCTATGAAAAAGTTCCGATCCAATATCCGGAGAAAAGGCCTTTATTGGTAACTCTCTGGTTTGTAAATGTTTTTGCCTGCTTATGCGCTGTGCACACGAAGCGTATCAAGCAGGCAATTTTTTTTTGCAGGGGGAAGTTCCGATCAATGAGATTTTGGGGGGCTTAGTCGATGATCTTGTTCCGCATGGCATACATGATCAGACCGGCAATGGTCTTTGCCCCGATCTTCGTCTTCATATTCTGACGGATCGTTTCAATGGTTCGGGTGCTAAGGAACACCTCCTTCGAGATTTCTTCTGTTGTCTTATCCTCTGCCAGCAGCTTTAATATGCGGATCTCTTTTTCAGAAAACTTTATCGGACTGGGGTAGAATTGCCGGACTTGCCGCTTGGTTTGCAGCTTGGAGAGTACTGCTTTATTGACCAGGTCGTTGAAGTAAAAGTCATCATTCATACAGGTGAGAATAGCCTGGTATATTTCGTCCGGATCGGTAGTCTTTGTCAAATAGGCGTTTGCCCCCATCTCCATCATCTTGGAGATCATTTCCTGGTCGTCGTACATTGTCAAAACAATGATCTTCACCTCCTCATATTCTTTTCTCAACAAACCAATTGCATTAATTCCATCCACCTCGGGCATCCGGATATCCATCAGCAGGACATCAGGCCGTTTAATCTGCATTTTATGCACAAGATCCTTACCGTTTTCGGCCTCCCAGAGAATTCTAAGATATTCTTTATTCTTCAGCGCCATTTTAATACCGTCGCGGAAAATCTTATGATCATCAGCGATCGATACTTTGATAACAAGTTCAGCAGTCATACCGGCAGGTTTGTAAAATTAATAGGTATAGGTCTTACTTTTTTGTTTAACAATTGTATATAGGTTCGGTCCCGGTCCATGGGCAACCAGAAGTTCATAGGAGCACGGAGAAGTACCTTATATGCTTAGAATTTTTACGAATTGAAAAGTAATTTCCACATGGAGCAAAAAGGGCAGTTCTGCTCTTGTCAAGGCAATCCCTGCTTTTTACTTTTGTAGAGGAAGTTGATTGACCAAGGTTATACCTAACCAACCGTCTAATGTCCCGTTTTACCGTCCAGTAAAAGATTTTCAATATCCTTTAAAACCGAACAGGTAAATCCGATATCAATCAACTTCTCCTCTCTTTTTATACCTACTCTCCCCTAAAAGGTAATCAAATTACCTCGAATCCCGACATCAAACTGTCTATAACGAAAAAACAGGGTTTAAATTACCCTCCTCCTGGCAAGGATCACCTTTCTTATCGGTTCTCCCCACTTACCACAGTTGCTATCGAAATTTTCCTGGTAAAAATCCGAAGGGCATTTTACGAATTCGGCGTTAGTAAAAATACTATTTTACCTGCGTGAAACTACTCAATTTTACCCTCGTAAACATCCTAGGAAAAACACGTCAAACGTAATACAGACTTGAATTACAGGCAATTTAAAGCATTTTACCATAAATTTTGGCCGTTGTCCAGTTTTTTTTTTAGGGGTTATTTAGCCTTACAAACTAACATTTACAAACCTCTAAAAACTTACTTTTTATGCAAAAGGAGTTAACTATCAAGAAGGATTACAGCAAAGTTGGAGAGCAGATCAGCCACCAGACTGCAGCAGAATTTATCATGAACTATGGTAAAACCTACGCTACAGACATCCGTTGGTTTTGCATGGGTAAAGACATCCTGATGGAAATCCTGAATCAACCTGGCTGCGCCGGTATGCGTTTTTATAACGGTATCAACGAGAAAGGACAAAAGACCCTGGTTTACGTTGGCATGGACAAGGAGGGTAACGATATCATCGAAAGAACTGCTATCAAGGAGAATGGAGACATCGTTATGGAAGCAGGTGTTGTAGCAGACAGAAATGGCGGCGGTCTGAGCACAAGTATCTGGGATCTGATATTCGGTAAATAATTGCTTGGATTATAGATCAATGCCTTTTATATTTGAGAAATTTAAAGGCATTGCTTCCCTACTTAAGCACTTTGTCGGCGATATTACCCATCGTTTTCTTTTTAGCCTTCTACAAAAGGAATAAAAAAGGAGAGCTATGGGTAATATTCACTTATACCATTACCTCTTTTGCGACCGACCTCTCCTATAAAAGGCTGGTACACAACCTTAATGTGCCCCCTTTATATATTTATACCTTCTTTTCCCTGCTGGAATACAGCCTTTTTGCGCTGTTCCTTTACAAATCGTATAAACAGCGAAGCTTCAAAAATATCCTGCTGCTCCTTTCGCTGATATTTTACGCAGTAGCACTGGTCAACCTCTTTCACAACAATAGTGATAGTCAAAGCTTTGACTCTCCATCTGCCTCCCTCGAATCCATCCTGATCATCGTCTACTGCATCTTCTTCTTATTTGAACAGGTAAAAGATCCCAATATCTTTTATATCTACTACATCAAAAAATTCTGGGTCGTCCTTGCTCTTCTAATCTATTTTGCCTCAACGCTCTTTTTATTCCTCTACGCAGCTACCTTCGAAAAACCAGAGCTAAGCACTTATTGGAAAATTAATTATATTTTCGATATTATTAAAAATTTACTGTTCGTTGTCTCGTTTACTATGAAGGATAATAAACAAGCCTATTCTGCGGACACGCTCTACAATGATATATGAATATCTTTATGTATAAACAACTAAAAAACAAAGTCCTGCGACGATTCATACATGATACTTTTAGAAGTTACCAGTCCCGGTAGTAGTGTGTCCCTGGTGCTCTTCTTTGGCACCATCGGGATGTTGGCACTTACCATCGGACTTATTGTCTTTATCATCTTCCATCAGCGTAAAGTTATCCGATACCAATTACGGTTACAGCGCATGGAGCAGGATCAGCAAAAACTGCTTCTCAATGCCTCTATTCGGCTACAGGAAGAAGAAAGACAAAGAATCGCAGCAGACTTACACGATGACGCAGGTCCCCTGCTTGCCACGGCTCGTTTATACCTGAATGAGAACCTGGTCAATCTCGACAAGACCACCCAGCTTCAAAGCATCTACAACGCCAAGCAAATTATAGACGACACCATACAGCTGATCCGGAATATCTCCCATAGCCTGATGCCCCCAACCCTCAAAAACTTTGGGTTGGAATCGGCCGTTAACGACCTTTTCCAGAAGATCAGCGGGTCCGGCAGCATGAACGCCAGCTCCCGCTTTCACGACTATCGCGAGCGGCTTCAATCGGAGAACGAATTGATCATTTTCCGGATCATCCAGGAACTGGTTAACAATATTCTGAAACACAGCAATGCCAGCTTTATCCATCTGACCCAGAATACCAGTGGAAACAAATTCTTTATCCGGCTTCATCATGACGGACGCGGCATTACTCAAAATGATTTCAACAAATTGAATAAAAGCAATGTGGGACTTGGGCTGAAGAATATCCAAAGCCGCCTGAAAGTCCTCCACGGCAAAATATTCTTTGAAAAGGATATGTCTCAGACCTATTATAAGGTTACTATCGAATTGGTTAAGGAAGAAGACGATAAGCTTCAGGAGCAGGAATAAATTTTATGCGTATCTTTAGGTACGCCTTTATTCCCACCCTGAAGAAACCTAACATATTGACGTATACTGAGTTCTCGACATACGACGCTAAAATCCCCATCGGATTATATTGTCAGCAATTCAGTAAAATGCGCTTACCAACTATACAATAGCCTATGGGAGTAATTAAAGTTGCAATAGCCGATGACCACAAGATATTCCGGAAGGGTGTTATCCTGTCCTTACGCCCTTACAGCGCCATAAAGTTTGTACAGGAAGCAGAAAATGGACAGGAGTTGTTGGATGGCCTTGCGACCTCAGAACCGGATGTGGTGCTTATGGATCTGCGTATGCCTCAAAAAGACGGCATAGAAACAACCAAAATCATCGCCAAACAATACCCTTCGATACATATTATTGCGCTCACCATGTATGAAGACGAACGATTCGTCAGCCACATGATGGAGATCGGCGCCAATGGCTATCTGCTCAAAAGCGCAGATCCTTCGGAAATCAAAAGGGCGATAATCGAAGTGGCCACAAAAGGCTATTACCTCAACAATTTTGTCAACAGGATCCTGTTAAAAAAATCCCACGTCCGCACAAAAACTATTCCCAGCCTTAACACTGAGATCACCTTGAACGAGCGGGAAAGAGAAGTCGTCCGGTATATCTGCATGGAATTTACCGCCCAGGAAATTGCGCAGAAAATTGACGTCAGTCCTCGTACGGTAGAAGCCATCAAAGACCGTCTGATGGAACGCTTTGGAGCAAAAAACACCGCAGGACTGGTATTCTTCGCCGTTAAAAACAATCTTATCGATTAAACCGACATTTCAGGGATCTCCCCTTCTATGATCAATCTGCCCGCCGTCTTTGACTGGATCTCAGCCACAGACACCCCCGGCGCCCGTTCCAGTAACAGAAACCCGTCCGGCCCGATATCGAGCACCGCCAGGTCCGTCACTACTTTCTTTACGCAGTTGACACCCGTCAAAGGCAGCGTACAGGCCGGAAGCAGCTTGGACTCCCCCTTCGGATTAGTGTGCTGCATGGCAACAATAATGTTCCTGGCGCTGGCGACCAGGTCCATTGCTCCCCCCATCCCCTTTACCATTTTTCCCGGGATCTTCCAGTTGGCAATATCCCCCTTCTCAGAGACTTCCATAGCGCCCAATACGGTAAGGTCAACCTTTCCAGCCCTGATCATCCCAAAGCTTTCACTGCTGTCAAAGAATGATCCCCCCGGCAGGATCGTAACCGTCTCCTTTCCTGCATTGATCAGATCGGCGTCAATTTCCTCCTCGGTCGGATAAGGCCCCATTCCCAGCATCCCATTCTCTGACTGCAGCATAACAATGATATCCGATGGGATATAGTTGGCGACAAGCGTAGGAATACCAATCCCCAGGTTGATATACATCCCGTCCCTGAGTTCACGAGCGATCCGCTTTGCAATACCGTATTTATCTAAAGCCATTACAATCGTTTTTAGTTGAACTTATCTGGAGTCCTTTAGCTGAACTGTCCTGCGCTCAATCCGCTTTTCATAATTATTCCCCCGGAATATCCGATGTACATAAATGCCAGGGACATGGATGTGGTCGGGATCCAGTTCCCCGGGCTCAACCAACTCCTCCACCTCGGCAATAGTAATATTGCCGGCCCTTGCCATGGAAGAAGAAAAGTTCCGCGTAGCCTTTCTGAACACCAGGTTACCCATCTTATCTCCCTTCCAGGCCTTGACGATAGCAAAATCGGCATGCAGCGCCAACTCCATCAGGTATGGTTTTCCGTTGAACTCGCGGACTTCCTTCCCTGCCGCGATTTCTGTCCCATATCCTGCCGGCGTAAAGAAGGCAGGGATTCCCATTCCGGCCATCTGTATACGGGTAGCCAGGGTCCCTTGAGGAACAAGATCCACTTCCAGCTCTCCGCTGAGCAGCTGACGTTCAAATTCTTCATTTTCACCTACGTAGGAACTGATCATTTTTTTGATCTGCCGTGTTTTCAGAAGAAGACCAAGACCAAAATTGTCAACACCGGCATTGTTGGAGATACAGGTCAGCCCATGGACACCGCTTTGGGTAAGGGCTGTAATACAATTTTCGGGAATTCCGCATAAACCAAATCCCCCAAGCATAACGACTGCGCCATCCCGGATATCGGAGACAGCCTCCCCGGCATTAGCTACGACTTTTTTCATCTGGCAAGCGATTTATTATCTAAAAATACGATAAAGCAAATTAAGGAACCGGCGGTTTTCCCGAAGGAGGCGGTTGTATATTCCGTACAGGCTGTATACCCTGACGAAACAGGCGCCTGCGAACGGAATCCGGCATTCCTTTGGGAAAAGCATGAGGTCCAAAAGGCGGCCTTCCGAGTGCAGTGTCAGGCATAGGGAACCTGGCAGCCCCCGGTAAACCCGGACGAGGACCATTGCCCGGCACGATCGACGTCGGCGCAGGAGTCGGTGGCTTGAACGCGTTGGGTCTGCTATACATGGCTGAGCGCTCCCGGTTGGCAACCACCAGCAGGCTGTCAAAGACTATCTGGTTCAACTCAGGATGATCCTGGTAAAACTGGTAGCTCTTCCGAAACTCTTCCCGCGAAACTTTGTGCATCTGGAAGACCTGTTCATACAATCGCAAACTTTCCATCTTAACATTACTATGAGCAGAATCCTTTGTCACGTACATAGCAGCATATTGATCTGCCTGGATCAGATCCCAGAGTATCCTCTTCATTTTCTCTGCAGGCAATATATCGGATGGAACACTTTTTTTGTTTACGCAGCCAAAAACAAGCAACACCACGGCGAACACAATCCCAATCCTTCCTTTTCTCATTGAAGATCTTGTTTATACTTATTGATATTGGAGATATCGAGCTTGGTAAGCAAATCCAACGCCCTGGATTTTTCATCCGGAGAAGCCTTGACGAATATCTTTGAGACTTCATTTGACCGTCCCAGGAAAAAGAACTGGAGGATCATCGTATTGGGCGTCTCCGTGTTGACCGTGTTCAACATGTTCAACGCGTTCAAGACCCCCGTCCTGGCATCGGTCTCCTTGTCATACATCTGATCGAGCCCGGATCGGTAATAGCTGTAATAAGCGTCATGCACCAGGGTGTATTTGCTATTGGTCAGATTCTCTATCAGCCAGTATCGGTTACGGATACCGTCAAATGCTTTCCATCCATTGATGTCCCGGCTGTCAGGCGCATTATTCACAATATTCAACGCCTTTTGAAAATAAGGATCGCCGCCCCGCAATGAAAAGGAATCAAAATCCAGCCCAAGAATGACATATAAATAATAGGCAACTTCTGCCGTCAGATTAGCAGCAAAGGGTTCCGTCCCCTGTACCCTGTTCTCATTGAAATCCAGGGGCTGGTATTCGACATAGCGGAAGGAAAAATTATCGTCCTGGAAATTGATCAGGGGACTCTGATAAGAAGAATTGAAGACGGGCCGTCCGGCCTGAACGGTCAGCGTACTTTGATATGTGTTATTATCACCGGAAGAACTGATATTGATCAGAAAATTGACCATGATCTTTTCATTGGTCCCAAAAGTTTCATTAGACCACTTTCGGTTATTGATAAAATCAAATAAAGACTTCTGCAGGGTTTGAAACTGCTTTTTGTCAATAGTCGATGGCAGCCGGTTGGCAATGACAGAAACGTTTGCCTGAAATTCCTGCGCCTGGACGCCAGAAAACGTCGCTCCTATCAGGAACAAAAGTATAAGGCTCTTTTTACGCATACAATGCTTTTACTATTTGATCAACGATATCGACCGCCACTTGTTGTTTTGGCTTCTTATCATAGGTCAATTCTGTGCCATCTTTAACAAAAATGGTGATCTTGTTGGTGTCCACGCCAAACCCAGCGCCTTCATCGTTCAGGGAATTCAGTACGATCAGGTCGGCATTCTTAGCCTCGAGTTTCCCTAACGCATACTCTCTTTCAGCAGTGGTCTCCAACGCAAAACCAACCAACAGCTGCCCTTGTTTCTTCAGACCTCCTAACGTTTTTAGAATATCCTTTGTCTTTTTCAGCTCAAGCGTAAATGTATCCGTATTCTTTTTGATCTTTTCCGGGGAGGGCGCCACAGGGGTATAATCAGCAACAGCGGCAGAAAGTACTGCCACATCCATTTTTTCAAATTTATCCAGGCAGGCGGCATACATTTCATCGGCTGAACTTACCCGCTGCAGATGAATGCCGGGTTCGTTGATCTCGAGGGTCGAGGGTCCCAGAACAAGCTGGACATTGGCGCCGCGCCGCGCCATTTCTTTGGCCAGCGCAACTCCCATCTTGCCGGAGGAATGATTGCCGATAAACCGAACCGGATCAATTGCCTCGTAGGTCGGGCCGGCTGTGACCAATACGTTTTTCCCAGCCAGGTCTTTTACTTGCTGATCTCTTTGCCCAAGTAATGCATGAAGATATTCCAGGATCGTAGCAGGCTCTGCCATCCTGCCGTCACCATACAGACCGCTTGCCAGTTCACCCTTTTCTACGGGAATGACAGCATTGCCAAAAGCCCGGATCCTGTCCAGATTTGACCGGGTAGCCGGATGCGCCCACATATCCTCGTCCATAGCCGGAGCAACGACCACTGGGCATACGGCAGAAAGATAGGTGGCCAGAAGGAGATTATCACAAAGCCCCTGAGCCATCTTCGCCAGCGTATTACAACTCAACGGCGCAATGACCATAACATCCGCCCAGCGCCCCAAATCGACGTGATTGGCCCAGGTGTCACCAGCAAAAAGATCGGCTAATACGGGATTTTTTGACAGGGTTGCCAGAGATAAAGGAGTGACAAAATCCCTGGAAGATGGAGTCTGGATGACCTTGACCTGAGCGCCTTCCTTGATCAGCAAACGCATCAGCAAAAGAGACTTGTAGGCGGCAATGCTTCCGGTTACACCCAGTAAGATCTTTTTTCCCTGCAACATGAAATGGATTTAAAAACAGCAGGGCGCGTCATGCGCCCTGCCACTAAATAATATTCAATATGCCTTATTTGAAAAGATCATCGTCATTGCGACGGAAATAGATCTTGTCGTCCATAAATTCCTGAGTAGCCAGCAGAGCCGGGTTAGGCATTCTTTCGTAAGCCTTGGATATTTCGATCTGCTCTTTATTTTCGTGAATTTCCTCCAGGCTATCCGTATGACTCGCAAACTCCTCCAGTTTATTATGCAATTCTTCCTTAAGGGAGATATTGATCTGATTAGCCCTTTTTGCGATGATCGCAATGGATTCATACAGATTACCAGTCTTAGCCTTGATATCGGTAAGATTTTTGGTCTCCACTACATTGGTAGTGTTTGCATTAACTTGCCTTCTTAACCTGCTCATTTTTTACCAGTTTAATGTTGTTTTGAGATATTGTCAGGTATTCCTGTACACTTTTTGACAATTTGCTATCTGGGAAACGGTCGATAAACTCATTACATTGCGTAACGACGATACCAAATCGCTCTTCTTTTCTCTCTTCGACACTCTGCAGTGCGAATTGATAATCAGATTTGATTATCAATAATTTATACTCATCACTCTTTTCAGAGTCCGGATAGCTGTTCATCAGCTGGGTCAATGATACACCCGCTGCACGGAAATATCCGATGTCATAATACAACTGAGCGGCCTTGTAGTCCTTCAGTTCCAGCTTAGCCCGGCATTTATCAATGATCTCAGTAGCCTCCTTCACTTTCTCGGCGCCAGGGTGCGTATTGATGAAGGCCTGCATAAAACCTATCGTTTTTGTCGTATTGGTCTGATCCAGGTCTACCTTGGGCGACTGCTTATAAAAGGTATAAGCGCGCATGTAGTCCATTTCCTCAGCCTTATTACTGTTGGGGAACACCTCGACAAAGCCCTTAAACAGGTTCTCGGCGTTAGGATAGTCCTTTAAATAATAAGCACAATAGGCAAATTTGTAATAAATGTCTTCAAAATGCTCGCTTGCTTTGAACACGCGGAACAGTTCTTCGAACAATTGCTGAGCGTGAGAATAGTCCTTTTCTGCATAATACTTATCCGCCATCCTCAATTTGTAATCATAATCATTGCTTTTCAACACTTTAGAAAAGTGGGAGCAAGAGGTGCCCAAAAGAACGCTTAATAATAAAATGGTAAGTATTCGCATAAAGCCCGGCAAAGTTACGGTTTTTAGACAAAAATGCAGGTATTTACTATTCAACCCAAAAAAAGCTAGTTAATGAAAATAAAAAACAAAAAAAGCGCGAACCCAGGGTTCGCGCTTTTATACCTATTTATAGGATTATTTCTTACGTAAGTTCGGGTGTGGCGCAGGAACCGTATTCGGGCCTTCTTCACCAGTACCGTCTTTCAGGTCAACTGTGTTTTCTTCACCACCGCTCTGACCGTAGCGGAAGATAAACCGATCGGAGCTAATGCCTTCTTTTTCAACCAGGTAGTTGATGACGGCATTTACGCGATCCCAGCTAAGCTGTTGGGCAGCCTTGCTTGATTCGCCATAACCGATGACAGCGATCTTACAGTTGGGGCTGTTGCGGAGCTTTTCTGCAGTACCAGCCAGCAGAGCCTTGTTATCCTTGCTCAATGTAACGGAGCGGCCCTTGAACGTGATGCTGGGCAGGTCACCGATATTGCATTTGTGGATACCACCGCCATTGGAATCGATGTAGTTCTTCAGGTCCTTGCAGCACTGAGGATCGGGGCATTTACCGACACCGTCAGCGTCAACAGGCTGGCATTGTGTCGGGGTGATCAGTTCCTTATCCTTGAAGTCTGGAACGCCGTCACCATCGGTATCGCGGCTTACGCCATGCGAATCAACAGGAGCTCCTTTCGGAGTGTTGGGTTCCAGATCGAACTGATCTGTTACGCCGTCGCCGTCGGTATCATCCAGAACGGGTTTGGGTAATTTCATGTGACGGGGAGCATTCAGCTCGTTGTAAGCATAATCCAGGGGATTAAGCCACCACAGCGGCTCAACAGCGTGCTTTCCAAAAATGTTATAGTTGATGCCGAGAGACAACATATTATAAGCATCGGAAGATCTTGTCTGAGCGATGCTGTTTACAGCACCCTGTGTGTAGTTGTTCTGCCATTGCTGTCCGTCGATCAGGTCGGAAGTAGTTACCGTAACCTTATCTTCCAGCGCAATGTTCAGTTTGTTGTTCAACTTGAAAGCGATGCCAGCGCCAAACACGCCGACAGCAGTGATGGGAGCGTTACCAATCGTGCTCGCATTGCTGGGACGCTCTGCGATCTGGTTCCAGTCGCCATTCAATACATTCTTAAGCGCCTTGCGGATCTTGCCCTTGTCGGAGTGTGCTGCGCCGTAAGTAGCGAGGACGTTTGCATATCCTGCTAGGTAGCTGTCATCCTGCTTGTATTTGGTGCTATAGGTAGCCAGACCGCCGCCGCCAAACAGGTAGAAATTAAATCCGGTCTTTGCCTTATGAAAGTTGACATTATTAAGGGAGAAAACACCTTGCAATGTCAGCTCATGAACAGTAGACCTGAAGTTGTAATAGATTTCATTGAAGTTACCAGCCGCATCAGGCGCAAAAAGCGTGGGTCTGTTCAGAGACGTGTTCTTTCCATAGGAGGCGGAAGGTTGATAATTCAGTCCACGTAAACGAATCCAGTCATATTCTGCTCTCAGGGAGAAAACATATCCTAATGCTTTTCTCACATGGATACCGAAGCCTCCGGTCGGACCCCAGTTGTCTACATCGGTAAAGCCATATGTATAGGCTCCTTTTACACCGATTTCCCATTCATTCCTCGGTTTGGCCGGAAAGGGGTAAGCGTTATTCAGGAATTCATTGTGTTGCGCGAGGCGTCTTGTAGGGATGAGAGAGGAGTCCCGCACATCATAACTGCTGCCCACCTGGGCATACGAGAATGACAGAAACAGGCACATTAACCCAAATAAAAGAGTCAATTTTTTACTTGCCATAACTGAAGTTTATGTGAATGAATGAATTAAACCTGAGAAGAATAATATGGTGCAAAAATAGATATTGATGCGCAATAACCAAATTTTTTTAACAATACATATAAAATAAAAGTTGTATTGAATTTATCGTAAGACAAACTGAATTTAAAAATAGATGCACTGTCCTAAAAATAATTGTCAAAGTAGTAATATTGTCCTTCCATTCGCTTTATGCCGACACTTCGTTACCCCATTTTCATCAATTGGATCGACCAATGAAAGTGCATTCAAATGTAACGTAGTAAAGAATGTAGATACGAACGGCAACGGAAAGGATAAAACACGGTGATGGGTAAACAAAAAGACTAAACCAACGGATGAAGACAGCACAGGCCATACTAAAGGATGAACTGATCATTTTTGAAAAAACATTCAAAGAGGCAGTTAAAAGCCATGTCCCTTTACTTGACAGAATTATGCAATTTATTGTCAACAGAAAGGGCAAACAGCTTCGTCCCATGTTTGTGCTGCTATCCGCCAAGCTGTGCGGTCCCGTTAACGAATCAGCCTACCGGGCGGCCTCACTCGTTGAATTATTGCATACTGCAACGCTGGTTCACGACGATGTAGTAGATGAATCACTCGAAAGAAGAGGCTTTTTTTCTACTTACGCATTATGGAAAACAAAGGTCTCCGTCCTTGTAGGAGACTATCTGCTGTCAAAAGGATTGCTCTTATCGCTTGACCACAGCGATTTCAGAGTCTTACAGCTATTATCAGACGCGGTTCGCACCATGAGCGAAGGCGAATTGCTTCAGATGGAAAAGTCAAGATCGCTCAATCTGAGTGAAGACATTTATTTCGAGATCATCCGTGGCAAGACAGCTTCGCTGCTCGCCTCTTCCTGCGCGGCTGGCGCTTTTTCGGCATCCCAGGATGAGTTGAAGACCCAAAAACTTAAGGAGTTCGGCGAAAAAGTAGGCATCGCTTTTCAGATCAAAGACGATCTATTTGATTATGGAACCGAAAATGTAGGCAAACCTACCGGCAACGACATCAAAGAAAAGAAGCTGACGCTGCCGCTTATCTATACGCTCAATAGGATCGACAAGGCGACCAGACGGGAAATGATCTATATTATAAAGAACCGCAACAAGGATCAGGAAAAAGTCCAATATGTCATACAAAAAGTGATCGAAGCCGGCGGTATAGATTATGCCATCAGCAAGATGAATACCTATAGGGATGAGGCATTGACTATCCTTCATGAATTTGAGGATAACGACGCCCGTAGAGGACTGGAAGAACTGGTGCGGTATACGACTGACCGGAAATATTAAGGCCTGCCAAAAAGCCGGTTTACCTTTACAATATATTATGGACAAACGCTGGAAATTATTGCAATCGGATCCCAGTCTGGTCCGAAGCCTGCAGGCATCTTTGGGAATCAATGAGATCCTCTGCCAGATACTTGTCCAGCGCGGCATTACCACATTCGACCAGGCAAAGGACTTCTTTCGTCCACGACTAGCCGATCTTCATGATCCCTGGCAAATGAAGGACATGGAAAAAGCTGTAAGCCGGGTACTGAGCGCCTTTGACCGCCGGGAAAAGATATTAATATATGGAGACTATGACGTAGATGGAACAACCGCAGTTGCCTGTGTCTTCGAATTTATTCGTAACCACTACGACGCCGGTCTGGTCGATTTCTATATCCCCCACCGCTACAAAGAAGGGTATGGCATTTCTCCGCAGGGAATAGAATATGCGCACGCCAATGGTTTTACGCTTGTCATAGCCCTTGACTGCGGCATCAAATCAGTCGATCTGATCGCCCACGCAGCAGCTTTGTCCATAGATTTTATCGTCTGTGACCACCACCTTCCGGACAACGAGCTGCCCGCCGCCGTCGCCATCCTCAATCCAAAACAACCCGATTGCCAATATCCCTACAAGGAGCTCTGCGGCTGTGGTGTCGGATTTAAGTTTATTACCGCAATTGCCAGTCGTATGGGACTGGATGAAAGCATAGCCCTGCAGTACCTCGACCTCGTAGCGACGGCCATCGCCGCAGATATCGTTCCGGTGGATGGCGAAAACCGTATCCTGGCATATTATGGTTTAAAAAAAGCCAACCAACAGCCCAACAATGGTATAAAAGCGTTGATCGAACTGGGCGGCATACAGAAGGAACTTAAAATGATCAACCTCGTGTTTATGATCGCTCCCAGAGTAAACGCAGCCGGCCGCATGGATGATGCGCGCAAGGTCGTCCATCTTTTTACAGCCCCTGACGTGCAGCAGGCGCTGTCCTTCGCCAGCCAGTTACACTCTGACAATACAGACAGGAAAGAAGCCGATAGCAGTACAACAGAAGAAGCGCTGGCCATCCTCGAACAGGACGGCACTCATGCAGACCGGAAATCCACCGTCGTCTATCAGCCCCACTGGCACAAGGGTGTCGTTGGGATCGTGGCATCCCGCCTCATCGAAAGATATTACCGGCCAACCATCGTACTTACCCGCAGCGGAGAAGTTATCGCAGGCAGCGCCCGCAGCGTCAGCGGATTTAATGTATACGAAGCCATCCACGCCTGCAGGGAACACCTGCTTGGATACGGAGGCCATTTTGCCGCCGCAGGCATCACGCTTTCTCCTGATCAGATCAGCGCTTTTTGTATAAAATTCGAAGAGACGGTTGCAGCAACCATACAACCGCATTCGCTGATCCCTGAATTGCCCGTCGACGCCGAACTGCCCTTCCATGCCATCCGCAACACTTTTTATAATATCCTCAATCAGATGGAGCCCTTCGGCCCGGGCAACGCTCAACCCATTTTTGTCAGCCGATGCGTAAAGGACAGGGGCTCCCGTATTGTAAAAGACCAGCACATCCGCTTTTCGCTTCAGCAAGATGGCCTTTCAATGGATGGAATTGGGTTTGGTCTGGCGCGGAAGTTTCCGCTGATCCAGACAGGCCAGCCGCTCGATGTTGTCTATACGCTCGAAGAAAATGAATGGAATAATCAAAAGAGCCTGCAGCTTAAAGTTATTGATATCGCTCTGAATAAGAATGGAGGCCAATAGACCTCCATTCTTATTCATTTTGTCCAGCAGCCTATTCGCTCATCATCGCAACGCTGCGTTGTATAAAGTCTGTCAGATTATTGCCCTTGAGCAATCCTTGTGACAACAGCGCCAGATCGGAGAGATTATGAACAAGCTTTTCCTGCCTTGTCTTATCTTCTTCTTTCAGGATATTCTGGAAGATCGGATGATTCCCGTTCACCGTAAGCGTCACTTCATCAGGCATGCTGGCATAGAAGCCGCCCATCGATCCGCTCACAGCTGCCATATCCTTCATCCTTCGCATAAATTCGGGACGGGTAGCGATAACCGGCGCCGTTTCCGGACTCAGCCCCTTTACTTCCACCGTCATATGAAGTTCTGGCAATTGACGGCCGAACAATTCCTTCAGCTTCGTCTGTTCTTCTTCGCTGAGAACAGTATCATTCCCCTCGGCCTTATCGATCAGGTTATCGACGATATCCGCGTCCACTCTGGTAAAATGCACGTCCGGCCATTTCATTTCCATCTGGTTGATAAAGGCGGAATCGACGATCGTTTCCATCTTCACTACGGTATACCCTTTCTCCTGGGCCTGCCGGATATAACTGTCCTGCTGAACCGGATTCGTCGTATAAAGAATGATCAGCTTTCCTTCCTTGTTCTTCTGCAGGGACTCGGTTGCTGTCCTGTATTCATCGAGCGTATAGAATTTCCCGCCTTTTACATCCTCCATGATATGGAACTTCACCGCCTTATCAAGGAACTTGTCGTCGGTCATCATCCCGTATTTCACAAACAAACCAAGACTTTCCCATTTCTCTTCAAACGCTGCCCGCTCTTTATTAAAGATCTCTTCCAGTTTGTCCGCGACCTTCTTTGTAATATGGTTGTTGATCTTTTTGACATTGGGATCTCCCTGGAGATAGCTTCTGCTCACATTCAGTGGAATATCCGGGCTGTCGATCACACCGTGCAGCAGCATAAGGAACTCAGGCACGATATCCTTTACTTCGTCAGTAACAAACACCTGGTTGCTGTACAACTGGATCTTATCTTTTTGCAATTCGTAGCTCTGCTTGATCTTGGGGAAGTAAAGGATCCCGGTCAGATGGAATGGGTAATCCACGTTCAGATGGATCCAAAACAGCGGCGGTTCGCCGTAAGGATAAAGCTCTTTATAAAAGTCCTGATAGTCCTGGGGGGTCAATTCGCTGGGCTTCTTCGTCCAGGCGGGCTGAGGATTGTTGATCTGTTCGCCTTCGAATTTGATGGGCACCGGCAGGAAACGGCAGAATTTCTTCAGGATCGTCTGGATCCTGTCCGCGTCCAGGAACTCCGCACTTTCTTCATTAATATGGAGTACGATATCCGTTCCGCGATCCGCCTTTTCAAATTCTTCCAGCGTATACTCTGGACTGCCGTCGCATTCCCACCTTACCCCGGTGCTGTTCTCCCTGAAGCTTTTGGTAATGACCTCTACCCGTTGGCTCACCATAAAGGAGGAATAAAAGCCAAGCCCAAAATGACCAATAATATTAGCCTCATTCTGGCCCTTGTATTTCTTTAAAAACTCTTCCGCGCCGCTAAAAGCAACCTGGTTCAGGTATTTATCCACCTCTTCCGCTGTCATACCGATCCCCTTGTCGGAGATGGTAATGGTCCTCTTCTCTTTATCTAATTGAATTTCAATTGTTAAATCTCCCAAATCTCCTTTCGCCTCGCCAAGCGAAGACATGGTCTTCAACTTTTGGGTGGCATCGACCGCATTACTGACCAGCTCGCGTATAAAAATGTCATGGTCACTGTATAGAAATTTCTTGATAATTGGGAAGATATTCTCCGTTTGAACCCTGATATTTCCTTTTTGCATGGCAATGTTGTTATTTTAGTTAGCGGTAAGGCCTGAATCAAAGAAAATGCCACTTGTCTTTGCCTGACACACTGTCAATTTTCAATAAATCACTGATAGATAGCTGGTTAAGCCGATCGCAACTTTATCCTTTTAACTTCTTGCGATTTCTTATAATTTTCCTACCTTTGCAGCCCAATAATTTTTTAATCAAAAAACAGGGATCATGAACAATTATGAATTGATGGTGATTTTTACCCCTGTGCTGTCTGAAGAGGACTACAAAGCCGCTCAGAAAAAATACGCTGCTTTCGTTAAGGATAACGGAGGAGAAGTATTGCACGAAAATCCCTGGGGTCTGAAATCACTGGCGTATCCCATCCAGAAGAAGACAACCGGTTTATACTGGGTTCTGGAGTACAGTGCGCCATCCGACTTCAATGAGAAGCTGAAAATTCAGATTCTCCGCGATGAAACCGTGTTACGTTTCATGGCTACCAAACTCGATAAATACGCCGTCGAGTACAACACC
>JAATGQ010000179.1 GCA_015654595.1 Chitinophagales bacterium | reverse complement strand
GAGTAATAACCCAGGCTATAGCCCATTACATCGCGCTGGAACCCGCTGTATACACTGCCGGCATTGCCATCCCCACCTATATCCGTCGGTGTGCCGGCAGCCGTGGCCAGCTGCTGACCATTGCCCCCCTTCAGCCAGCCTTGCAGCGTATAGGCATAATCCATACCCTGTACCCTGCCGCCACCCAGCTCCATACGGGCAAGCGGACCATGGTGATAGTAAATATACCCGGCATCCTTTGTCCAGTAGGACAGAAGAGCATCATTGTAGCGATCACTATAGGCCGCGACCAGCCTGTTGTCATCGTCATATTTATACTGGTAATAGAACTGATCCCATTTGCCATCCTGGTACAGTACCTTATTCACCTTGCTCACTTCAAAGAAAGAAGAATTGCTGCAAGTCCGCCCAACAGAACAGAGATATGTGCGTTCCCCTTCGGGTCGGGCTATCCACTGCAAGTCCTCGCCTCCGGCTCCGGGCTTTCCGTTTCTATCCCTAACGCCTCGCAGACGAAGTAGGAATATCTAAAATTCGAAACTAAAGGTCACTCACTTCAGAGGCAGTGCGGCCACAAAGAAAGTGGGGCATGAAAAGGGGCTGGCCCATATCACTCACCGGCGCTGGTTGCCTCGACTAGAGCCAGGCTATAGTTTACTATTTAACCAAGCCATAATTGTACATTATTGAGTGACGCGTGCCACGGGCAAAACATCGCCTTGTGAGTATAGGGCCAGTCCCCCGGTGTCACATCATGTAATTTACTTTTCGGCTCCCTGCTTTGGGGAGAGCGTAACAGCAACATGCATTCTATCGCCAGAAATAAAGTTTCAGACAATTTTCCAGCATAAGAAAACTTCGGCTGAAACAGATCGTCCGCCGGCTAAGGCGTTTAATGTGAGTGCGAATCGATAAGTTTTTTCGTTCGATCCGGTTGATGCAGTAGGAACCGCTGCAATGTATCTCTTCGGAATGATCCGCTGATATATTGTCAATCGATCTGTCCGGATAATTTTTGGCTTCGATAACAGTAGTCGATCGATCAGCTCCTTCAGTGTCGCCTTTGTCCGCTTGCCGATAATAAAATCAACAACCTGCCGGGTTTTTCGGTTCAACGCATAAGCGACCCAGTATTCGTTTTCCTTATTACTGATGTAAGTCCACAGCTCGTCAACTTCATATGTAACATTCTTCATTTCCGGAATTGGTGGTCGAATAGCTCTTGCCAATAATTGCATCCGGCTTGATACCGTGCCTTTTGCAATACCTAATACTCGGGATATACCTCTAATCCCAACACTTTCGCAGGATAAGGACCGGATATAATTGTTCGTTGTTCCATTGCATGCCCGGTACCGGTAACTATTCTGCTGAGACCTTGAACACTTTTTACAGAAATAGCGCTGTACGCCATTCTTTTGCCAGCCTGAGCGCCGGCATGGCTCGCCGCAGTATTTACACTCCATTTAAAAAACTGCTATTTTGACCCACAAGTAATGAAAATGCTGCGTTCCAAGGCATGAAAGCCGGAAATTACTGCCTTTTTTTGGCTTGCAAACAGAAGGGGGCTCCCTAAGAAGCCCCCTGTAATACTCGTACAGCCGGTATTTTTCGAAAAACTGCTATTTTGACCCACTACCTAATGTGTTGCATAAAACAAATCTTCAAGCGAAAAATTATCTGGTGATACGGCATCGGTATCCCAAGGAAAATAGTTATATATTCTTTCTTTTTTTAAACAAAAGATCTCCTCGTCAAAGTCGGAAACAAATTCAGCTATAAATCTATCCAAAAAAATATTTCCTATTTTTTCTTCCAAAACGGGAACTTTTATAAATACTAATGGAAAATGCCGTGCTGCCATTAACGTTCGCTCACTTCCCTGGCCTATTATTATCCAATTATCATTAATATCATCCCAAAGAAAAGACAACATCGATTCTCTTACCAGAATCTCGAGCGAAGAATACCATTTCAATTCGTCAAATGAGTTATTCTTAATTGCTATTGCTAATTCAAACTTTGATGTCAAATCTATCATCTTAATTTAATTAGAAGTTTTTGGAGGATCTCCGGGGCTACTGTGAACAAAATTAGTCTTCGTCCTATAAATATTTATATATTCAGTTAGATTGCCGGTTTTTCCTGATACGCCAATGGCCCCATTTGCTATCGGAACTTTTGCCTTACTATCAGACCAAAGGTTATATTTATCCGCATATGCCGCAGCATCTAACGTCGTTTTATTAGGTTCCACATTGAAAAGGAACTGACTCTTTCCCAGAGAAAAATCTCCTGTTGTATGAGGTTCCATACCAACTTCATCTAGTATATACTTTCCGTTTGTAAGTTGTCCATGTTGGTTTCTAAAGATTAACGGTGCTTTGAATGGCTCCCCTTTAATCTGCGGCTTTTCGTTAATTCCAGATTCACTACTCGAAGTCCCATCTCCTTGGGCACCACCGGTCTGCGGACTATTGCTATAAAGAATTAAAGGGATCCTCAGCGAAAAATTGAGACTGGGTAACGCTATAGGAGCTTGACTCGGTGCTAACTCTAAACCTGCACCCGGAGTACCATGAAATGGGGTTGGCAGGAAAATCGTACCCAATCCCCCCCAATTACTTGCGTCTTGATTTAGAGCAGCTCCTCCACCTAATTCAGCGGATGGATCCAATGGATATGCGCCAATGGTAAGTGCATGTAACCCGCCACCAAGAGTAGACCCAACACTTGTTACAACCTTTTGGCCAAGAGGTGCTAAGGGGCCTTGATATCCGTTTGAAATATCTGTACTTACTTTTATCATTGCCATTCCCTCTTTGGGATGCCCGGAAACAGTTGCAGCCATCCCGATAAAGGCAAGTCCCCATCTTTGGCTCCAGGTCAAATTTGCGGAAGCCTCCTCCAAACCATCCAAATCTACCGCAAATATGGGCTTATTGCCAGCAAATTGATATGGCGTATACCAAGGGTATTGTCTAATCAACGGATCCACACTCATAAACCTCCCGATCCTCGGATCATACACCCGCATCCCATAATCGATCTGATTCCCCACCCCTTCCACCTCATTGTCATTCTCCTTCCCGTTAAACCCATACCGGTACGACCCCACACCGGATTTCTCCTATCGTTTTGGAACTGCTTGCACCTACTTTTCAATACTGTTCAAAGAGCTTTTATACCTCCCGAAGATAATAGCTTTTTTCTTTTCAGCTGACCTTTTCAAT
>JAATGQ010000063.1 GCA_015654595.1 Chitinophagales bacterium | reverse complement strand
TCGGTTGCTTTGGGCAGGGCAAAGGCTTCCATAATTTTATTAAAGGCGGCGGTATCGGCGTCAACTAATTTTAATAGTTCACTTTTAAACTGCTCCCCTTTTTCGGCCCAGTCGCTGAACTCCTGCCAGCGGTCATCCCAGCCTTTCTTGTGCCCGGACAGATTGGCTACCATGGTACCCAGAGCCGCGCCCAGTGAAGCTACATAAGCAGCAATTGAACCGCCGCCGGGAGCAGGACTCTCGCTGGCCGTCTCATCGGCAAATCCGGAAAGCGACATTTTAACCAGCTGCATATCAGTTGCAGAACGCAGCTGGTATTCGATGATCCGTTCTTCCGGAACAAAAGGGCCCAGTTCATCCAATCCCATGGAAAGTATCGCGATCCGAATCAACTCTTTTTCCGAAACCCCGGCAGATCGCTGCTGCTTTTCCAGAAAGTATTTACCGGCATCCAGCATTGCCTGCAAAGGGATCAACCCTACCAGCTCACTGCCCGTCACCCGGATGCCTCTTGCCGCAGCAGCCCGGCAAACCTCGTCAAAAGCAATATGCAGCGGCGTCACGCGGATATTGGTAAGGTTCATAGAGATCTGCGCAACGCCATATTCTTCGATAAACCAGCCGATCGCCTTCACCGATTTAAGCGTGCCGGGAATATGAACAGGTTTACCATCGGCATCCTTTACGATCTTACCTGTGATCGGATCGCCTTCCCTTTTTACTCTACCCGCCTCGCGTACATCGAACGCAATGGAATTGGCCCGCCGCGTCGAAGTCGTATTCAGATTTACATTGTAGGCGATCAGAAAGTCACGGGCTCCAATGACCGTCGCGCCTCTACGGGCATCGAATTCGGCAGGCCCGAAATCGGGTTTCCATTCCGGCTGTCGTATCTTTTTAAAAAAACCTTCGTATTCGCCGGCGCGGATAACAGAAAGGTTGCTCCGGCTTTTATCCGGCTGCGCTGCCTCATATAAATAGACAGGAATAGCCAGCTCTGTACCCACTCTACTGGCCAGGACCTCCGCCCATTTTGCCGTCTCCTCCATCGTAATATTGGCTATCGGGATCAGTGGACAAACATCGGTAGCGCCCATCCGGGGATGCTCCCCCTTGTGCTGCCGCATATCGATCACTTCACCCGCCTTCTTTATAGCATTGTATGCTGCCTCTATGACCGCCTCCGGCGTGCCCACAAACGTGACGACGGTACGATTCGTCGCCTTGCCCGGATCTACATTCAACAACCGGACACCCGGTAAGGCTTCGATGACGTCGGTGATCTGTTTTATGATTTCTGGATTACGGCCCTCGCTAAAATTGGGAACACATTCAATGAGCTGCTGCATAAGAAGCTGATGATTAATGATCGTTGGAGAAGCAAGATAAGGAAATTAGACCATACGCTGCGCCGGGCATTCCCGGCCGGTCCAGCTGCTTTTGCAGCGCCCCGGTCGATACCGTCATCGGCAGCTTCCTGGCTATTCTTCGCTCGGTCTCCGCCGCGGACGTATAAAATCCAGCGGGCTGCTGCGGAAATACCGCCAGAGTATCCCCAGGAACTCGGGATATTCCCGTACCCGGACGCCGCGCGATCGCGCTGCCACCACAAAAGCCAGCGAAAAGCTTACCAGGAAATTCAAAAAACCGATGCCCAGCACCCCGCCGACCACCGTCGCCAGATACCAGGGATTCAGATTTTTAAAGCCATATCCATAGACAGCCAGCGAGGTATTGCCTGCGGAGATGGTTATATGCCGGATATCGAAATGGATACCGAAGATCTCGCCAAAGAAACCCGCCATTCCCAGGAAAAAGCCAAGACAGATATTGCCGATCAGCGAACCGGCATGATGTTCTATATATCCCGCCATCCGCCGAAGTCTTTCTGCAGGTATTGATGCACGTAAGATGGGATGCCGCTCCAGCCGCCGCCCTATATTCCCAAACTGGATCTTGTTCTGTACATACCCCGCAATGATCCCGCTTAAAAACAGGAACACGCCGGTATTGCAGGCATACAGCAGCGAAAGACTTTGCCAGGGATGCTGGTCTTTCAGCATCTGAAGCGCCGCCGCTCCCGAAACCAGCTTCCTGCCGGACACTTCATCATACCCCCAGGCCAGCAGCCACATACCCGGAAAAACAATGAGGAGATTGCCGGCAAAAGAAGCGATCTGACTCCGCGATACCTTGGCCACCGTAACCGCCAGGTTATAAAGGTTGGGCTGATTGCTGCCTTTCCTTGTATCCAGCGAGCTTGCCACCGCGCTGGCCGTAAACGCGGGCTGCTTGGTCGCAAGCGTGGTATGCGTTTCTTCGATCAGGATAAACCCCACGCTGTAATTGACGCTATAGGCAAACCCATGCCAGAAGATGGCCATATGCGTCCGGATCAACAGGTTTTTGATCAGCACCATCAGACAAACCCAGGCGCCGCCGCCCATGGCACTGCTGACCATCGCCCGGTAATCCGCCCAGGTCGACGTGATGTATTTGTTGCCTTTCGCTCCCTTGTGTTCGGCGATCTGGTAAGCCAGGTAAGCGATAGACTGGGAAAGAAACTCCCGCAAGCTGTTCTTTCGGTTCTCATTGCGGACCAGCATCCGGAAGAAATCGACAAACTTTCCCGTATCAAGCCCGTCATCTCTGTCGACCACGTCCAGCAGGATCGACATTCGTTCCAGCCGATTGGCCAGTAATAACAGCATATAGGTTTGATGGAGACTGGCGCCGTGCTTTGAATGGTTGTCCCGTATAAAAATGATGGCATCCTGGCAGCGAACGATCAATTCGTCCAACAATTGCACCTGCCTGTTGATCCTGGTTTGTCCCTCCCCCGGCATCCTAACCGCCTGCGAAATAATTGTTCGCCCTTCCTCCGTGTCAGCCCCCCTTCCAGGTTCATTCGCTGTCCTGGCAGAAGCCGCATCCCTCTCGCCATACATCACTTCCAGCTCCAGCTGCCGTACCAGGTAGCTTTGCTGGACAAAAGGATTTTGCTCCTGATCCTTCTCCGGCAGATACAACAGGATCTCTTTTTCCAGCCCCAGCTGCGCGATCTGAAAAGTAAGCGTCCGGATCGATTGAAGCAGCTGCGCCAGGATTCGCCGGTCATCGATATGCAGCGCCAGTCCAAGACTTTCAAAAAATGAGATCCAGTCCGCACGGGGAATCGTTTCTACCCAACGATAATCCGTTTTGCGAAAAAAGATCCGGTTCAATACATACAGGAAATCGTTCTCGTCTCTCAATGCCGGCAGCACTTTATGCCGAAGCCGGCCAAAGAACTCCTGCCAGAAACCTCTGGCCAGCGGGATGCCGCTTTCCGTCAGCGCCGATGAAAGATCGGTACGGATCAGCTGCGACAATACAGCATGCTGCAGGTTGCTCAACAGGATCGGTGTCTCCTGTAATAGGGTCGTCAACCGCCGAAGATTTGCGGCTGCATCACGATGCCCCTTTGCGGGGCGAACGGCTGAAAAGAACGACACCAAAAAATCCTGCCCCGCCGCCGTGTCCGTGATCGGGAGCACTGTGCTGCTGGTTGATACCGTTTCGATAAAATCCGGTCTGACCTTTTTCCTGCGTCCAAACATAGTGCTGTTTTTAAATGTACCGTTTAACCTGCTTAAATTTTCTGTCCGTCGATCAAAACGGCCTCGATCAGGTCAGAGCCAAACGCATAAGGCAGATAGGCCAGCGAAGGAACCGGCTTTGTAATAATAAGATTAGCTTTTTTCCCGGGCGTAATACTGCCGCATTGATTGCCCAGCCCCATGGCAAAAGCGCCATTGAGCGTTGCGGCGTTGATCGCCTCTTCCGGCAGCATCTTCATTTGTATACAGCTCATCGCCACTACCAGGTTCATGTTTCCGCTTGGCGAAGAACCAGGGTTGAAATCCGAAGCCAGCGCGATGGCGCAGCCGGCATCGATCAGCGCGCGCGCCGGCTGAAAGGGCATTCGCAGAAAGAAGGCCGCCGTGGGCAGTAAGGTTCCTATCGTATGCGAAGCCGCCAGCACCCGTATCGTTTCTTCGCTCATTGTTTCGAGGTGATCGACCGATAATGCTCCCAGTCGTACGCCAGTTTCGACACCCCCTGAAAGGTTCAACTGATTGGCGTGTATTTTGGGTATCAGCCCATATCCCAACCCGGCGGTCAGGATCTGTTCGGTTTCCGCCGGGCTGAAAAAACCATGCTCGCAAAAGACGTCGATATAATCGGCCAGCCCTTCTTCTGCAATGACGGGCAGCATTTCTTCGACGATGAGCCGGATATATCCCTGGTGATTGTCCCGGTATTCCGCGGGATAGGTATGCGCTCCTAAAAAAGTAGCTTTTACCGGCAAAGCCGAACGCTCTTTCAGCTGTCTGATCACACGAAGCATCTTCAGTTCGCCATCTACCGATAATCCATAGCCGCTTTTTATCTCTATGGCGCCCGTTCCCAATCTTGTCAGCTCCTGCAGCCGCAGCCAGGCGCTTTTGAACAAGTCGCCTTCCGGCGTAGCAGCCAGCTTTCGCGCCGAATTCAGTATCCCCCCTCCTTTTGCATTGATCTCCGCATAGCTCAGCCCTTTTATCTTGTCGACAAATTCCGACTCCCTGCTGCCGGCAAAAACCAGGTGAGTATGACTGTCGCACCAGGCCGGCAAAACCAACCCGCCGCGTGCATCGATCCCTTCCACGTCAGGCTCGGGCACCCGAACCTGGTCTTCGCCCGAGTGACTTTGTTCCGAAGCCCCGGCTTTCAATCTGTGCCGCCATTCCTCCGGCAGGTCATCCATCTTTCCAAACGAAAAGATCCGGTCATCTTCCAGGTGCAGCCAGGCATGATCAATACAGGGCAGATCGGCCAGCGCCGGGCCGCGCAGCAATGCCGATTCCATTCGGACATTGACCAGCTGACGAATATTATAAAGGAGACGGGAGGACATACCTCAAGATAAGTAATTGGGCTTATTCTTATCGCGCCGCGGCTACAAAAAATCCGCCTTATCCAGTTTTCGCGCAATCCTGCAAGCCGCATTGATCAGTCCCACATGGCTGTAGGTCTGCGGGAAATTCCCCCATTGCGACCCATCAGGCGTCGCATCCTCGCTGAAGATCCCAAGGTGATTGCTGAACTCCAGCAATTGATCCAGGTGACGGATCGCATCGTCTACGCGGCCGACACAGGCCAGCGCATCGACATACCAAAAGGCGCAAACCAGGAAGGTACTCTCCGGGAACCCAAAATCATCATAGTGTTTATACCGGTAAAAGAGGCCCTTTTCCGTCAGCAGCTCGCTTTCCAGTCCGGCGATATGATCTTTCGCCGCATCCGACCGGTGATCCAGGTAGTCCATCGTGATCATCGTCAGCGTACTGGCGTCCAGGTTAGCCGTCCCGATCGCCTGCGTATATAACTTACGCACCGGATCATAGGTCTTTTCGATCATCTCGTGTGCAGCCTGCGCCAGACGGCGGGCTTTGTTCATCAACGCTTCTTCTCCAAACAACGCGGCTATCTTATAGGCAGCCTTGGCGCCAGCCCAATGAAACAACAGCGTATAAGTATGCACCTGTTCTGCCTTTCGGAACTCCCACAAACCGGAGTCGGGCAGCGACAACGTTCGCTCGATCTGAGACAACAGCCAGGGCACGATCTTATGAAAACTACTTTTCTTCTGAAAGTTGAGCCGTTTATCGCAATACAGGGGCAGCAGGCTCACCAGTACCTGGCCATACACGTCGTGCTGCGACTGGATATAAGCCTTGTTGCCGACCCGGACAGGTTTATTGCCCAGATAGCCCGGGAGATCCAGGGTGATCTCAAACAGCTTGCGATCTCCTCCGATCGAATACAAAGGCTGCAGTGACTCGGTAGCGCTCTGCAGGATGTTGTAAAGAAAATCAAAGTATTTTTCCAGCTCTTCGAAGTGACCGATCTGGTTGAAGGCCCGAAGCGTATAGTGCGCGTCGCGGAACCAGCAATAGCGATAGTCCCAGTTGCGGGTGCTGTCATGAAATTCGGGAAGACTGGTCGATCCGGAGGCTATTATTCCGCCCGTATCCTCGTATTGATGCAGCTTCAGCACCAGCGCGCTCCGGATGATGGCATCCTGGTAGATATCGGGCAGATAACAGCTCTTGACCCAGCTTTGCCAGTATTCAATGGTTTTGCGAAGGAATTCTTCCGCCGTCTCCTTTAACGGGGCCTCCAGGGGTTCGCCATAAGTAAGAACGAGATAACGATCCTGGTCGAGGACAAAAGACTTCTCCTTCTGCACATAGGTCAGCGGCACGTCTGTCGTCAGCCGCACCTGCTGATCGAGGTTGAGGTAACGGATATGGTTGCTGGCCATCACCGATTCCGGTATGACCTTGCCATAGTCGCCTCTTGGCTGACAACAGACTATGACTGCGGGTTCGCCTTCGAGCAGTTCCACCTTGCGTACCAGCATCAAGGGCCGGAACTGGCGTTCATGGATACGCATCCGCGGAGCACAATCCTTTACGACGAAGCGTCCATCTGTACATGTAAATTCAGTGCAAAGCACATTGGTGTTGGCAAGATAGTATTGGCGGGCCGTATAGTCTTCTCCGGCGGGCCGGATATAGAAATGGCCGCCTTCTTCTTCATCCAGTAAGGATCCAAAAAGAAAGCTGCTGTCGAATCGCGGCAAACACATCCATTTGACGTCCGCTTTCATATCGATATAGGCAAGGTAAGAGCAGTTACCTATAACCCCCATGTTGTATTTGTGAACCGGCATGCTTTTTCTCTGCTGTTTCAGTTTCTTCAATTATAAGGTTTCATTCTGAGCGGCAGGACTTGTAAGGGAAGAAGTACCTGCAGCCGTCGACGGCAGCGAGGCGCCCTCGTTATGCGACGCGGTCTCCGCCACCGGCTGCGTCAACGAGTTGAGCAGCGGAACGACCTGTTGTTGTGACAGTATTGTATAGTGAGCCGAAGAGGCGCCATTATTGACTTTTATTGTATACGCTTCGCCATCGAGCGCCTTGAACATGTCTTCATCGGTGGTGTCATCTCCCATACACAGTACAAAGTCGGGGTCCATTTCACCAACGATCTTCAATGCTGTCGCGCCCTTGTCAAAACCCGCGGTACGCACTTCGACGACCTTATTGCCATCGATAACCTGCAGCGAAGTATTCTGTATCAGCTGAGAAAGCGTATTGAGCAGTTCCCGGCTTCTCGAGAAGCCCAGGCCGCCTTGAGTATTGCGATAATGCCAGGCGATGGTATTGGTCTTTTCCTCGATAAAGGATCCCGCGCATCGGATGACAAACAGCTGCATGACACGGCGGATCTCTTCCTTCCAAAGGTCGGATACCGACACCATCTGCTGCCAGGAACCATTGCGCGGCCGGAAGCTGGCGCCGTGTTCGGCGACCAGCGTGATCGGGAATGTGCCCAGCCAGCGATCCAGCGATGATATATCCCGGCCGCTGATGACGGCCACATGATTCTTCTCATCCGAAGAAAGCCGGGTCAGCAGTTCTTTTACCGCGTTGTCAGGCGCTGCCTCGGAAGGGATGCGTGAGAAGGGCACCAGCGTACCATCATAATCCAGCAACAGACAGCGATTACGCGAACGCTGATAATGCCGGCGGATACCCTGAACAGCCTTGTCGTCCAGCACTTTTACCTGCTGCTTCAACTGCTCCTGTTTGACCTGCGCCAGCTGATCCATAAAATCATTGACCCACTTGAATACGTCGTATTCCTGAAGGCGACGCTGCATCAGCGAGATGCGGTTCCGCTGCTCGTACAGCGGCATAGCCAGCGCACGCGTAATGGAAGAGGCAACATCCGCCGTATCCGTTGGGTTGACCAGGATGGCTTCGCTCAATTCGCTGGCGGCTCCCGCAAATTCACTGAGAATCAGCACTCCCCTACCCAGACTGCTGGCGACATATTCCTTTGCAACCAGGTTCATTCCGTCCCGCAAAGGCGTGATCAACGCGGCATCTGCGGCCTGGTATAAAGCAACCAGGTCCTTGAAAGGAAGATGATTATACCGATAGATCAATGGCTGCCAGCTGATCGTAGAAAACCGGCCGTTGATCGTGCCGATCTTTTCCTCGATCATCTTCTTTCTGTCATTGTAGGCGGGAATACTATCCCTCGAAGGAACGATGTTCAGAATAAACACCATCTTTTCTCTCCATTCCGGGTAGCGCTCCAGGAAGTATTCAAACCCGCTGAGCCGCTGCATCAATCCCTTGGTATAATCCAGCCGGTCAACAGAGAAGATCATCTTTTTATCATCCAGGCTCTCCCTTATCTTGTTCCGGATCTCTTCTACCTCTGGATCATTGGCTTCCTGGTGAAATTTATTGTAATCGATCCCTATGGGGAACAGATCGATCCGGATAAGCCGGTTCTGGTACTGAAGATTATGAAAATAGTTATCGACACCCAGCAGCATTTTTACCGACTGTAAGAAATGCTGAACGTAGTCGTAAGTATGGAAGCCGATCAGATCGGCGCCCATCACACCATGCAGCAGTGTCTTCTTCCATTCCGTCGGCATCAGCCGGAAGATCTCGTAAGAGGGGAAAGGAATATGCAGGAAGAAGCCGATCGTGGCTTCCGGTTTCTTGCTCCGGATCAGGTGCGGCAGGAGCATCAGCTGATAGTCATGTACCCATATCTGGTCTCCCGGCTCGAGCAATGGCACCAGCTGCTCGGCAAATTGCTGGTTGACCTGCACATATGCGTCAAAGTATTGATTTTCGTAGTTCGCCAGATTGGAGAAGTAGTGAAACAACGGCCAAAGCACAGAGTTGGAAAAACCATTGTAGTAGTTGTCATAAGCCTCCTTGTCCACAAAGACCGGCAGGAGGCCAAAGTCCTGTTCCTCCGCATGGGCGGCAACGACCTGGTCCCAGTCTTCCTGGGGAAAATCCGCTACACCCATCCACAACTTTTCAGTCAGATCGCCTCGCTGTGCAGCAGTATTCTCAAAGTAGCTCTTGATCGCAGAAACGAGGCCTCCAGAACTTTGCCGAAGGCTAACCTTGTCCCCATCTTTGTCCAGGGAAAAGGGAAGTCGATTCGAAATAATAATTAAACGGCCCATGTCCTTTCTCTGTCCAATACCGTGCCGGAGCCAAGAAAAAAGGGCCCTAAAAGGCCCTTTTTGAATCACTTAGAATTAAAATCTATTTTAACCGGCCCTCCAGCGACAACCCATATTTTCTGGCCGTATCCCTGGCCACATCATACCCCGCATCGGCATGCCGGATTACCCCAAGTCCCGGGTCATTCCGGAGCACGCGGCTCAGACGGGCTTCCGCTTCAGCCGTACCGTCGGCAACAATAACCATCCCTGCATGGATACTATACCCCATTCCGACGCCGCCTCCATGATGCAGACTTACCCAACTGGCACCGCCTGCCGTATTGACCAGCGCATTGAGGATCGGCCAGTCCGCTACCGCATCGCTCCCGTCCAGCATCGCTTCCGTCTCACGGTTGGGCGAAGCGACAGAACCCGTATCCAGATGATCTCTGCCGATCACGATGGGGGCCCTTACTTTGCCGGTACGAACCAGTTCGTTAAAGGCAAGACCAGCTTTTTCCCGTTCACCCTGCCCCAGCCAGCAGATCCTCGCGGGCAGTCCCTGAAACGCGATCTTTTCTCTGGCCAGCTTGAGCCAGCGTTGTAAAGAAGTATTTTCCGGGAACAGACCAGCCACCACTTCATCGGTTACCGCGATATCGGCAGGGTCGCCGCTAAGAGCCGCCCAACGGAAAGGCCCTTTGCCCTCGCAAAACAGCGGACGGATGTAGGCCGGTACAAATCCAGGAAAGTCAAACGCGTTTTTCAGTCCGTGCTCCTTCGCTCTCGCCCGGATATTGTTGCCATAGTCAAACACAACTGCCCCCAGGTTCTGCAGTTCCAGCATACATTCCACATGCCGGTACATCGACCGGTACGCATAGCCGGTATACTCCTTGGGATTGCTTTGCCGCAGCGCCTTTGCCTGCTCGTAAGAGAGCTCATGCGGCCAGTAACCGATCAGGGGATCATGTGCCGAAGTCTGATCCGTCAATGTATCGGGTATACATTTCCGTTGGATCATCCGTTCCAGCAGGTGGACAGCGTTGCAAAGCACGCCGATCGACAAAACCTCCCTGGCAGCCTTTGCTTCCAGCGCCCGGTCGATCGCCGCGTCGATGTCGGTCATTTTTATGTCGAGGTAGCGCGTTTCCAGTCTCTTATCAATCCTCCATTCCTCTACTTCCGCGATCAGCGCAACGCCTTCATTCATCGTAATGGCCAGCGGCTGAGCGCCGCCCATCCCACCCAGACCGGCGGTGACATTCAGCGTTCCGCGAAGCGTGCCGTTGAAATGCTTACCAGCTGCCGCAGCGTATGTTTCATAAGTACCCTGTACGATACCCTGTGAGCCGATATAGATCCAGGACCCTGCCGTCATCTGCCCATACATCATCAGGCCCTTTTTTTCCAGCTCGTCGAAATGCGCCCAGTCCGCCCAGCGCGGTACCAGCTGGGAATTGGACAACAGAATGCGGGGCGAATCCGGGTGGGTGCGCAGGATACCAACCGGCTTGCCGCTTTGGATAAGAAGGGTCTCATCGTTCTCAAGGTCTTTTAAAGCCTTGAGGATCAGTTCCAGTGATTCAAAATCACGGGCGGCCTTGCCCCTGCCTCCATAGACGATCAGCTCTTCCGGCCTTTCGGCGACCGCCGGATCAAGATTGTTCAGCAGCATGCGCAAAGCGGCTTCCTGAATCCATCCCTTACATTGAAGGGCTGTACCCGTGGGAGTCTTAGGAATCTGGTAGTGAGGAGATGTTTTGGTACCCATAAAATTAGTATCCCGGGATATGACCCGGGATACTAAAAATAATAAATAAAACAGGACGGACCAGACGTCTTAACCAGCCATGAAAAAACGAGCAGGATCAACATTCCTAAAAATCATAAGATAGGTCCAACGGTTAAATACCAGCAGATAATCAGCTAGGGACAATTCAGGTTTAGGGGTCCCTTAAAATTGATAGGCCTTTACAAAATAGACCATTTTACCATTGGACAAGGGGAGACTTAACAGGCGTGCAAAAATGGGAGGAAACCGTGCGGTTTTCGACAATAAGTGTGCAATATCAAAGCTGAAAATCGATGTTGAAACCTTGATTCAGGGCCACCCCATTGTTGTCTGCAACCTCATCGCAGTGACGGACAAAGGAAAAATCCCGGATGATCCGGTGCAATTGCTGGATATCGTCGGCAAAGATCCGGTCTTCGCTGGCAAATCCGACAAAATTACGCACGTATTGATGCGCGGCTTCGAGGATGGGGCTGCTCTTGAGGGGGCGGCGGAATTCGATGGCCTGGCAGGCGCTCATCAGCTCGATCGCCAGTATATATTCCAGATTATCAAGCACCTGGTTCAGTTTGCGACCGCTGATGCTGCCCATGCTGACGTGGTCTTCCTGGCCAAGGGAGGTCGGAATGCTGTCGGCGCTGGCCGGGAAGCAAAGGGTCTTGTTTTCGGTGACCAGGGCGGCTGTCGTGTATTGGGGGATCATAAACCCGCTGTTCAGCCCGACATTGCTCATCAGCAGCATCGGCAGCCCCCATTTGCCCTCCAGGAGCAGGTAACAGCGACGATCGGAAATATTGCCCACTTCGGCGGCAGCGAGACAGGCATAATCAAGTGGCAGCGCTAAAGGCTGGCCGTGGAAGTTTCCGCCGCTGATCGTATCGTTCTCGCCCAGTATGATCGGATTGTCCGTTACAGCATTCAATTCGATATCTGTCAGCTGTTTGAGGTGCAGCCAGGCATTCCGGGATGCGCCGTGTACCTGGGGCATGCATCTCAACGAGTATGGATCCTGAACCCGTCCGCAGTCGACGTGGCTTTGCATGATCGCGCTATCGTGGAGCAGGGTCCTGAGCCGCTGTGCCACCAGCCGGCTTCCGGCATAGGGTCGCAGCGCGTGCAGGCGCTCGTCATAGGGCGCCTTTGTTCCCGTCAGGGCTTCCAGGCTCATCGCCCCGATAATATCGGCCGCCTCCAGACAAAAGTGAAAGCGTTCGACCGCCTTTACCGCATAGGAAAGGATGAATTGCGTTCCATTGATCAGCGCCAGTCCTTCCTTGGGTCCCAATTGTACCGGACCTAGTCCAAATTGCTCCAATACCTCCTTTGCCGGTCTGCGCTGCCCTTTGAAATAGACCTCTCCCAGACCGATCAGCGGCAGGAAGAGATGCGCCAGCGGCGCCAGGTCGCCAGAAGCGCCGACCGAACCCTTTTCAGGGACAACGGGGATCACATCTTCGTCCAGATGCCAGAGAATACGTTCCAGCGTCTCCAGCCGGATGCCCGAAAACCCCTGCGCCAAAGCCTGGACTTTGGTGATCAGCATGATGCGGGCAATATCCCGCGGAACCGGGGCTCCAACGCCGACGCTATGACTCTGTAAGATCTTGTATTGTAAAGTGCGGGTATCCTGTTCGGATATCGGCGTATTGGCCAGGATGCCAAACCCCGTATTAACGCCGTAAACAGTCTTTCCCTGGCTGACGATAGCTTCCACCTGCCGCTGACTTGCCAGTACCTTTTCCACTACTGCAGGCGACAGAATACCTTTGCGGGCTCCTGCGGCCAGATCCAGGGCAGCGGCGATCGTTAGCGAATCCTGACCATAATGGAAGGGAGTGGAAGACATGGCTGGTATTTTTGGCGCCGAAGGTAAATCCTTTTGACTAGATTACACCGGATAGCTAAAACCGCAGCTAAATTTTGCCCTGGCTTTACTTCATCAGCCGACGCAGAAAATCCTCCCTTCTTCTTGTCGCCACTTCGACGACACTGCCGTCTTCCATCGTAACAGATCCCCCTCTGCCCTTATTATAGGTCTGTATCCTGTTGAGGTTGATGATCTGAGAATTGTGTATACGGTAAAAAATGGTTTCCGGAAGCATATCCTCATAGTCCTTTATGCTGCGGGTGGCAACGATCTCTTCGCCGGATGCAAGACAGAGCGTGGTATAGCTGCCGTTGCCCTTTAGCCGGATCACATCGTTCATCGGGACGAACATCAAGCCGGTAATAGTGGGGATCGCGATCTTTTGCTGGGCAAGATTGATCATGCCCATATTTTCCATCAGCATCCGCATTTGTCCAACCAGGTCGCCGCCTTTTTGCCGGGCAGGCATTCTGGCAATAGCGTCTCTCAACTCTTCTGCGTCGACGGGTTTCAACAGATAGTCCATCGCGCTGTATTTGAATGCCCGAATAGCATAGTTGTCGAAGGCTGTAACAAAGATCACCTTGAATTCCACCGGCTGCAGCCGGTTGAGCAGATCGAACGCATTTCCCTGCGCCATTTCGATATCCAGCAGCACAAGGTCGGGATCTGTTTCCCGGATGACCTTGAAACCATTCTCAACGCCATCGGCCAGGCCTACGATCTCTACCTCCGGACATACGGTTTCCAATAACTTCTGTAATACCCGGATGCTGTCGATCTCATCGTCAATTAATACGGTCCTGATCATACATTTCGTTTTGTGTCGGTAAGCTGTTTAGTATAAACCGGATAATGACACGCGTACCTTCTGCTACGCCGTTGGGATCCTTCAGGTCGATCACCTCTACTTCAATCCCTCCCCTTCCTTTTAATTCGTTGATCAACCCGATGCGTTCCGCTGTCAACTGCATGCCCCTCGATTGATATTCGATATGTTCCCGCGTCTTATAACTGGCGGCCTTTTCGCGTCCGATACCATTGTCCTCAACCGTAACCGTCAATGTCTCCCCTTCCTGCGCAAAAACAATCCGGATAACCCCTTTTCCATCCGGCTTATGCCGGAGGCCATGACGCATACTGTTTTCAACATAGGGTTGGATGATCATCGGCGGTATCACCGGCCGGTTGAGCCGGATATCGGGATCAAACCCGATACTATAGTCCATCTTCTGTTTGAACCGAAGTTTCTCCAGTGCAAGATAAGAGGACAAATATCGAACTTCATCTCCAATCGTAATGTATGAACGGCTGGAATTTTGCAGCGTCTCCCGGATGAGCCGGGAAAAGCCGGTGATGTATTTATTGGCGGCCAGCACGTCCTGGTCGAAGATATATTGCTGGATGGAGTTAAGACAGTTAAAAATAAAATGTGGATTCATCTGGGCACGCAGCGCCATATGTTCCATTTCAGCAACCCGCCGGCTTAGCTGTCTTTCTTCGCGCTGCCGCCGCCGGATGGTTCGCATCCAAATTGCAGTCGTAAACCAGACGGACAAAAGAAAAGCAGCAACCAGCGCCGCATAGAACCATCCTGTCCGCCAGAATGGCGTCGCCACCTCGAAATGCAAAGACCGAGGCACACTTTCAGTCCCGAACTTATTGACGGCTATTACCTGCAGCTCATAGCTGCCGGAAGGAAGCGCAGGATAGTCCAGAAAGGTTTCGTGGGTTGTCTTCCAGGCCGTATCCAGCCCCAGCAGCCGGTACTTATAGAGGATGTTGCCGACCGACCGGTAAGATATCCCGACATATTCGAAATGAATATCGTTGTTACGGTAAGGCAGGAAAAGGAGATTGGTGTCCGCCATCCTGCTTTTCCCCGAACTGGATATATCCAGCCAGTAAAACCGGCAGCCCGAGCTCGTATTGACCTTCGTTTCATCAAAGTAGCTAAGCCCCGCCGGCGTACCAACGTAAACCATAGGATTATCAACATATATCGTATTGATCGCATTGGACCCAAGCCCATCATTTGCCGTATACTGTGTGATCGGATATCCCGGTCGTTTCAGATCGACACGATTGAGCCCTCTGTCAGTCCCTACCCATAGACAATCGCCCTGCTGCGCAAGTACCCGGCATATATCGCTGGCCAGCCCGTCTTTTTTTGTAAGCGAAGCGACGACCCGCCCATTCCGGATAGCGATGATACCGGCATCATCGTAAGAAGCTATCCACAGCAATCCATCCTGTGTCTGTACGATAGCCGCTATCCGTTTCCGTAAAAAAGGGATAGTCTTCCCAAGAAAGGTAGTATCCCCGTCCTTCCCCAGCGCGTATAACCCGTTGAGCGTACCGATATACGTAATGCCGTCCTTATAATAAACGGTGGTCGTTCTTTCATGCCATAAGGTATCGGTTATACGCCACTGTGGTATATTCAGCAGGAAGCAGCCATTGCTGCTGGCGAAGATCATCTCATGATCGTTCTTCATCACCGCCTTCTTTACGTTTTGGAAGATAGAGTTCAGGAGGACGCCGGCTGCGTCGTGCAGTTCGACATTCGATCCCGTTCCATATAAAACGTTACCGCCGGGGACAGGAGCGACGAAAAATATACGGCGAACCTCCTCCTGGCTGACTACTTTCATACTACACCTGGTCAGGGAAGGCAGTTCATACCGGAACAACCCGTTGCGGTTGGTCCCCACCAACAGTCCATTACCGCTGCGTACAATGCTGAGCGCCGCACAGCCGGGATACTTTGGCTGATCGATACGGATAGTGCGAAATTCATCGGAGTTGAGCCGATAGATCCCCTGTCCCATGGTTGTAAACCAATTATTGCCCTCGTCGTCCATAAAGGTCCGCGTGATCTCCACACCCGGCAGAAAATGACGGACCAGTTTGCCATGTGTGGTGTATTGACAGGAACCAATCGATTCGTTTGCGCAGACGATCGAATCGGATACAATCCCATAATTTACGTGCTGATAACGATATCCATTAAAGACGATCGGGCTTTCCTTGCCCGTCTTCAGGTCCAGGATACAGGCCTTCCCCATCCCGGAGCGATAAACCACCGCCCGCCGGCTGACGGCAATGTAATTGAGATCAATAAAGGACCTGGCCTTGCTGTCTCCATGCAGTTTAGCCTTCAGATAAAGTTTTCCCCTGATCAGTTCATACACTTTAAGATCGATCTGGACGAGGAAATTACCGTCAATACTTTTGGTGCAGGCATGACAGCGATCAAAAGGTTTTCCTTCCGCCGTATCGATCTCCGTGACATGTCCTGTCGTATCCAGCACCAATAAACTCCGTCCTTCCTGGATCAGGATATTCCCCTTCGAATCCTCGGCAAAATTTTCGACATAGTTCCTGAAGTGCATCTTGCGGAGAACCGAATCATTATCCGGGTTGTGGATCTTCCCCTTGTAGTAATAACAAATGGACTTGCGGAAAGGCGCCATCCACAGACGGTTTTTGGAATCACCGAACATCTGGATGATCTCCACATCCGGTAATCCGTCACTGGTACTATAATTGTGGAAATGCGTTCCGTCAAACCTGCTGACTCCGGTTTCCGTGCCAAACCACATAAAGCCATCCCTATCCTGTGCAGTGCAATAAACGGTAGATCCGGCGAGTCCATCGGATAGATCATAATGCGTATAGCTATACTCCTGGGCAAATACGCATAAGGATAACAGTATAAATACAGTGGTCAGCAGCAGTGTCCTCATAACACCTTATAAAAATAAGGCTTATTTCGAAGGATAACCGGGCTTAGCCGTAAAATGTAAAAGATATTTTTGCAGTACCCGCAGAATTGGGTCATTCGGTAACGCGGCTTCTTTTTTAACAAAGTATTAAGGCATATACTCACCAGAAATAAAGGTATTTCTGACAAATAAAAGAGCAGCTGTACCAGGAACCAAACCGCTCCAAACTGCTTTCTGATACGTACAAAGTTAGACAGCATGATCTGAAGTCCTTTCCGGTCGAACAGGCTATGATAGCCCTTCCCTTCGGAACCAAATTCCTGGTTAGCTGTTTCTCCCTGCAGATGGATCACTTTCAGATCGCCATATATACAAAGCCGGCCGGTCTTTTTAAGACGCGAGCACCATTCTGCCTCTTCTGCATAAAGAAAGAAATCCGGATCCAACAGACCGGCCTTTTCGATCGCGCTTTGTTTGACCATCAGGAAAGCGCCGTTGATCCAATCCACTTCAACCAGGGTCTCCGAGTCCGCGACATGGGGCTTCTTTACCCTGGCCGACTCTCCCAGCTTCTTCAGGACCTTCCCAAGGATAGGCAAAGGAAGCAGGTAGTTCAGCCCCCCCTTCATAACATACATGCCCGATATCTGCGGGCTGCCATCGGCGTTCAGCAGCTGTACACCGGCGGCGATAAAATCGCTCTGCCGCAATCGTTGGTAACATTCATCGACCACCTGGGCATCGGGAAGCGTATCGGCATTGAGCAGCAGCACAACCTCCCCTTTTGCCTGACGGATACCGGCATTATTGGCACGGGCAAAACCGGCGTTCTCCCCGATCTGTATCCAGACGGTCCCGGGAAATCGCTTCATCACCCTTTCCTCGCTATCGTCGCCGGACGCATTGTCACAGACGATGACCTCAAAGGTCCGGGCAGCGGGATGCTGCCAGAGCCGCTCCAGACAATCGAGAAGCAGCCCTGCCGATTTGTAATTGACAATGATGATCGACAATGGCATTATAGTGATCCGGTTATAAGATTTGTAAGATAGCTGCCAAACATCCAGCCCTTGGAAAAAAAACTGTTCTTCAAAAGTGATTCCGGTACAGCCCGCTGCCAGCCCAGCATACGTCTCAACGCGCGCGGCAGCACACGGCCAGGCATCGACTGCGCCAAAAGCGCTCTGTCCCTCAAACCGGCATTGCGCAGGAATCGCCACCACTCGTCGTAGAAACGGATCCTCCGCAATACGCCTGTCCCCGTCTGCTCCAGCCTGTCCAGCTTCAACGGGATCAACCGCTCGCGCAAAAAGGTGAGATCATGTCCCGCACTGGCGCCATCGGCGCCAAATGATGCGACCAATACACCGGTATAATGTGCGCGGAACGCAGGATCGCCAAAGCAGCGCAGATTAAAATCCCAATCGGCATGCGTCCGGAAACGAAGGTCGTATTCTCCCAACCGATCAAATATGCGTTTCCGGTAAAAAGCCGCCTGGTGAGAGATATTCCTACCAAGAAGTTTATCCCTTGTGAATTCGCCGTCATAGCGTCCGCGATAGCTGGGACTGATCACATCCCCATACAAAAGATCTACATCCGGAACGGAACCGGAAAATATATCCGCCAGCACAGCGGCATTTTCAAAACAATCGTCGCTGCCCAGAAAATAAAGCCACTCTCCTTCCGCCATCCGGATCCCTTTGTTCATCGCGTCATAGATCCCTTTATCAGGTTCGCTAATCCAGCGGGTAACCGTGTCCGTGTGTCTTTTCAGAATGGACACCGTAGCGTCCTTTGAACCGCCGTCGACAACGATATATTCCCGGTCGGCAAGGGTTTGCGACTCCACGCTCCGGATCGTTGCTTCCAGCGTACGCTCCCCGTTGAAGACTACGGTTATGATCGAGACGAGCGGCTTTTTCATTTACCGGGAATGTTTTTGAATGGAGACGAGAACAAGTTGCGGAAAGCCAGGTATAGTTCAAAAGTGCGGGGAAAATGAATATTAAGATTGTATTTGGTCTTCCACTTTTTCAGCAGCGGCAATTCAAAAAAACGCTTGCGGAAAGATTCGAATACAGGGCTGTCTATCCGCTGTATCGCCAACATCCTCTTGATAGAAATAACATAAAAAGACATATCCCTTCCGATATAATGTCTAAGCTGCTCTTCAAAAGCCGACGTCAGCAAAGCCGGCGGCATCCGGGACTTTACCCAGTTATAAAAGCCATCCGGAGCTGTATATATCTTTTCATAATTAGCTTCAGAATAACTGTAGTTTTCGTTATGAATAGCCCTATAACCCAACTCTGTATTAACAAATACACATCCGCCAGCGGCGCCGCTCAGGAGTGAAAATGCACAATCCGCCAGATGCGGCGTATCATAATCGGGGAAACCTCCTATAGACAATGCGATATCTCTTCTTACCGCGCCAACAGACCAAAGAAAGCCGCCGGGGAAGATCGTTCCGTCGAGAAAAGCGGTTGGAAACTGTTCAGCGGAAAAGGCATGCACAGCATCCAGTTCAAAATTCGCCAGACTTGAATTCGTCCCAATGCGGGCTTTTGATATTTGTGCCTGCAGCATGCCATGAAAAAATGTATCGTGTCCGCCATTATAGAGGCCATAGCCCGGATACTGAACAGACAAATCATAAAGTGTCTGGAGCATATGCGGATAGACAGGATCGTCATCCGTAACCATCACAATATAGTTCCCTTTGCTGCGCTCGATACTTTTGTTAAAACTGCGTACCATCCCCAGATTGGTCTCATTGGGAAAGTAAAGAAATCGATCGTCCTTCATGCCCTGAACGACGGCTTCCGCGCTTCGCTCAGGATCATTATCGGAAATGACGACCTCAAAGTCCATAAAGGTCTGCGCCTGAATGTAGGACAAGGCCTTTTTCAGAAAACCCGGCCTCTTGTAAGTCGTCATACAAAAACTAGCCCACGGCGTACTCAT
Organism: Chitinophagales bacterium; assembly: GCA_015654595.1. Taxonomy (GTDB): domain Bacteria; phylum Bacteroidota; class Bacteroidia; order Chitinophagales; family Chitinophagaceae; genus Puia. The sequence continues at coordinate 46,310 of JAATGQ010000063.1, read as the reverse complement.
CGATCAATGATTTTTAATTTCGAAGGATCTCCCCAAAAACGGAACGGTTCATAATCCGGATAGGGATAGACCCCCAAATTCAAGGTAATGACGCGCTGTTTTGACAATAGATATTCTTCCACCATTTGTTGTAGAGTAATTGCTCTTCCGCTACAGCAATTGATGATTCCGGTTACTTGCTGCTGACTGGCTATTTTTACCAGCAGTCGCGCTACTTCTTTCACCGGCAGAAAATCACGCACCTGCTGACCGCCGCTCATATTGAAGGCCGGCTCACCCGCATCCAGCGCTTTATCCAGCTGCGAAAATAAGGATTTCGGGTTTTGCCCCTCCCCATACATATAAAACAATCTGACCCATTTCCAATCCAGCCGAAACTGTGTACTCAATGTTTCCACGTACTGACGAAGCCGGTCTTTTGCGATCGCGTAGGCGTTATCCGGCCGTACCGGCTGGTCTTCAGATAGACAACCTTCCTGCATCCCATACTCCAGACAAGTGCCAGAGACCGTCAGATCCGAAAGTCCGCCCCGGACCAGGCTATGCAAAAACAACTGGTGACGGGGAAGATTGTCGGTCAGATGAAAATCGCTTTTGTAATTCGGTAGTCCTTCCCATGCCAGATGGATCGCCTTGTCCGGTTTTCCAAAGAAAACGTAATAGTCCGTATCTGCGCGGACCGTCGAAAGATCCAGAGGGATATAGCGCACCTTGTCGAACCAGGACTGCAGACGGGCATGCGTCTCGTTACCCGAGCTGGCAATCACCGTATGCCCGGCGGCCAACAGAGCCTCAATCACATATCGGCCGATAAAACCCGTTGAGCCAGTGACCAAGATACTACTCATCAGGTAAGAATTTCCAGTTGAGGGATCGGGATGACCAGTTGGCCTTCCCATTCACGAATATAGGAGAGCTGTTGTCCAATCTCTTGCCGGAGGTTCCAGGGCAGGATCAGTACATAGTCGGGTTTCTGTTCCTTCAATACAGACTCTGCCACTACCGGAACATGGCTGGCAGGTAAATATTTCCCCTGCTTATTGGGATTTGCGTCGACGACAAATTCCAGCAGATCGTTCTTTATACCACAATAATTGAGCAGCGTATTGCCCTTGGCCGCAGCGCCATAAGCGGCGACTTTCTTGCCGGCTTTTTTCTGTTGGATCAAAAATTCTGTAAGCGCATATTTTACTTCCAGCGCTTTTGCCTGGAAGTTATCATAATAGCCCAGCGAAGTCATGCCTTTGGCCTCTTCTTTTTCCAGCAGGGCCTTTACGCGAGGGCCAACAGGCTTTGACCTGTCTTCCGCATGACGGCCGTAGATACGAAGGGAACCGCCGTGGGTCGGTAGCTCTTCGACATCAAACAATACCAATCCCTGGCTGCGAAAGATCTGCTCAACCGTATAAAAAGAGAGATAAGAAAAATGCTCGTGATAAATCGTATCGAATTGATTATTATCGACCAGCTGCATCAGATGCGGGAATTCCATCGTGATCACCCCCTGGTCCTTCAACAGGATCTTCATCCCGCCAACAAAATCCACGATATCGGGAACGTGCGCCAAAACATTATTGCCAAGCAGCACATCTGCTTTCCTGCCTTCTGCGACCAGCTGCTTTGCCAGTCTGACGCCAAAGAAGTCGACGACGGTGTCCACGCCCTTCTTCCTTGCCACGTCTGCGGTGTTGGAGGTCGGTTCCACGCCTAATACAGGCACCCCCTGTTCTTTAAAGTATTGCAGTAGATAGCCATCATTCGAAGCAACTTCCACTACCAGTGAACCGGCATTGAGCTCAAAGCGTTGGGTCATCATCTGGGTGTATTTCTTCGAATGCTCGAGCCAGCTGGTCGAGTAGGATGAAAAATAGACATATTCGTGGTTGAAGATGGCGTCGGACTTTTTATACTCATCCACCTGGACCAAGAAACAATGGCTGCAAGTATATACTTTCAGCGGATAAAACGTTTCCGGCTCGTTTAGCTGTTCGGCCGTCAAAAAAGAATTGGAAGCAGGCGAATTGACCAGATTGATGAATACATGCGTTAACTCCGTCTTACAAAATCTGCATTGCATATTATAGTCCATTGAATTTATCCGTGAGAAAAGGGTGTTGGTCGTCCCGTTTGGAGATGACACTGACAGGCAGCGGCCATTGAATACCGATCCGGGGATCGTCGTACCGCAATCCAGCTTCAGCCTGCGGCGTATAGGGCTCGCTATGATGGTAGATCAGCTCGCTGTTCTGCTGCAATACCTGGAAACCATGCGCAAACCCTTCAGGGATATACAGCATCTTTCTGTTGGCCGCTGACAATTCCACCCCTTCCCATTGAAGAAACGTTGGCGAGCCATGCCGCAAGTCGACGATAACATCAAAAACTGCGCCGGCAACACACCGGACTAGTTTGATCTCCCGATAAGGCGCAAATTGAAAATGCATGCCTCGCAGCGCACCCGGCTTACTGGTAAAGGAATGGTTTAGCTGAACCCATTCTTTATCGTGACCGATCTCCTTAAAACGCTGTTTGTCATAGGTGCGCGCGAACCAGCCGCGGTCATCGCTATATACTTCGAGGTCGATGGCAAAGCTCCCCGACAGCCTGGTTTCGGTAAACCTCATAGCGAAAAATAGTGGTTGATTTGTTCAAATGTAAAACGACGCTGCTCGGATAATGGCTGTTTATACCATTCCAGCGTCCACCGGATCGCTTCCCGGGCATCGAGCTTTGGACGCCAGGACAGCTGTTCCTGCGCTTTTTGTATGTCCAGTTTGAGAAGCCCGGCCTCATGCGGCGCTCCTGGTGTAGAAGCATCCCGCCAGTCCCCGTTGCCCCACACGTCGATCGCCGTCTTTACCACTTCGCTCACCGGCAGATGCCCCTCCGGCAAGGGTCCAAAATTAAACGCGTTCGAGTATACTTTGGGCGACTCCTGCAGTTTCGCTCCGAGCACAAGATAGCCCGTCAGGGGCTCCAGTACATGCTGCCAGGGTCTTACCGCCGCGGGATTGCGCACGTCGATCGTCCTGCCGGCCATCAGCGAGCGAACGATATCCGGGATGATGCGGTCACGACTCCAGTCGCCGCCGCCAATTACATTCCCCGCCCGGGTGCTGGCTAAAGATTTGACGGGTCGTCCCGCAGCAGACAGGAAAAATGAATTGCGGAACGAGCTGACCACCAGTTCGGCACAAGCCTTACTGGCGCTATAGGGGTCATATCCCCCCAATACATCGCCCTCTTTATAGAGCAATTCGGCCTTTTCTTTATTTTCATAGACCTTGTCGGTGGTGATCATCACCATGACACAGTCTTTTTTTAATCGCGTGGCTGCTTCCAGCACATTGGCCGTACCCGTCACATTGACGTCAAACGTCTCGGCGGGAATCTCGTATGAACGACGCACCAGCGGCTGCGCGGCCAGATGAAAGATGAAATCGGGAGCAAAAGCCAGTATTTCCTGTTCCAGACGCTGTCGGTCACGGATATCGGCCAGCACACTCTCCTCCACTCCTTCACCACCCAGGACCATAAAGAGTCCCTGTTCATGTTCCGGCGGCAGAGAATAGCCTTTTACCCTTGCGCCCAATTGATGCAGCATTGCGGATAACCAGGCCCCTTTGAAACCGGTATGCCCCGTCAGGAAAATACGTTTGCCCTTATATGTTTCAACCAGGTTTACCATATCTTCCACTTTGCCTCATTTTTTTGCCACATGGTTTCCAGCTCGATCTTGTCACGCATCGCATCCATTGGTTTCCAGAAGCCGGTATGTTTGTAGGCCATCAGTTGGCTGTCATGAGAAAGACGCTCCAGCGGCTCATCTTCCCACATCGTATTGGTCATATCGTCCTTCAGATAATCAAACACCTTGGGACCCAGCACAAAGAAACCGCCATTAACCCACTTGCCATCCCCTTTTGGCTTTTCCTTAAATCGATTGACCTGCCCGTTATCCGTCATTTCCAAACCGCCAAATCGGGCCTCCGGCTGTACTGCTGTTACTGTGGCGGTCTTTCCGTGTGACTGATGAAACTGCAGCAACGACTTCAGATCAATGTCAGCGACCCCATCGCCATAGGTCAGCATAAAGTCTTCCCCTGGAGTGAGAAAAGCTCTTACACGCTGCAGACGACCGGCTGTCTTTGTTTCCTGGCCGGTATCCACTAGCGTAACCTTGAATGTTTCTGTATTGGAAGAATGGACATCGATCTTGTTATTACCCAATTCGATCGTAAGGTCCGAGTTGTGGAGGTAATAATGCATAAAGTACTCCTTTATGAGGTAACCTTTGTATCCAAGGCAGATGACAAACTCATTAAATCCCTGGGCATTATAAATTTTCATAATATGCCAAAGAATGGGTTTACCTCCGATCTCAACCATTGGTTTGGGGCGTGTACCGGTCTCTTCTGCAATCCGTGTACCCATTCCCCCTGCAAAAATGACTACTTTCATCCGGGATATTTATTCTGATTGTCGCAAATCTAGTTTATTTCGGCAACAATCAGGCCTTCTGCAGCCTTATTCCTTTCAGCTGAATTATAAGCCCTTATCAACCCCTGCAGGGATTGGCCCTCGTGTAGGCAACTCCCTCATCGTCCTTCCGCATACTTCTCAAAAGGAGAAGGCGATCTACAGCGTATGCCCATCGGAGTGGGCACACCATAATACATTTTAACCGGGGAAATACAGAAATTTGCATATTTTGCACGACGAACTCCCTATCACCCTAACCGTGACCAAACTGACCCAATTCGCGCGAATACTTTCTTTTGTTTTCTTGCTGCTGCCTTTCCTCGGCGCTGGCCAAACCTGTTCCAACTGGCTATATCTACCTCCTGGTCTGGAGTCTGCCGTGAAACTGGGCGATCTGGACGTCCCGGGAACACAGATTACGGTCGAGGCTGAATTTTGCAGGACAACTCCTTATTCGGGGGGAATGTTTTATGCCGGAGATCTCGTATCAAAACATATCGACCCAAACACTGTCAACTACCTGCTTCGACCCGACGACGCCGAGATCACTACGACCCACGGCTATGCTTCCGCGTCGGCGTCCTGCGACATCCAGCTGAACCGGGTTTACCACGTAGCGATGACCTATGACGGGGCCTCCCTTAAGTTCTACCGCAATGGAGTTCTTGTCGCTCAAACAGCTGCCAGCGGCAATCTTGTCCAGAATGATTACAACGCGAAGATCGGCATGTATGACGCCGCCACACCGAACGAAAGTTTCGAGGGCTATGTCAATAACGTGCGTATCTGGAATGTCGTTCGTACACAGGCTCAGATACAGCAATACATGAGCGTTCCACTACCCAGCCCGACAACACAGACGGGGTTGCTGGCCTATTATTATTTTGACAATCTTTCCAATAAGCAAGGTAATTCAACCTGGAATGGAACGCTGGTCAATGGATCGCAGGTCAACCAGAATAACCCCTATTGCAATACACCGGCAACGCTGGCAGGCACACTCACGGGGAGCAATACCTGTAATGGTGCACCGGGGATGCTGACCTATCATTCGACCAGCGGCGGATCAGGACCATTCACCATCACTTACACCGATGGGACCACCACCTATACCCAGACCAACGTAATGGACGGTGTCCCCTTCAATGTCCAGGTACAGCCCGCGGTCTCCACGACCTATACCTTGCTGACGATTCAAGCGGGCGCCGACTGCTCGACCTCAACACCTGTGACGGGAGTATCCGCTTCGGTCAATCCGAATAACTGTACGCTTTGTACGGGCAGCCTGGGAGACCCGATCCTCAATATTACTTTTGGAAGCGGTCCCGGAAATTCTCCGGATCTTCCAACGGTTGTGCCCGGCGCCAGCACCAGTCTGACCTATGTTGCCGTCAGCGGCAACCCCGCAACACCGACACCGCTGGATGGGCAATACACCATTACCAACAATGTCCCCAATAACTACACCGGCTCGGTCTGGCATTCCGGCAGTACAGATCATACAGGTGATCCTAATGGCTATATGCTGTATGAGAATCCCCTGTCGACAACCGGTGAGTTTTACCGCCAACAGATCGACAATCTTTGCGGGGGCGTCAAATATGAGTATGCAGCCTGGTTCGCAAACACAGATCTTCCTAATCTGGGGGTCAACTTGCTGCCCAATCTGACATTTATAGTACAGACGTTGGATGGAACCGTACTGGCCACCTACAATTCCGGGCCCATTCCCCAAAGCGCAGTCATGACATGGAATCATTACGGATTCATGTTCGAACTTCCCGCAGGTCTCAGTTCGGTCATCGTGAGTATCCAGGACAATACGGTCATTGGCTCAGGACCCAATGCCGTCGGCAACGACTTTGCCATCGATGATATCACGTTCCGTCCTTGCGGCCCGACCACAACAGCAGCCGCTACGGCGCCGACACCGCTTTGTTCCGGGACTGCCATTACGCTCAATGGATCGGTTACTACCGGCTATACCAACCCGGAATATTTATGGCAGGTCAGCACCGACAGCGGCAAGACCTGGACGGACATCCCTTCATCCAATTCCACCCAGTTAACGGTCACTCCGACCGATGCCACTCAATCTATCGACTATTACTATCGGATGTTATCCGCCGAAGGCGGCAATATCCAGTCGGTGAAATGCCGGGTTACCTCCAATAATGTAGTCGTCACCGTCAACGTCCCGCCTGCTTATGATTTTGATTTTGTGCAGGAAACCTGTAATCCGTTAACGCTTGATTTTACAGGTCCGCTCAATACCGGAGCAAACTATAGCTGGACCATCGCCGGCGTCGATTATCCCTCGACAACAACCGGAGGAGCATCGTTGACACATATTTTCCCTGCGACTGGCTCCTACCCTGTAACCCTATCGGCCAGCGGCTCGGTCTGCCAGGCAACTACGACAAAAACCGTCGACATCGAAGTTACTCCCGCAGACCTGATCATTCAACCCGATACCGGCATCTGCCTGGGAAAATCCGTTACGCTGACGACAAAGCCCGTTCTTGATTTCTGCTGGTCTCCGACCACTTACCTCGACAATCCAGCCTCTGCTAACCCGGTTGCAACCCCATCCGTCACGACCAAATATTATTTTACAGCGCATGTTCCAGGCGATAATCTCGTCGTAAACGGTGACTTTTCTGCCGGGAATACCGGTTTTACTTCGGCATACACCAACAACAGCAGTGGTTTTAATGCGGGCGTTTACTCTGTGGGGCCCAGCCCCACCAGCTGGTATTCTGGTTTTACGCCTTGTGTCGATCATACCACAGGGTCAGGCAATATGCTGATGATAAATGGATCCGATCAACCCAATGTGAACGTCTGGTCCGAAACGGTCCCTGTAAAGCCTTATACAAATTATATCTTTTCCTGCTGGCTGGAGACCATTACAACGATCAATCCGGCCCAACTGCAATTCTCGATCAACGGTCAGCCATTGAGCACCCCGTTCTCTGCCAATGCCGCCAGCTGCAAATGGGATCAGTTCTATACAGTCTGGAACTCGGGAAGCGCCACGTCTGCCATCATCTCGATCCTCAACCAGAATACAAATTTCAGTGGAAATGATTTCGCTCTCGATGATATTTATTTCTCCCAGGAGGTACTGGAACAGGATTCTGTAATCATCACCGTGGACCAGCCGCCTACAGTGACGGCAACTCCCGCCACCGCTACATTATGCCCCAATGTGCCCCAGCAATTGCAGGCTGCAGGAAGCGATCCATCGCTTGTCTGGAAATGGTCGCCCTCCACAGATCTTTCAGACTCGACGATTGCCAACCCAACGGCCCTTGCCCCCCTGTCCACAACCAGCACTTCCATTAGCTATACGGTGACCGGGTCGACTCCCCATGGATGCGCAGTCAGCGCGAATGTCCAACTCACCTGGCAGCCGGAGGTCAACACGGATTTCACTTATCAGCAGGATCCCTGCAATCCCATGCAGGTCGAATTTGATGCCAACAGCTCTGCCGGTGTTACCTATAGCTGGGATATCAATGGCACGACCTATTCCGCAGGCGGCAGCGACCCCTCGCTCACTTATACCGCCCCTAATCCGGCCAACTATTTCGTCACCCTGACAGGAAACTCCGGAAGCTGCAACTCTTCTACTCAAAAGATCCTGTTCATCGGCATTACGCCAGCCGATATCCTGCAAACCGCCGACACCGGTATCTGCGTCGGCCAGTCCGTCACACTACGCACTTTGCCCGTTCTTGATTTCTGCTGGAATCCGACCGACTATATGGATAACTCTTCGTCGACATCACCAGTTGTAACGCCAACCACCACCACCAAGTACCATTTTACAGGTCACACCCTCGGGACCAATCTGCTCGTCAATGGCGATTTCTCAAAAGGGAATACTGGTTTTTATTCTGACTATTTCAATAATACAGTGGGTTATTTATCCGGCAATTATAGCGTAGCCGCCTCCCCCAATGGCTGGCTGCCCGGCGCCTCTCCCTGTGTCGACCATACAACCGGACAAGGACTCATGTTACTGGTCAATGGCTCGGAACAACCCGGAGACACCGTATGGACGGAGAGGGTAAACGTACAGCAATATACGAACTACGCCTTCTCCTTCTGGCTCTCCCCTTTTGCAACCGCTAACCCGGCACAGTTAAAGGTTTATATCAACGGCCACCCCATCGGCGCGCTTATCACAGCAGGCACAACAACCTGCGGATGGCAGACCTATCATCTTTTGTGGAACTCAGGTAACGTTCTATCCGCAGATATTGCGATCGTCGACCAGAACACCACCTCTTCCGGTAATGACTTCGGTCTAGATGACCTGTCCTTTGCACCCGTCAGTGTAGAAACAGATTCGGCGACCATCGATGTGGAGATCCCTTCTGTGTCGATAGCTCCGACCGTTACAGCATGCCCTGGTCTGCCTGTACAGCTACAGGCAAGCGGATCACTCAATTACCAATGGACACCGGCAGACGGACTATCCAACCCGGATATCGCCAATCCTGTCGTACAATTGCCAGGCAATCCGGATGGTGTTTCCATTCAATATACCGTCACGGGGACGTCCGCCCGAGGCTGTACGGCCAGCTCATCCGCGACCGTCAACCAGTACCCGCACCTGCTGAGCATGCTGTCGAAAGACACGCTGATCTGTAAAGGCGATGCAGCCCAACTCAACGCCAATGGCGGATCCGGAAGCTATTCCTGGACACCGGCGGCGCCGCTTGACAATCCCGGTAGTGCCACTCCGCTTGCCAGCCCAACGGTTGACACGAAATTCTATTTAACGCTGACAGACGTCAATCATTGTACCGAGATCGATTCTCAAACCGTTGACGTAAGGCCTGTCGCCGTCTTCCAGAAACCCGCAGATGATAGCATCTGTACCGGCTTTTCTACCAAGCTGAATGTACACGACAACAATCCCGGCTATGTTTATATGTGGACGCCCTCTATAGGACTGGATGATCCAACTGCGGCCTATCCCGTCGCCGATCCTACAGCAACGACCACCTATACCGTCAATATCACGGATAGCATCTGCCCGGCCTATACCAGCACCTTCGACGTAAAAGTAACAGTCAAGGAAAGCCCCGTCATTACGGCTACAAAAGACAATGATCTCGACTGTACGATTCACAGCGCACAATTGCATGCTACGGGTGGTATCAGTTATGTCTGGATGCCGCCGGCAGGATTGGATAATATCTATTCTCCCGACCCGATCGCCACGACCGATAGCTCTACCACCTACATCGTGATCGGTACAGCTCCCGATGGCTGTAAAGCCTCCTATACCTTACGCATACTGGTAAAGGCGACAGGAGCCAATACTTTTGTTGTACCTAATGCATTTACACCCAATGGAGACGGGCACAACGATTGTTTTGGCGTTACCCGCTGGGGGGATGTACAATTGGAAGAAATGGCAGTATATGATCGCTGGGGAGCAAGAGTATTCTCGTCCCGCAACCCATCAGATTGCTGGGACGGAACCTTCAAAGGAAAACTCCAGCCCGCCGGTGCCTATGTATATGTCATCAAAGCAATGACGTATTGCGGACCGGTGACGAAAAACGGAGTGGTGATGCTGATCCGGTAAGGTATTGGATAAACCGCTCCAATCCTTTTCGCTTTTCAGCATCCAGCCTGTAGTCGAGATGAATGGTGTAATAATCATGTAAAGAGAAGATGGAATAAGGATTCTCCTCAATAACTTCCTCTATATGCTGAATTCCCAGGTGGTTGGCGGCGTCAAAAGCCTGTATAAAATCAGGATCCAGCGGCTTGTTGCTGATCCAGGCTGCAAAGACAAAAGGAAGCCCTGTCAGCGCTTTCCAGCCTTCGGCCAGATCATAAACATAGGGAGAGATCAGTCGTTGTTCCAAGGCTCTGTCCCCGATCACGACACCGGCGGTCGTACCTTTTATCTGCCCGCGGTAATCTTTTCCGGCGTCGACTAGCTCCACTTCCACTTTCCAGTATTCTTTCAGCAGCACCCTGGCCAACTGAACCGAGGTCCGGCTCTGGTAGTCCAGCAGCACCGTCTTTACTTCGCTGATCGGCACTTCGCTGAACAGACATACGGAAGCTACATTTCCGTCGCTGGCGATACAATACTCCCCATTGATATAATATTCTTTCATTCGCGGGATGATCGCCACCGGCACCAATCCCATGTCAATCTCGTCTTTTAGCAGCATTTCGGCGATGCTGGCAGGGTAATCGATGATCAATTCCATCCTTTCCCTTAGCGGGGCTCGGTCTATTCCGTAGAGTAACGGCTTTGTATTCAGGTAGCTTACAGCACCTACTCGTATTTTTTGGTCCAATTCCTTTGCGTTAAATTTGCGGCGAAGTTACGCATTTGGCATTTTGACCAAAAAAGCATTTTCAACTCAACCATCTATCATGGAATTAAACGCACTTACCGCCATCTCCCCTATCGACGGCCGCTATCGCCACCAGGTACAGCACCTGGATGACTATTTTTCGGAATATGCCCTTATTCGGTACCGGGTGCTGGTAGAAGTAGAATACTTTCTCTTCCTTGGTAAAAAACGTTTATTCCCTGTCGACGCGTCCGCAAAACGCAAGCTCCAGACCGCCATGGAACAGTTTGGTCTCGAAGACGCCCAATGGATAAAGACAAAGGAGAAAGAGACCAACCATGACGTAAAGGCCGTAGAATACTATCTGAAAGATAAGCTGGGCGAAGCCCATGCCTCCATTGCCGAATGGATCCACTTTGGTCTGACCTCCCAGGATGTCAATAATACGGCCATCCCCCTGCTCTGGAAACACGCCATGGAATTCGAATACCTGCCCGGTCTGCTGAACCTGAAAAGACAGCTGGAAGTACTGGCCAGAGACTGGCAGGATATTCCCATGCTCGCCCGTACGCACGGACAGCCCGCCAGTCCAACCCGGCTCGGCAAAGAACTGCTCGTCTTTATCGAGCGGATCGAAAACCAGATCGAGCTGCTGATCCAGGTCCCCTTTACCGCAAAGTTCGGCGGCGCTACCGGCAACTTCAACGCCCATCACGTGGCTTTCCCGACAAAAGACTGGGTCAAGCTGGGCAACGAATTTGTAGAAGGGACCCTGGGATTGCAACGCCAGCAGTATACGACACAGATCGAGCACTACGATAACCTGGCGGCACATTTTGACGCCATCCGCCGGATCAACACCATCCTTATCGACCTTTGCCGCGATATCTGGTCCTATGTATCCATGGACTATTTCAAACAGAAGACAAAGAAAGGCGAAGTCGGCTCCTCGGCCATGCCGCACAAGGTAAACCCGATCGACTTTGAAAACGCCGAAGGCAACCTGGGTATCGCCAACGCAATCTTTGGCTTTTTCTCGGAGAAGCTGCCGATCTCCCGTCTTCAGCGCGACCTCACCGACAGCACCGTGTTACGTAATACGGGCGTACCCTTTGCGCACACCATCCTGGCGATGAAATCCATCGGAAAAGGCCTCGACAAACTCGTACTCAACAAACCAAAACTCGAACAGGACCTGGACAACAACTGGGCCGTCGTTGCCGAAGCCATCCAAACCATCCTCCGCCGGGAAAACTACCCCAAGCCCTATGAAGCGCTCAAGGAACTGACCCGCGGAAAAGGCGGTATCGACAAACAGGCGATTCATGAGTTTATCGATGGGTTGAAAATTTCGGCTTCGATTAAAAGGGAGCTCAAGCGTATAACTCCATTTAATTATACCGGTGTTGCTTCTAAATATTAGTTACAGGTTTTTGTGTATATAATTTATAGTTCGTTTCTTCGCGTAACTATAAACGTAGGCCAGTAAACCCGTAATTTAACACATGAAAAAACTATTTTTATTGACTGCATTAGGATTGTCATCCGTTTATTGTATGACAATGCTAACATCCTGTACAAAACACGAGACCAAAACAGTCATTAACAACGACACTACCTTCATCATTCAGAGAGACACGATCGTCGTGGTCGATGCCAAAAACCCCATTACAGGTACATGGGCTGGCACTTACGGCGTCACGGGAGGCTCCATTACCGATACGTCTGCTTATGTATTTTATATCAGCACCGCAAATAGGATCGTTACACAATCAAGCCCGGGAGGCGAGTTTGCAACCGGAACCTGGGCTTTGAGTGGCACCAATTTCACCGCTTTAACAACCGGCGTTTATGGAACATCTGGTCTCAAGCAATCGATTACCGCCACTTACGATAGTACAGCAGGTACTTTGATCGGCACTTATCAAAATGCGGGTACCAGTACTTCCGGGTATTTCAATCTGAAGCGTGTAGAATAGTAAAATACCCGCCGGACATAAAAAAGGAGTGTGTTTCAATATTGAGACACACTCCTTTTTTGGCTCAAATCCGAGTCAAATAATAGTTTTATTTGTGAATTTCCGATGTAAAATGGAACTCGATATCGGGGTTATTCGTCCGCTCGGTGTTGAGGAACCATTCGCTTTGCGCCAGGTAAACCAGGTACCCGTCCTTGTCTTCGGCTATATTGGCATGTTTGAAGCGGGTAAACTCATCGAGCTTTTTGGGGTCCTTGCTCGTAATCCAGCAGGCTTTATAAAAAGGCAGTGCATTGAACTGAACGGAAGCCCAATACTCATGCAGCAGCCGGTATTGGATCACTTCGAATTGGAGTTCACACACACAGCCAATGATCTTTTTATTCCCGCCATACTGGGTAAACAGCTGGGCAACCCCTTCGTCGGTCAATTGCAGCAAACCCTTCTCCAACTGCTTGGTTTTCATCGGATCTTTATTGACTACCTCTTTAAAGATCTCAGGGGAAAAAGAGGGAATTCCGGTGAAATAGAAGTCTTCGCCTTCGGTAAGCGTATCCCCGATCTTGAAGTTGCCGGTATCAAACAGACCGACAACATCTCCCGGGAAGGCCTCGTCGATGACGTCCTTATCCCGGGCCAGGAAGGTGTAGGGGTTGCTGAACCGGACTTCCTTGTCCAGACGGACGTGGTGAAAGTATTTGTTGCGTTCGAATTTGCCGCTGCAAACCCGCAGGAACGCGATCCGGTCCCGATGTTTGGGATCAAGGTTAGCGTGTATCTTAAAGATGAATCCGCTGAACTTATCCTCTTCGACGTCCAGGTGCCGGGTCGAAGTCTCCCGGCTGCGCGGTGTGGGAGCGATGCGGATAAAGGTATCGAGCATTTCCCGGACGCCAAAGTTATTGATGGCACTGCCAAAGAATACGGGGGCCACTTTTCCGGCCAGGTAGTCTTCGACATTCAGTTCGCCATGTACGCCGTCTACCAGTTCTATGTCCTCGCGAAGTGTAGCCGCATCCTTCTCTCCAAGCTTTTCGTCCAGCGCCGGAACATCGAGGCGGTCAAATGAAATGGTATCCTCGTCCGCCGCCTTTGTATTGGCGGTGAACAAGACCAGGTTCTTGTCGTAGAGGTTGTAGACTCCTTTAAAATCCTTGCCGCTGTTGATCGGCCAGGTCATTGGATGCAATGCGATATTCAACTCCTTTTCGATCTCTTCCAGCAGGTCAAACCTGTTCTTTCCGTCGCGGTTCATCTTATTGATAAAGACGATGACCGGCGTATCCCGCATCCGGCAAACCTCCATCAGTCTTCTGGTCTGGGCTTCTACCCCATTGACGCTGTCCACGACCAGGATAACGCTGTCTACGGCTGTCAGCGTCCTGTAGGTATCCTCCGCAAAGTCTTTGTGACCCGGAGTATCCAGCAGGTTGATCAGCATCCCCTTATATTCAAAGCTCATGACCGAAGTCGCCACGGAGATACCTCTTTGCCGCTCGATTTCCATAAAGTCGCTGGTCGCGTGCTTTTTTATTTTATTGCTCTTTACCGCCCCGGCCGTCTGGATGGCGCCGCCGAAAAGCAGGAACTTCTCGGTCAGGGTCGTCTTACCAGCATCGGGGTGAGAGATAATCGCAAAGGTTTTACGCTTGTTGATCTCGTTGTTGTACTTCATAAAATGGGGGCAAAGGTACGATTAAACAGCGGATTTACAGACGCAGCTTTTTCCGGATCGCCAGCCACAGGGCATCTGAATCTTCGGAAAGCCGCAGTAAAACGGCGCCCCCGCCATACAGCGCCAGGATCGACACCGACCGGATGATCATCCATAGGAATCCGGTCTGTGACCGGAAACAGAAATAGGCCAGGGCATAGGTCCCTGCTCCTAACAGTAAAGTATAGATCGTCCTGCTGTTGAAAGGCTGCATGTGAAATTTGCGGTACAGGAAGATACAGCGGATCGCATTATAGAGCGAAAAAGTAAGAATATCTGCGATCGCCGGCCCCATAATACCATAGTGTTTTGCCAGCCAGTAGTTCAGCGGGATCGTGAACGCGACGAGGATCATACCGGTCACAAAGTCGAACCGCCAGTAGGTCGAGGTGCCGATGATCTGCGTGTTCAGCCCCGTACCCATATCGATGACCCGGTTGAGGCCGATTATCAGGAAGACGCTCTCTCCCGCCAGGTATTTATGCGGTATTCCAAAGAACAGGATGGCATCCCGGAAATTGAGCGCGACGAGGATGAATATAACGATGGAAAAGACCAGCTGATTGATCGAAGAGCGCGTATAGATCCGGCCGATCCTTCCATAATCCTTGTCCTTCCAGGCCTGCGACAAGGGTCCTATCGCGGCTGCAGCCACACCCCGCTGCGGCGCCATGATCAGGCTGGCAACAAATTGTCCAAAAGTAAACACGGCCACCGCATCCAACCCGCCCGGAACTACAGAGGCGATGACGATCTGCGCAAAATAAAAGGACAGATTGAACATCACGCTGCCTGTCCATGCCAGCAGGATCATGGACTTTATCCGGGATGCAAATTTTCGCGTAACCCTGCTGATCGAAAAGGTGAAATGCAGTTGTTTTCTGGCCATCAACGCAACCGTCATGATCAGCGCGATCAAGAGGTAGGTAAAGGAATAAAGTTTGACAAAAAGATCGAACCCGCGCAGTATCCCAAGCGCCAGCCCGAGGATCAGCAGCAGGTTCAGCAGTCGCCACTGGCATTCGCGCAGAAAGCTGGTCAGGACCGCGCGGTTCCGTTGCCACCCGTATGCTTCGAGCACCGTAAAAAGGCTTTGCCCAAGCCCGAACGGAAATATCCAGTAATAATATTTTACCACTCCGGCGGAGTTGTTGCCGAACTTCTGGATGACCAGCGGTTTAAAAACGATCCCTCCCACGATAACCAGTAAAAAAGCGATCCCTGTCCCCAACAGGGAAAGGGTCATCATATCATTTTTTTTATCCGGCAGATTGTCCCGGTAATAAGGATAGAATTTGTTGATAAAAGACGGTGTGCCTACGTTTGCAAACGCAAACATGATACTGCCGATCGAAACGAACATACCCGTCAGACCGTTCTCATCCAGGGTAAGGAACCTGGCAAACAGCAGGGTGTTGATCCCGCCCAACCCAAATCCGATATAGACGATCAAAGAAGAAATGATGCTTTGACGACGGATCGTACTCATAATCCCCCTCCGTCCAGTAAAGCGCGAATATCCTGTTTGCCGTCATAATGAAAGCCCCTGTTAAAGGTCAGTATCCCCTTTTGAACCTTTACGCGGCCATCGAGGCTTACATTGGCTTTGGGGTCGACCAGCAGCTGCAATGCATTGCTAAGAACGGCCTTCAGATCAACGTCCACAGAAACGGGAACATAAAAGGTATCCTTTCCAGGAATAAAGATCGTAGAATCCAGCAGCGAGTGGCCCGCATGTTTTCCATTGACCTTCACCTCCAGCTCGGCACGTTTCAGCTTCAGATTATACGGGTTGGGGTTATACATTTTAACAAGGGCGGAAACTTTTGCCGTAGAGCCTTCGCCCTTTACGAACTGCAGGTTCTGATAACCGTAATATTCAGGAGGATCGGGTTGATGACAACCGGTCAGCCACATTGCGGCAAGAAGCAGCAGCGAACTAACCAGGCCGCTTTTTCCCCGGCTGAGAATCCTGTTCAGCGTCATCCCGAAATCCCCGCGCATCGATTTTTTAACGTGTTGCATACCTGCAAGATAAGGGGCATTTAGGATTTCCGGAATATTACATATCTTTCTCGAAAGAAAAGCTGTGTCTTCCATTGCCGAACGAATAAAAGATTTCAATAGCAATCGCCTCCCAGCCTACACCTGGCTGAAGTATCAGTTGATGGCTGAAAATCCTTTCCGTTTTTTTCGGGGCGCCTGCCACCTTTTTTATGAGGATCTTAACAAAAGCAACGCCCTCCCCGCCTACCCCCTCAGCTGGGTCTGCGGAGATCTGCACCTCGAGAATTTCGGGACCTATAAGGGCGACAACCGGCTGGTCTATTTCGACATCAATGACTTTGACGAAGGGATCCTTGCGCCGGCCACCTGGGAAATAGCCAGGATGGTTACCAGCATCTTTACCGGCTGCGATTCGCTGGGCATTAAAAAAAGGGAAGCGGTCGACATTGCACAGCTCTTTTTACGCGTCTATTCCAATACCCTTGCCAAGGGCAAAAGCCGTTACCTGGAGTCCGCAACCGCCAATGGGATCGTCCGGATCTTCCTTGAAAAGATCACTGAGAGAAAACAAAAAGACCTGATCCGTCAGCGCACAGTGGAAGGAAAGAATAACCGTCTCCGGCTGCGAATCGACAAGATCAGGCTCTTTGCGATCGCCCCTGCCCTGAGAAAAAGTCTGAAGGCACACCTGGCCCAATGGATGCAGCACTATCCTATGCTAAAAGGTAAATTCGAAGTACTGGATGTCGCGTTCCGGGTTGCAGGCACCGGAAGCCTTGGCGTTAAGCGTTATGTTTTCCTGATCCGGAATATAAAAGAGCCTAAAAAGCACCTGCTGATCGATATGAAACAGGCGCTGCCCTCCTCCCTGCAGCCCTTTCTTTCCAACCCTCAGCCAGCCTGGGCTTCGGAAGCCGAACGCGTCGTGGCGATACAGGACCGGATGCAGAACAACTGCCCGGCCCTGCTGAGCACCACCGAATTCGAGGGAGATCATTATGTCCTGAAAGAAATGCAGCCAACGGCAGACAAACTCGATTTTCTCGTGATCCGCGACCGCTACAAGGATTTGGCCTGCGTCATGGAGGACATGGCCTTTCTGACAGCAAGCGCTCAACTGCGCAGTGCCGGCCGTCAGGGCGCCGCTCTTCCCGATGAAATGATCGCCTTTGGCAAGGACGATCACTGGCAAAAGGGGCTGCTGGACTACGCCATTTCCTATGCCGGCCAGACCGTAAAAGACTATCACTCCTTCTTCAAAGATTTTAAGGCTGGTTATTTTTCATAACTTTTATCCTGAACTATGCTTACACAGGAAATCATCTGGAAGCTGCCCTTGGAATGGCTATAGGCGCCGGGTATTTACTGATCGCCGTTTTTGCCTGCGGACTTGTCCTGGCGATCCTCCTGACCTTTCACCTGCTGGAAGGCTGGATCGATCGCGTCAACCAGATCCGCGTGTACAAGATCATCTGCTCCTGCGGAAAAGAATCACTTCGTCAATAGGAACTGCTCTTCGAAAGCCACCATCTGAAGTTCAAACGCAGCAGGCAGACAAAATCAACCTCCGCCAATATTGTCACCGGCGAATGGGTGGTTCAGGGTTCAGAACAAAACCACCGGCACGTCATCCACGAACTGATGCGTGATCCTTCCGTTATGGAATTCGAGTATTAAAACAGGGAGACGGTCCAGGTCCGTTCGAATACAGCTGCGGCCTCAAGGACATTGATCCCTTCCTTTTCCGTCCACTGCTGGCTGCTGTTGACAGAATCTGCAATCCCGCACCAGGGCTCGATACAGACGAAATCTGCGCCCGGGGCAGCCCAGATACCCAGGAAAGGGAAACCCGGAAAATCAAACTTCAGCCCCCGTTCGGTTGTCGAAGACCTGAGCGCGACGCTGGTAGATGCCGGATGCTTCAATACCAGCGCATCCTTTGCAAAAAGCTCCTTAGTCAGCGGCAATTTGTTGGTATTGTCCAGCAAAGCCTGCGGCTGAGCCTCGATCAGGCCATCCTTGGAGATCGGCCAGCGAGGCGTATTTTCGGTTGCATTGAATTCGAGATAGTAGTCGGTATAGGAAGTGCCGGCAGTCATAGGAACTTTGAAGGCCGGATGCCCGCCAACGGAAAAATAAAGCTTATCGGATCCCGGATTGTTCACCCGGTAAGAAACCTTTAACCCATCCGCCACGAGTCGATAGATCACCCGCAATTCGAAATCGAACGGAAAAACCTTTTTCGTCTCCTCGTCACTATGCAGCACAAACGTAATGGCGTCCGGCGCGGCATTGGCTTCAACCGTGAACTCCCTGTCCCGGGCAAACCCATGACGGGAAAGCGTGTAGGCTTTATCCTGGTAGATATAAGTATTGGCCTTCAGCGTTCCAACGATCGGGAAAAGCAAAGGCGAATGCTTACCCCAAAAAGCCGGATCCCCGCTCCACATGTATTCCTGCTGATAACCCTTGTGATAGAGCGATTGTAATTCTGCGCCTTTCGGATGGATCCCTGCCTTGATCTGCTGGTTTTCGATGTAATACATGCTATTGATTTTTGGGCAATTTAACGAATTTATAGCCCACTATCCCCCGTTCGTCCCATTCACGTTGTACGGATGAATGCGAATCCGTACATTCGGGATATGTCTCGCTATTGGGAAATTGTCTGGACCAGCCTGAAAATGGCCTTACAGGAATTGAAGTCGAATAAACTTCGGACCTTTCTTTCGTTATTGGGCATCACCTTTGGCATATTTTGTATCATCAGCGTGCTGTCTACTATCAGCAGCATGCAGCTGGCCGTCAACAATGACCTGAAACAAATGGGCAATAAGTCCATTTACATCGACAAATGGCAATATACGGCCGGTCCTGACTATCCTTGGTGGAAGTATGTCAAGCGGCCAAATGCCCGGTACCAGGAGATGCTGCTGCTAAAGCAGAAGGTTCCCGATGCGGCCCATATCGCTTTTCAGATGAACATTACTTCCAATGTCGATTACGGCGACAACTCCCTGACGGGCGTTACCTACTATGGCAACACGGAAGACTTTGATAAGATCCAGCAGTTCGGTATCGGTTCAGGACGATATTTTCAACAAGCCGACTTCGACCATGGATCGCCCTATATCGTTATGGGGTATAAGATCGCAGAAAAGCTCTTCGGCATCCCCGAACACAGCCTTGGCAAACAGGTAAAGCTAAAGGACGGAAAGACCGCCGTCGTGATCGGCGTGATCGAAAAACAGGGGCAAAGCCTTTTGGGGGGCTGGGATTATGACAACTGTATCCTGCTGACCCATTCTTTTATGACCCAGCTCATCCGCGAAGAAAACGGCAATCCCACGATACTGGCGCAGGCAGGAGCCAATATTTCGATGGACGAACTGACCGAAGAACTGCGCGGGGCCATGCGGTCCATCCGAAAGCTGAGCCCCACCCAGGATGACAATTTCTCGCTCAACAATATCGATAATTTCAGCAAGTTCTTTGACCCGATCTTTCGCGGCATGAACATCGGCGGATGGGCCATCGCGACCCTGTCCTTGATCGTAGGGATGTTTGGCGTCGCCAATATCATGTTTGTCACCGTCAGGGAACGTACGCCGCAGATCGGACTGAAAAAAGCCATCGGCGCCAGGAAGGGGGTCATCCTCACCGAGTTCCTGCTGGAGTCGGCTTTCTTGTGTGTTATTGGAGGGTTGATTGGTCTTTTAGCCGTCTGGTTACTTACGTTAGCGCTTTCTTCCGCCATTGGCTTCTCGGTGTTCATTCCACTGAATATCATAATCTTAGCTATATTTATCTGCGTTTTTACAGGAGTATCGGCGGGGATTATCCCGGCCTTTGTTGCTGCCCGGCTCGATCCGGTTGTGGCCATCCGGAGTAAATAAGTGGGGACGAAGGCGGCGTTTTCGCTCCGCTGCCGGTCTTCCCTTCTCCCGATCGGTCTAATTGGTTTACCTTTGCGCGATGTTAGCAACGAGCAAAGGGCCGGTGACAATTCTGGCTATAGAATCTTCCTGCGATGAGACCAGCTGCGCCATCAGCCGTGATGGTCAGATACTTTCGAATGTTATCGCTACGCAAGCCATCCACGAGCAATATGGCGGGGTCGTCCCCGAACTGGCCAGCCGCGCGCATATGCAGAACATCGTACCGGTTGTCGATGCCGCTTTGAAAAAAGCCGGTGTCACCCCTGCCGGACTCAGCGCTATCGCCTTTACGCAAAGCCCTGGTTTGATCGGATCCTTGTTGGTAGGGTCGCAGTTTGCGAAGTCCCTGGCTCAGTCCCTCGACATCCCGTTGCTGGCTGTTCATCACATGCAGGCGCATGTAATCGCCAACCTGATTCCACCGCGTGCAGCCGACGGTGCTGCCAGGGCTTCCGGCGCCGCCGCGCCGGGCGCTGAAACCTCGACAAGCGCTGCTGCCAACCCTGCTAATCCCGATTTTCCCTTCCTCTGTCTGACCGTCAGCGGCGGCCACACCCAGATCGTACTTTGTCACTCCCCGTTAAAAATGGAAGTTATCGGCGAAACGCTCGACGACGCAGCAGGAGAAGCTTTTGATAAATCTGCCAAACTATTAGGTCTGCCCTATCCCGGCGGTCCGTTGATCGATAAATACGCGCGTCAGGGCAACCCCGACCGCTTCAGCTTTCCCGAGCCGCAGATCCCCGATCTCAACTTCAGCTTTAGCGGTCTGAAAACAGCTATCCTTTATTTTCTGCAAAACCATACCGCAGAGAATCCCGGCTTTATCACCGAAAACCTGCCCGATATCTGCGCGAGCATCCAGGGCCGGATCATTTCCATCCTGCTCAACAAACTAAAGAAAGCTGCTCGTCAAACCGGCGTCACCGACCTCTGTATCGCCGGCGGCGTTTCCGCCAACAGCGGTTTGCGGAATGCGCTGCAGGAAATGGGCAGGAACATGGGTTGGAGAACGTTTATCCCTCCTTTTGAATATTGCTCCGATAACGCGGCAATGATTGCAATGACCGCTCATTACAAATACATGAACGGCGAGTTCTCCCCGCTCTCGACAAGCGCGACGGCACGGGCCGAGTGGTAGACGGCTATTCTTATCTCAAAGCGGTCATCCATCAACCGAATGACTGCCTGAACTCCAGCGGAGAC
This sequence comes from Chitinophagales bacterium, assembly GCA_015654595.1. Lineage (GTDB taxonomy): Bacteria > Bacteroidota > Bacteroidia > Chitinophagales > Chitinophagaceae > Puia. The sequence continues at coordinate 24,646 of JAATGQ010000063.1, read as the reverse complement.
TGGCTGGTCTTGGCCTTGAATAATTTGCTGAACGAAGGAGGATGTTCAAAGCCCATCAGGTAGGCTATTTCAGCAACAGACAAATTGGTCGTGGATAGTTTTTCCTTTGCTTTTTCAATCAGTTTTTGATGAATATGCTGCTGTGTATTGAGACCGGTCAGTTCTTTCAGCAGACCGCTGAGATAGTCGGGCGAGGTATGCAGGCTGTCCGCTATAAAACGTACTGTCGGCAGCCCTTTGTTCAGGATATCCGCACCATCGAAATAGTCGGTAAGAAGATTTTCCAGCCGGTCAAGGAGCTGGTGATTGCCAGCTTTACGGGTGATAAACTGCCGCTGATAAAATCGTTCCGAGTAGGATAACAACAGGTCCAGCTGAGCGACTATGATCTTCTGGCTGAGCCTGTCGATGTTTTTACGGTACTCCTGCTGTATTTGAAGGAGGATGCCTGTAATCGTCGACTCTTCGTTTTCGGATAAGAACAAGGCCTCGTTGACCGCGTAGTCAAAGAAACGATACTGTTTGATGCAGGAGGCTAAAGGAGTATGCCATAAAAGATCAGGATGGAAAAGCAACAGCAATCCCGAGTGCCGCGGCGGCCGGCCATCCGGTAGTTCGATACGCAGGGTTTGTCCGGGAGACATGAAGGACATCATCCCTTCGTCATAGTCATACTGCTGCTGCCCATACTGAAACTTACCCTCAAAATCCCTCTTTAGCGCAATGCTGTAAAAGTCATAGACACGATGCAGCTCATCGCCGCCGGCAAAGGCTTTCAGATCGTCAAAATTCACGACGCTGATCAGCGGGTGTTCGGGCATGGGCAACCCCTTGACCCGGTGAAATTCGCTGATGGATCTGATACGCTGTGGTTCCTTTGCCGGCATTGTCTAATTTCGTTATTTTTTGAAATATTCGGCAGCAAATTCCTTTGCAAACTCGGTCAGTTTTACTTTTCCGAAGGTCACAGGCGGGTGCTTATCGTAGTCTTCGCGCATGGCGCCGCTGTGAATGGCGGCATTCAATTCAACCAGTTTTTCGGCCATAGTCGTTGGAATGCCGGCCTGAAGCATGCGATCGAGTACCTGCTGGTCGGTAAAAATGATCCATTTCAGATCGGGTTTGCCTATCGCCTCTCCAAGGATGGCAGCTGCTGCCGTAGCTGTGATGTCTTCGCTGGCAATATACCGTACCCTTCCGCTGCCTGGACTGGTCAGCTCTTCGGCTGCGGCATCGGCAATATCGGCCGGGGCGGCCATTACGATCTTATCCTCGCCGCCATAGTTCAGACCGATAAAGCCCGCACTCCTGATCATGTCCACAAACCCGTAAAGATTATAATAGAAAGAACCCGGACGCAGATGCGTCACATTCACATCCGATAATTCGTTCAGGATCTGCTCCACGTCATGCGAACCGGTAATAATACCCGTGCCCTCCGGCAAATGTGCGCCCCAGCTGCTGAGATGTACAACACGTTTCACCCCTGCCGCCTGAATAGCGTTTTTATAGCTGTGTCCAACGGACTGGTAATAAGCCCTGGGATCCGGCGCCATAAAATTCGGCGGGATCATACAGTACACGGCGTCAGCATTTGTAAACGCTGCTTGCAGGAAGTCCGTGTCCAATACCGAACCTATCGCCGCGCTAGCATCAAGGCTCTCTATTTCCTTTTGTTTTTCCGCATTGCTGCTGATCACGGTTATTTCATGCCCTTCCCGGACCAGTTGTTCTGCCAGGGGTTTGCTGATATGTCCCAATGAGCCTGTCAATACAATTTTCATTTCTTTTTCTTTTATGCAAAGTACCCGAATGCGATATTGTTTTCGTTAGCCAAAACCGGGTTAGTCATAGCCGAAACGGGAGCTGTTTTCCATACCGATATGACCGGACCCATAAATAATTTAGGCGCTTCCGACTTAAAAGACTACCTTTAGTGTGTATTGAGATATACAGCATCAAGTATTCGATTCGCTTCTTTCTTCGCTACATCGTTTCGTTTCCTCTACTTTTTATTGCATTGCTCAGTTAATTTTAATCTATTTAATTTTTTTATCATGAACATGTATGTATCGAACCTGGGTTTTCAGGTAACAGAAGAAGATCTGAAATCTATGTTTAGCAAATACGGTGAAGTTGCTTCCGCAAAGGTGATCTCCGACCGGGAAACCGGAAGATCCAGGGGATTTGCATTCGTAGAAATGGCTGATGAGGCCGCCGAAAAAGCGATGAAGGAACTCGACGGAACTCAGGCCGACGGCAGAACCATTTCTGTCTCCAAAGCCAAGCCAAAATCGGAGAGTGGTTCTTTCCAGCGTGACCGCGGCAATCGCTGGTAAGCTGAAAGAGACCCCTTAAGACAACAATACCAAAGCCTCTGAATTAAAGTTTCGGAGGCTTTTTAACTATGGATATGTATAGATCAATTATCATTGGTTCCGGCTCCTGCATCCCCGAAAACATCATCAGCAACAGCGATTTTTTGTCAAACAGGTTTTACACAGAAAACAGTGTCCTCGAAGGGAACACACCGGCGAGGATCATAGAAAAATTCGCCAGGATTACCGGTATCCTTGAACGGCGCTACGCCCCGGATCAACTCTCAGCTTCCGATCTGGCCGCAGAAGCTGCATTAAAGGCCATATCAGACAGCGGTATCGACAAGGAATCACTCGACCAGATCATAGTAGCACATAACTTCGGCGACATAAAAAGCGGTCTTTCCTCCCCTGACATGGTTCCAACGCTGGCGTCACGAGTGAAAAGGCGGTTGGGAATATCCAATACTTCCTGCGTGCCTTACGATCTGATCTTTGGTTGTCCGGGCTGGGTTCAGGGCATGATACAGGCCGACGCTTTCTTTAAGGCGGGGATGGCGAAAAGAGCATTGATAATCGGCGCCGATACCTTGTCCCGTGTTCTCGATCCGCACGATCGCGATAGCATGATCTTTTCGGATGGGGCCGGAGCGATTGTCCTCAGCTATGAAAAAGTAGACGATCCAGCCGCGGGTTTGTTATCTGCGAGTGTCCGTTCAGACTGCGGAGAAGAAACGGATTATATCTATATAGGCAGCTCTCTTTCTCCCGACAGCGACGGCCAGCCAAAATACCTGAAAATGAAAGGCCGTAAAGTATACGAATATGCATTGCGCCATGTGTCTGCAGCCATGAAAGAAAGTCTGGACAAGACTGGTCATCGCATCGAATCTCTGAAGGCCATATTTATTCACCAGGCCAATGAAAAAATGGACGAAGCGATAGTAAAAGCCTTTTACGGCCTATACGATATTGCAGAACCGCCTGAGAATATCATGCCCATGTGCATTCAGTGGACAGGTAACAGTTCGGTTGCTACGATCCCTACTCTATTCGACCTCGTAAGGAAATCAGCATTGGCAGGGTATGAATTAAAAAGAGGAGACCTGGTCCTGTTTGCATCGGTTGGCGCCGGGATGAACATCAATGCCGTATGCTACGGCTATCACTAAATATCTGGAGAATGGCACCGACCATTCTCGTTTGGTTAACCTTTTGAAGAAAGCTTAACAAATTCCTGGCCATTAAAGATCCGGGATAGATTGATGTCTTTCGATTCCTGGTATTCCTGCAGCCTGTATACAGATACGATACGCCAGAAGTTCTTTTTCTTCAATTCCAAAAAATCAGGGGCTTTGATAAATATACCTTCGACTGTTCTTGCTTTAAGAAAGATCTTGAGGGAACGGTCCGGTTCTGTGCCAATGATACGCTCTATCTGTTCGACGGTCATATTGAAAACTTTTCAGTATGTAGATGAAAAATAATGAGAAGGCAAACAGCAGAGACTAACTAGCAGAAGAAAGATAACTGGATAATTAATTTGCACTAATGCAGACTCAAATAACCCGTGTAAGATACGCTTTATTTCGCGAAATGCAAGTTTATCTTTCCGGTTCGGCCAAGACTTAATGCAAAGGACCTCCAGTATTCGCCGGCGGCCTTTATACCGGAAGCAGAGTCCTTAAACCACTAAAGCAGCCCATAAATTTACCCCGATAAAAATAGTTATAATAAATTTGCGCAACCAAAAAGTTGCACATATATTTGCAACCAGCAGGTTGCTTATCTAAATACGGCAAAATGAAGCAAGACATATTCCAGGCCATAGCAGATCCGACACGTAGGGCTATTTTAACATTAATTGCTGTCCAGGCATTAACACCCAATGCAATGGCGGAGAAATTTGATATGAGCCGTCAGGCCGTATCGAAACATATTAAAGTGTTACACGAATGTGAATTGATCAAACCGGAGCAATCCGGCAGAGAGATATATTATCACCTGAATGCAAAAAAAATGCAGGAATTTGACAATTGGTTAGCCCAATTCAGGAAAAACTGGGAAACTCAATTTAATCAGCTTGACAAAGTATTATCAACAATAAAAAAACAAAAAAAATGAACAACGGCTTGCTATTTGATTTTACAGTTGATAAGGCAGCGAAAACGATATATATAACAAGAGAATTCGATGCCGAACTTTCTTTGGTATGGGATGCTTTCACTAAACAGGAACTATTGGACCAGTGGATAGCGCCTGCACCTATGCGATGCAAATCGAAATACATGGATTTCAAAGTTGGCGGGCGAAGATTTTATGCGATGATAAGCCCCGAAGGGCAAGAGCGTTGGGCAATTCAGGAATATACCTCCATTACTCCAAAAACAAATTTCAAACTGTATAACGCTTTTGCAGACAAAGACGAAAACCCTGAACTGCCGGGTTCTGAATGGGACCACAATTTTATCGAACAAAATGGTATAACAAAAGTGACTATCACCATTTTTAATGAATCTTTTGAACGAATGGAAAGCTTATTGGGGGGCTTTACGAAAGGGTTTACCATGTCATTGGAAAACCTGGAAAAACTATTGTTGACTTTATCGAAGAAATCATAAAGTGGCTAAGTAAAAAATAACAATTTAAAACAAAAATTATGAGAGCAATTAATCCCTGGATTAACTTCAATGGAAATGCCGAAGAAGCATTTACTTTTTACAAATCAGTTTTTGGCGGAGAGTTCTCAAGGATTGTTCGTTTTAAGGACATTTCAAGCCCTGAATTTCAAGTACCGGATAAGGAAGCGAATAAAATAATGCACATTGCTTTTCCTATTGGGAAAAATAATGTCTTAATGGCCAATGACGTTCCCGAATTCATGGGTCGGACAAACGAAAACGAAAACAGATCTAAAATATTAGTTAGTGCAGAAAGCCGTGAAGAAGCAGACAAAATATTTAATGGCCTGTCAGCAGGTGGAAATATTGAAGGGCCAATTGGTGACAGCCCTTGGGGTTCATACGCCGGAATGTTCAGAGACAAATACGGCATTGAATGGATTATAGAATTTGATCCAAATTATAGCGTGAAAATGTAACGGACGCTTTCGCGGGCAAGTACACTGCGCTGCCAAAAGCAAAATCCCCGACTACTCGTCGGGGGGGTTGCGCCCAGAACAGGAAAGGATGCCTTTTACAGATCAATGTTTTATATACTCCTTCGCCGCGCCCACTATTGTAACGCCGCCGACTCCTTTTCAAGAAATAACCTGAACCGCTCCCGGACACCTTTATACCAGGCAATCATTTCCTTGGCGCCCTGGGAGATGGTAGACCCGCCTCCGTCTTCACCTCCTACGCTCGTTACGACAAAGGGCTCAGCCGCCATCCCGTTGATCCGGGTGACGATATCCCAGGCTTTTTTATACGACATTCCCATACCCTTTGCCGCCTTGCTGATAGACCCCGTTTTTTCGATCAGTTCCAACAGCTCTACCGGTCCCGGCCCAAAAAAACGCAGCCCGTCCCCTTCAAGCCAAAGGCTTCCATTCACGCTGAAAGCAGCTTTTTTCAACTGCCTGTTAACCTTCTTTTCCATACCGCAATTTAGCTTTTTCTATTCCCATATCCGTAGCACCCGCAGCGGTAAACTGGCCGGATTCATATTTTCTTAAGCCGCTGTCTACGATAAGCAGAGCCTTCTACATGCACCACCGTAGCCAGGGCGGTTGGTCTGCCCTCCCGCCGCGCGGCTTCAAATGCCTTTATAATATCGTAAATCTCTTTCATGGCCATCGATATATTAAAAATATCGAAAAAAATCAATACCCGAATGGCTATAATAGTGCACAAAACATGCCGTGCCTGACCAATATCCGAAAGCAAGAGAATTTTCTGTTTTAAAATTTTAGTCCATTATTTTTGTAGACTAATAATCCAATCCTATCTTTACGTCCAGTTAAATCACTACGACATGCGCAAACTCGTACCTCTCGGCTGTTTTTACAGCCGTTAGAAGCTCCCATCAACCGTTACGCCTTACCTTCTTTAATCTTATTTTAATCATCGAGGTAACAGGAGTTATTCCCTGGCCTGTGCGCATGGTATTGCCCATTCGCCACAAAACCAAACTAATGAGACGATCTCTTCCCGTCCTTGTGTTGCTGCTATGGGTGTTGGCCGGTTTCGGCCAGACAAACGTTTCTATCAGCGGCGTCGTCCAGGACGAGCACAATCACGAGCCGTTGTCCGGCGCTACTGTCCATATCAAAGGGACAACCCATGAAGTACTGACCAACGAAAAAGGAGAATTTAAATTTGTCACAGGCCAGCACCCGCCTGTCACCCTGGTAGTATCATACGTGGGCTACCAGACGGTAGAATGGCCAACCAGCGAAAGCCAGAATATCCGCGTCCTTTTAAAAACCTCGTCTTCCAATCTCACGGATGTAGTCGTTTCCTCTGGCTATGCCACGCTTAGCAAAAAACAATATACGGGAGCCGCGTCCCAGATCGGCGCGGCCAGCCTTGAAAACAAGCCGGCTCAAAGTTTTACCCAGCTTTTGGGCGGCCAGGCCGCCGGCGTCGACATCATCCAGCCCAGCAGCGCATTAAATAACCCGCCGGTGCTGCGCATTCGCGGGGTCAACTCTATTTCCAGCGGTATCTATCCGCTCGTTGTGGTCGACGGGGTAACCGTGTTTACCGGATCGGCAGGCGGCGCAGTCGGTAACGATCCGCTTTCGGATATCAATCCCGCAGACATTGCCACCATCGATGTGTTGAAAGACGCGTCAGCGACAGCTATCTATGGATCCAGGGCAGCCAACGGGGTGCTGGTCATTACCACTAAAAAGGGCCGGAAAGGCAAGGCCAGAGTCACCTATGACGGGTGGGTAGGATTTGCAAGACCTTACAACCTGCCCAAGCTGCTCAACGCGGAACAATACGTCGCCATAAAAAATGAAGCCCGCGTCAATGCCGGACTCAGCGCTGGCTTTGCCTTACAAAAGAACGCAGACAGCAGCACCGTCAATACCAACTGGTACGATGTAGCCTATCATACAGGCACTTCCCAGAGTCATAACGTCAGCGTAGCAGGTTCTACCGATGCAACGAACTACTATTTTTCGACCGGCTATACGGATCAGAACTCCTTTATCCGAAACAACAACTATACCCGCAAGGTTGTCCGCTTTAATATCGATCACCGGCTGTTGAATACCGTCCATGTCGGAGCAAATATATCCTACAGCAATTCGCTTAACAGCGGCCCCAATACGGGCGCCATCGCTCCCAACTCCATCAATGCCGCTACAGGCAACAGCGTCAATACGCAATATATCGGTACAGAGCCGCTTGCCCGTCTAACCTATATCCTGCCTCCCAATGTTCGGGCAGTCAATCCCGACGGTTCGTATAACATCAATGCAGCCAACGGCACGATCGGCTATGGCGCCAACAGCTCTGCGCTTGGGGTATTCAATGCCTGGAACCTGAAAACGGTTCTGGATCTGGACAAGAACACCTCGGAGAACAATGCTTTTGTCGGCAATATCTACGGCGAGTGGGAGATCATTCCCCATTTAAAGGCAAAGCTCTCTTATGGCTATGATAACCTTAGCATCAACAACACCGCCTTTTTAAATCCCTATAGCGGCGACGGCGCTACTGCCCGCCCCAATATCATCGGCGGCGGTTCGGCCACCAATACCACCAATGCGTTAAAGAATACCGACTGGGCCAATACCCTGATCTACAATCCTACGATCGGCGGCAAAAATCACCTGAAGATCCTTGCAGGCTACGAACAGCTGCATAAGACGATCAATGGCTGGGGCGCCGTCCGGACGGGCATCACCGATCCCTATTACACCAGCTACCAGGGCGGCTGGTCCAACATTTCGGCGACCGGGAATATCCAGTCAGAAAGCGGCCTGATCTCTTTATTCAGCGGAATCGACTACGACTATGATCGTCGTTATCTTTTTAGTTTCAACTTCCGTAGAGACGGACTCTCGGCATTAGCTATGGGTCACAAATGGGGAAACTTTGGCGGCGGAAGCGCGGGCTGGAATATTTCCGAAGAAAAGTTCTATAAAAACTCCTCACTTTCCGAGGTCCTCAGCGACCTGAAAATACGCGGCAGTTACGGAGTGGTCGGCAACAGCTCGATCTCCGACTATGCGGCGCTATCTACGTATAGTTCGGCCACCTATGACGGGTTAGCCACCCTGTACTTCTCACAGGCAGGCAACAAGAGCCTCAAATGGGAAACCAGCAAAAAGACAGACGTCGGTCTGACAGCAGGTTTTTGGCAGGGTCGGGTCACGCTCGACGCCGACTACTATTATAACCTCACCGACGGCCTGATCCTGAATGCACCGCAATCCTCTTCCCAGGGTATCCCCGGCAACAGCATCGCCGCTAACGTCGGCTCGCTTTACAACAAGGGCGTCGAACTGGGCATCAATGCTCACGTATTGAACACGGGCGATTTCCGATGGGATCTGAGCTTTAATTTTTCGACCCTTAAGAACAAAGTGACCAATCTCGGAACCGGCGGTGATATCTATCCTACTTCGCTTACCACCTTTGGCATCCAGAATATGACCAGGGTTGGCTATTCGATCGGATCCATCTACGCCGTTCCAACAACCGGCGTCAATCCTGCCAATGGCAACCGCATCTACCTGAACAGGAACAACGTAAAGGTCCAATACGACGCGGTGAAAAAGGCCTGGTCCACCCTGGATGGGGCGACAGCTACCGCCATTGATAACTATGCAGACGGCCGTATCATGGGGCCTTCATTGCCGACGTGGTTTGGCGGTCTGAACAACACCTTCAGCTATAAAGGATTTGATCTCAACCTTGGCGTCAACTTCTCCGGCGGAAATAAGATCTATGACGGAACGATCGCCACGATCGCCGACCAACGCTATTTCAACAACGGCACTTTTATCCTCAACCGATGGACAAAGGCAGGACAGGTGACTAACGTTCCCAAACTCGTTTGGGGAGACAATTTCACCAATGGTTTCAGCTCTTCCAACAGTGCCCGTGTAGAAAATGGATCCTATGTAAAGCTGAAGACCGCTGCGCTGGGGTATACCATCCCGCTTCCCGAGGATATCCGTTCGAAGATCAGCTCCGCGCATGTGTATGTACAGGCGGGCAATATTTTTACGATCACCCGATACAAAGGCTCTGACCCGGAAGTTTCTATCAATGGCAATTCCATCAATGGCGGCAAGGATCAGAACGTTCCGCCTAATTCCCGGTCTTTGACCATCGGCTTAAATGTTGGATTTTAAAAACACTCAGAAGTAATCATCTATGCGTAATAAAATACTGGTCGCACTCACCCTGCTGGCCTTTTCATCCTGCACCAAGAACCTGCTGAATACGGTACCCGCCACCAGCCTGTCGGACGCCACAGCGTTTACCACTTCTGACAAGATACTGGCAGCCGTCAACAACCTGTATTCCAAGCTGGAGAACACCTATTATTATGGAGGCCGCGACCTGATCTTCAACGAGCAGCGCGGCGACGAGTTCAGCCAGAATGACGGCAACAATGCCACGGGCGCCAATGTCTGGAATCAAAGCATCACCGCTTCCGGCGATTTTGTCAATGGCGTGTGGACCGCAGCCTATTCTTCCATCAACGCAGCCAACATCCTGATCGCCAACATCACGAATACCACGGTGATCAGCGACTCCCTTCGGACGAATTATCTCGCGGAAGCAAAGTTTGTGCGTGCCTTTAATTATTTCAACCTTGTAACCGCCTACGCCCGGCCCTACCTGCAAGACAGTACTTCGCTGGCTTTGCCCCTGCGGCTTACACCTGTTACCTCCGGCGGTAACAATACCTTTCCTTTTAGTAAGGTATCGGAAGTATATGCGCAGATCATTGCCGATCTGAACGATGCCGAAGCCGGTCTGCCCAATGGCTACAGCACGGCTATCCTTACCGCCTCCCGAGCGCATAAGGCCAGCGCCATTGCGCTGAAGACCCGTGTTTACCTGGCTCAGGGGAACTATCAAAAAGTAGAAGCGGAGGCCGCCAAGCTGGTTCCGGCGTCTCTACCCTACCAATATACTGCCGGCACAACGACACATAAGCTCGAAACCAGTTTTGCAACGATCTGGAGCGGCGCCTACAGCGGCCCGGAAGCGATCTTCTTCCTGCCCTTTGCCACCGCGGCAGAAACGCCAGGCAACCAGGCTGCCCTCGCTTACAACTACCTCTACCCTATCCTTTACCTCAACACATCGGCGATCGTCGCCGACCCGGCCTTTGCAACCGGTTCAACCGACGCCCGCAATGGACTGATCATTTCGAATACCAGCGGCCAGCGTTTGTTGAATAAATTTCCGCATAACTCCGTCCCGTATAGCGACTATGTTCCCGTGATCCGCTATGCAGAGGTCCTGCTGAACTACGCAGAGGCGGCGGCCCAGGACAACAATACGGCGACGGCGATCGCCCTGCTGAATGCCGTCCGTCAGCGCAGCAATCCCGGATACGTATTCGATCCGTCAAGTCTGACGGCTGGCGCCACGCTGATCTCCACAATATTAACCGAACGGCGTATAGAGCTTCTCGGCGAAGGCTTCCGCACTCCGGATCTCCTGCGCCGCGTCCAGCCCCTACCTGCAAAGACAGGCAACGCCGGATCAGCCCCGCAGGTCCTGCCAACCGATGGCAACTACGTATGGCCGATCCCAAGCAGTGAAGCCGCTTATAATTCAGACACACCACAATAATAAACCTGCAGCAATGAAAAATAGCATTCTATCAATATCCGCGCTTGTCGCACTCACCTTACCCTTAGGGTTCCGAACCAAGGGCCGGCTCAGCAACGAACCAGGCGAAGGCAAACCAACAGCAGATACCATCTATGTCCACGGCCGTGTTCATACAATTGACTCCGCCAATACAATCACCGCCGCGCTGGCTATAAAAGACGGACGCATCCTTGCTACTGGCAGCGATAAGACCATAGGCCAGTTAAAAGGACCGCAGACCGTAGTAATCGATCTGCAGGGCAAGACCCTCATTCCCGGCTTTATCGATGGGCACAGTCATTTCATGGGTCTCGGACAGGCAAAGGCTGCCAATCTGAATGCGCCGCCCGTCGGCACGGTCAAAAGCATTCCCGATATCATTGCCGTATTAAAAGCCTTCAAGGAAAAGAACGGCATCAAGGACGGAGAATGGATAACAGGTTATGGCTATGACCAGGATCAGCTGGCCGAGGGCCGTCATCCAACAAAAGACGATCTCGACGCGGCCTTTCCTAATAACCCCGTCGCACTCCAGCATGTCTCGGGACATATGGTGCTGGTCAATTCCTACGCATTGCGGCTATCCGGCATCGACAGTACCACAAAAAATCCAGCGGGCGGTATGATCGTTCGCAAGCCTGGCACCAACGATCCCACGGGCCTGCTGCAGGAACATGCAGGCTATCTGCTGAAACGCGAACGTAAGCAACAGAGCTGGGACGAACAGCTGCAGGACATCAAAGACCAGGAACAGTTCTATGCCAGCAATGGCATAACCACAGCACAGGAAGGTCTTACAGGTTTTGCGCAACTCGAAGAGTTACGAAAGGCAGCCGATTTAGGAGCGCTTTTTATCGATATCGAATCCTTGCCCGCCTATACCTATGTAGACAAGCTGCTGGCCGACAGCAACCGCTGGCATTTTGGCGTGAACGAACATCACCTGAAGCTCGCCGGCACCAAACTGGTAGCGGATGGGAGCCCTCAAGGAAAGACAGCTTATTTCAGCAAGCCCTACCTGGTAGAAGTTCCAGGCTGTACAGATGACGACTGCCGGGGCATTCCAACCGTCACGCAGGACTATTTCAATGCCGCTGTCCTCAATGATTTCAAACACAATATCCGCTTCTTTGTACACTGTAACGGGGACGCCACGATCGACATGTATATAAAAGCGATCCAGAACGCTGATGCGGAGCTGCACACCACCAACGAGAACCGCAGACCGGTAGTCATTCACTCGCAGTTCGCGCGCGCCGACCAGCTGGACAAATATAAAGAGCTGAATATCCTGCCGACTTTTTTCACCAACCATACTTTTTTCTGGGGGGACGTTCACGTCCGTAATCTGGGCAAGGACAGGGCCTATTTCGAAAGCCCGGTAAAATCCGCTTTGAAACGAGGCATCGTCTTTACCAACCATACCGATTACGGGGTGACGCCTCTGAGCCAGATCTTTCTGTTGTGGACTTCGGTCAACCGCCTGTCCCGCTCAGGAGTGGTCATCGGGCACGAAGAACGGCTGACGCCAACAGAAGGGTTAAGAGCCATCACGATCAACGGCGCCTATGAGTATTTTGAAGAAAAAGAAAAAGGCTCACTGGAAAAAGGCAAGCTGGCGGACCTCGTGATCCTATCGGACGATCCCACTACCATCGATCCGGTGAAGATCAAAGACATCCAGGTCCTCGAGACGATAAAAGAAGGTAAAACCATTTACAAAAAGAACTAACACTTACTGGTATGTTAACCACCCTAACTACCGTTCCCATCCGCACGCCACAGCCCATAGCAGAGATATCCTGGTTCAGCGATCTCTGCGGCGGCGACACAGAATATCTTGGGGTTTTAGACAACACCCGCCGCGCCAATTTCAATCACAGCGGAGACATCGTGCTGAATGCCGAACGTCTTGGCTTTAGTAAGGTTTTACTGCCCAGCGCTTATACCGTCGGGCAGGATGTACTGACCTTTGCGGCGGGTATTGGTCCAAAGACAACCCGTATCAACCTCCTCACAGCTGTCCGTACAGGAGAGATGCATCCGCCGATGCTGGCAAGAACGATCGCCACCCTCGATCATATTCTGAAAGGCCGGCTGACCATCAATATCATCAACTCCGATCTGCCCGGTCTCAGAGAAGATCCAGCGCTTCGCTACCGGCGATGCGCAGAGACGATCGAGATCCTCCAGCAGGCGTGGACATCGGATCATATCCACTTCAAGGGCGAGCTGTATAATATCGATATGCCCTCCGATCCCGCAAAACCCTATCAGCAGAACGGCGGTCCCCTGCTTTATTTCGGAGGCACCAGCGAAGGGGCAAGGGAAGTATGTGCGCAGTACTGCGACACCTTTCTTATGTGGCCCGAGACCGAAGAAAGTATGTATGCGACCATGCAGGACATGAGCGCAAGAGCCGCCCGATACGGACGTACACTCGATTTCGGGCTGCGTATCCATGTGATCCCCCGCGATACAGAAAGCCAGGCAAAAGCCTACGTAAAGAAGCTGATGTCCAAATTCGACGAGCAGCGGGGACTGGAGATCCGTGCACGTTCGGAGGACTCCCGTTCGCTGGGTGTCTTGCGCCAGGATAAGCTCAGGGATGAGCTGGCCGATGCAGAGGGCTATATCGAACCCTTGCTCTGGACCGGTATCGGCAAGGTGTTCTCCGGATGCGGCGGCGCCCTCGTCGGCGATCCGGATCAAATTCTGGACAAGCTCCATCGCTACATGCAGATGGGCTTCCGGGCCTTTATTTTCTCCGGCTTTCCCTTGATCGAAGAGGCCAATGAATTTGCGCGGCTGCTGCTGCATCGTCTGCCAAATGCATCCTTATCCGATCTGCAAAACAGAACGCCAGCGCTCGAACCCGCAACTCCCTTAACTACCGCGCCTTTGCGCTAAAGCATCTTATGCCTGAGACACTTCAAACAAAAACGCTAAAACGTGAACTCGGTTTACTGGATGCCACGCTGCTTGTAGCCGGCAGCATGATCGGATCCGGGATATTTATCGTCGCTGCCGATATCACCCGGCATATCGGTTCGGCAGGATGGCTGATCGGTGTCTGGCTGATCGGCGGATTCATGACCCTAACCGCAGCCCTGAGCTACTGAGAACTTAGCGGCATGTATCCAAAAGCCGGCGGCCAGTATGTCTATCTCCGGGAAGCCTATGGGCCGCCTATCGCCTTCCTTTATGGCTGGAGCCTGTTTACCGTGATCCAGACAGGAACTATCGCGGCAGTCGGCGTATCTTTTTATAAATTCCTGGCCTACTTCATACCAGAAGTCGGCGAAGACAAGATCCTGCTGTCGCTAGGCAGCTTCCGCGTTTCCCCGGCACAGGTCCTGGCCATAGCCACCATCTTCCTGCTAACCTGGATCAACAGCCGCGGTATCCGGAAAGGCAAAATTATCCAGACAAGCTTTACACTGACAAAGGTCGGAAGCATGATAGGTCTTATCCTGTTTGGGTTCATATTGTTGAAAAACCATGTCTGGCAGACCAACTGGACTCAAGCATGGGATATCCACCAGATCAGTCCCGATGGTATCCTACATAACTATACAGATAAGCCGGCACTATGGGGAGCCGTTGCTGCAGCTTTGGTAGGCGCCATTGTCAGTTATGATGCGTGGAACAACGTAACTTTCGTTGCAGGAGAGATCACCAATCCAAAACGCAATATCGGTCTTAGCCTGCTGCTAGGAACGCTGATTGTAACCCTGCTTTACGTATTGCTCAATCTCATGTTCACCGCCGTCCTGCCTTTATCAGGCATCGCTACAGCCGAAAAGGACAGGGTAGGAATTGCTGCTGCCAACGCTATTTTCGGCCCGGTTGGCACTGGCGTCATCGCCGTCATGATCATGATCGCCACCTTTGGCTGTAATAATGGGATGATACTCGCTGGAGCGCGGGTCTACTATAGCATGGCAAAAGACGGACTCTTCTTCAAACGCACGGGCGAGCTGAATGAGCAATCCGTTCCAGGTTTCGCGCTTTGGCTGCAGGCCGGCATGGCCTCCGTCCTTTGCCTCAGCGGGAAGTACGGCGATCTTCTCGACATGATCAGTTTTGTCGTAGTTATCTTTTATATCCTGACGATATTCGGAATTTTCATACTCCGTGTAAAACATCCCAACCACGATCGACCCTACAAAGCAATCGGCTACCCCGTTTTGCCGGCCATCTACATCCTGATGGGTCTTGCTTTTTGCGGCCTGCTCATCGTATACAAACCCGGATTCACCTGGCCCGGCCTGATCATTACGCTTATCGGCGTACCCATTTATTACTTCAGGAGAAATAGGAATAAAAATGCGTTGGTCAATCCACCGGAGTAGATCTATAAAAGCAGGAGCAGACGGGAAAAACTGGCACAACCCGGGCAAAAAAGGATTTTTATCGGGTCTGCCAATTCACATGTATCATTTTATCCCGAAATTATATATGTTTACAGCGAATTGTTAAGGCAAGGTATTTTGGATAATGAGGATTTACATAATGGCAGACAGCTGTTTATCCGTATCGCTCACGGAGATGGTATAGCGTTTACAGAACTGTTCAGGACCTATTTCGAACAGGTGAAATGGAACGCCCTCAAGCTCCTGAAATCCGAATTTTGGGCCGAAGAGGTCGTCCAGGAGGTATTTATGCAGCTCTGGACAAACCGTCACCAACTTGCGGCAATCGACTCACCAGAAGGCTATCTCTTCAAAATGACCTCCAACCGCTGTATCGATCGCATCCGCCGCCAGGAGCTGGAGATAAAAATGCAATACCTTGTCAGCAAGGCCCTCCACAGTGAAACCGATACCATCCAGGAAAATTTATACGATCTTGACCAGGCAGAAAAATTGATCGGCGAAGCCATCTGTCAGCTACCAGAACAAGGAAGACGAGTATTTGAACTACACCGCGACGAAGGACTAAGCTACCAGGAGATTTCCACCCGCCTCAACATCTCCCGGAATACCGTCCGCAATCACATGGTAAAAAACCTTCAATCCATTAGATCTTATCTGCAGGGAAAAGGAGAGCTCTACCTGCTGCTATTCAGCTTTTGGTATTTTTTTTAAAAAAATATCAAAATTGACTAGTCCTCCCCTCTTTCTCATCCGCCTTTATCTAACCAAGCATGAAAAACAGCGAATCCATAAAGGAACTTTGGGAGCTTTATATATCGGACCAAGCCACGCCGGCCCAGGTAAACGCTTTGTTTGAACAAATAAAAAGCGACGACGACAACGATCATATTGTCTTTATAAAGGAGGCCGTCACCGCCATACCCCAATCCGGGAAGACAACGGATGATATAGTCATCGATTCCATACTGGAGGCCATCATATCGTCCAATAAAGACCTGAGAACTTCATTGGAAAAAAACATTCCAACGGCTGTTGTCAGACGCATACCGCCCTCTCGCCAATGGGCCTGGGCCGCTGCCGCCGTCTTCCTCCTTGCTGGCATTGGCGCTTACCTCTGGATAATCAACAAAAAAGATCAGCCGACCTCCATCGTTTCGATAAAGGCGTCCGACATCAAGCCGGGCAGGAATGGCGGCATACTCACCTTGGCCGATGGCCGCCAGGTAGTGCTCGACAGCGCAGGCAATGGCGTGATCGCCACCCAGAGCGGCGCACAGGTAGTATTAAAAAACGGACAACTCTCCTATATCCCCACGGGCACAAACGCCGGGACAACGGCATTCAACACGGTGAGCACCCCCAAAGGACGTCAATTCAGCCTGGTGCTGCCAGATGGAACGCGGGTATGGCTCGATGCGGCAAGCACCCTGCGTTATCCGACGATATTTGCCGGCGACCAGCGCCAGGTAGATATAACAGGAGAAGCCTATTTCGAAGTCGCGAAAAATGTCCGGATGCCCTTTCACGTAATCGTCAATAACAAGATCAGCGTAGACGTGCTCGGTACACACTTCAATGTGGATGCCTATTCCAACGAAGATAAAATCAGCACCACCCTGCTGGAAGGATCGGTCAATATCTCTGTTCTATCCAACGGACAGCCCTCCCCAATTCGCCGGCACTCTGTCATCCTCAAGCCTGGCCAGCAGGCACAGACGACAGGATCCGGCGACCCCGGCACATCGGATGACAACGGAATTATAAAGGTCATGGAAGCCGATATCGATAAGACAATGGCCTGGAAGAACGGACTTTTCTACTTCGACGGAGCAGGCTTGTATCAGGTGATGCAGCAGATCGAAAGGTGGTATGACATAGAGATCGTGATCGATAAAGGAGTTCGCAACAGCGAATTCGTGGGGAAGCTTACCCGGGACGTAACCCTGGACCAGCTACTCGAAGGATTTAAAGAATTCGGTGTACATTATAAATTAGAAGGAAGAAAACTAACCTTATTACCTTAATGCTATAGCCCACCCGCACTATATATAGTGCCGCATTCATTGCCGGTGCTGGGACTGCTCCCAGGGTTAACCATTGTGCCAAAAATATGAAAGAGTTTGGCTGAAAACAAAAAACCGGAAGTGCTTGGAACCACTCCCGGCGGACTGTTTAGCTGATCAAATCGAGCGTGTAATCTCTTTTTTTAAACAACCAAACATTTGCGAATTTATGCAAAAAACTGCTATTGGTTCCAGGTTTTCCATGCCCGGACAATTCGTAGTTGGACTCTTTCGCCAACTGCAAAAGTCAAGGCTGCTGCCTGGTTCCAGAACCAAAACCCTGCTATTCATGAAGTTGACTGTTCTGCTGCTGCTCATTTCTATTTTCTCCGCCAACGCTTCGGGCCTGGCACAAAACATCACCCTTTCAGGCAAGGAACTCAGCCTGAAACAGGTGTTTACCGCCGTCGAAACCCAAACGGGTTATGTATTCTTTAGTAAGAAGGATCAGATGATGGGCACAAAGCCTGTCACGATTGCTGTTCATAACCTTGCACTCACCGAATTTCTCGACCTGGTATTAAAGGATCAACCCTTTCAATATGCAATCAGAGGCAAGACGATCTTTCTTTCCCGCAAACCATCCACTGCGCCATCCACAGCCCCCGCTTCTGCCCCGGCCGTCCAGGAACCCAAAGCACCTCCCGTCACAGGAATCGTACGAAACCAGGATGGGCAGACAATGATTGGCGTCACCATCTCGATAAAAGGCGGC
Source organism: Chitinophagales bacterium (assembly GCA_015654595.1). Lineage (GTDB taxonomy): Bacteria > Bacteroidota > Bacteroidia > Chitinophagales > Chitinophagaceae > Puia. The sequence continues at coordinate 6,373 of JAATGQ010000063.1, read as the reverse complement.
AAACACGGTGTAACCACCGATGCCAATGGCCGCTTTACACTGGAAGCAGCCGTTGGCGACGTGCTTGAAATTTCCTGTGTCGGCTATGAAAAGCAATCACTGACAATAAAAGAAGCTGGCGCCAGCCTGACTATACAGTTAAAACGTTCCGATAGCCGGCTGGATGAGACAGTGATCATCGGTTATGGCACCACGACAAAAAGGCTGAGTACCGGAGACGTATCTACCGTTACCAGCAAAGACATCGAAAAGCAGCCAGTAACCAATGTGATAGAAGCATTGGAAGGGCGAATCCCAGGCGTGCTGATCTCCCAGACATCCGGTCAGCCTGGCTCTGGCGTTACCGTCAATATCAGGGCTACCGGCTCCCTTTTATCGGGAACAGCCCCTCTGTATATTGTAGACGGAGTGCCATTTACTTCCGAGCCACTGTATACCGCGGGCGGCAATACAGTTGGAACACTCAGTCCCTCCTATGGCAATAGCCCCCTCAACATGCTTAATCCTTCTGATATCGAAAGCATCAGCGTGCTGAAAGACGCCGATGCCACTGCCATCTTCGGAAGCAGGGGCGCGAACGGCGTCATCCTCATTACCACTAAAAAGGGGAAGGCAGGCAAAACCGTCCTTGAGATCAATGCAAGCACGGGCGTCAGCACAGTTCCCGATCTGCACCGGGCCAAAATGATGACCCTTCCCGAATATCTTACCGTTCGAAGAACAGCCTTTGCAAATGCCGGAGCAACACCGACAGCCACCACCGCGCCCGATCTGATTACGTGGGACACTACCAAATCCACCGATTGGCAGAAACTGCTGTTTGGCGGCACGGCTCATACAACCGACGCTTCCGTATCTCTTTCCGGCGGCACGGCTCAAACGAATTTCCTTCTCAGCGGTACCTACCACCGAGAAGGGCAGGTCATACCGGGGTCATACGACTACCAGCGTGGAGCGTTCTATCTGACCATGGGCCACCAGTCATTGGATCACAGACTGGCAATCAATGTTGCCGTCAACTATAGCCTGGACAGGAACAATAGTTCGGCCCGGCCCTTTCAGACCGTCGATCTGGGCGGCGTAGCGAATACTACCGCGCCCGATATGCCCTTATACGACAGCACAGGCAAAAACCTCTATTGGTTCAACTCATCTGCTCTGGGCTATACCAATCCGCTTTCTTATACATTCGTACGATACACTGCCAATACCAATAACCTGGTTGGTAATATCTCCGTACGCTATACACTGTTTCCTGGCCTGAACCTGAAGGCGAGCAGCAGCTATAACCGCGCGATGATCTATCAGCAAAACCTGAACTACTCCAAGTCCATCAATCCCTACAGCGGCACGCTGCCTTCCTCTTATTTCCAGGAAAACTACACCAGCTCCTGGAACTTTGAACCACAAGCCGAATACACGCACGATATCAGCAAGGGACGTCTGACAGCGCTCGTTGGCTCAACTCTCCAGGGATCTACCTATGATCAGCCATATTATATCTTTGCCAGCAAATTTTCGTCAGATCTTCTTCTGACCAACTATACTTCGGCGGGAGCCTATTCTTTGGCTTCCTTTAACTCCGCCTATAAATACAGCTCGCTGTTTGGCCGGTTGAACTATAGCTGGGATAATAAATATATCTTCAACGGCAGCTATCGTCTGGACGCCTCTTCAAAATTTGCGATGAATAAACGGGAGGGCAGTTTCTGGGCCATTGGCGGCGCCTGGATCTTTTCCGAAGAGTCTCTCCTGAAAGACAACCTTTCCTGGTTGAGTTTTGGCAAGCTGCGGGCCAGCTATGGCAAAACCGGCAATGACCAGATCGGAAACTACCAATTCTACGACACCTATAGCGCCAGCACGTATACCTATGATGGGGTAACAGGCATATATCCGACACTGGCACCCAACCCCGAGCTTACCTGGGAAGTGAACAAAAAACTGGAAGGAGCGATCGACCTCGGATTCCTTAAAGACCGGATCGCTATTTCAGCGGCATGGTTCATCAACAAAACAAACAATCCTTTAGTAAGCTATCCCCTGGCCAACCTCAGCGGCTTTAGTTCCTACACCGCCAACATGAAAGCCACCATACAAAGTTGGGGGCCGGAATTCGAGGTAAACACGCGAAACATCAGCACCAGATCCTTTAGCTGGAGATCGTCGTTTAATATCAGCTTTCCCCAGAATAAACTGGCCAGATTCGCCGATATCACCAGGACAGGTTATATCAGCACCCGCATCGTTGGAGAATCCCTGAGCTCGATACATTTGTATAAATACACCGGGATTTCGGCTACGACCTCTCTGCCCACCTTTCTCGATGCGAACAAGGACGGCATCAGCAACTATCCCGAGACCGGCTTGGGCGTCTATGGCAAGGGGGATTATGTCACAGTAGGCAAAAGCGATCCTGATTTCTTTGGAGGTTTTAGCAATACCTTCCAATACAAAGGCTTTCAACTGGACGTCTTTGTTCAATTCGTAGGCAAGAAAATGGTGCCAGGCCTGCAGAACACGCTTTACACGTCCTCTTCGGAGCCAGGTTATCTTCCCGTAAATCTGCCTAAAGGCTACTATGACCTGTTCCAAAAAACGAATGGTAAGATCGCGACTACAAAATATGATTTCAGTGCCGGGTCGGCCTATATGGCAGGGTATATGTATTCGCAATCAAGCGCGACGATCAGTAACGCCTCCTACACCCGTTTGAAAAACGTATCCCTGTCCTATACCATGCCTTCAGCCTGGACAAAGAAAATGCAGATGACCAATTGCATTCTCTATGCAAGAGCGCAGAACCTCTTTACTGCAACCCACTTCAATGGATATGACCCCGAAAGCGCGGCATCGAACATTCCGCCCTTTCGCACCGTGGTTTTTGGCATCAAATGTTCATTTTAAAACACACCCACATCATGAAATATATAAAATTGCTATCGGTCTGTATTGGTATAAGCCTGTTATGCGGGTGTAAAAAGTTTGCCAATGTGCCTCCGCCCAATAACCAGCTCACGACGGAAACCGTCTTCACTTCGGACAATACGGTCGTCGCAGCCCTGGCAGGCATGTATATAAGAACTTATGTCAATAACAACCAGACATGGCAGATAGACATGTCCGTGTGTCCGGAAAACTCGGCGGATGAGACACATTACTATACCACCAATACGACTTATGATCCATTTTATCTGAACAACATCGCCATCGACAACAGCACAGTGCAGACGACCTGGACCAACCTCTACAAGACCGTTTACATGGCCAATGCCATTATCGCAGGAGTACAGGCGAACAGCGCATCCCTGACCGATTCCATCCAGACAAAAGCCATTGCCGAATCGAAATTTATGCGGGCATTCAGTTACTTCTATCTCGTCAACCTGTTTGGCGACGTTCCGTTGGTTTTAACGACAGCCGCCATTAATACCACCAATGCAGCCAGAACGGCAAAAGACCAGGTATATACCCAGATCATCGCCGATCTCCAGGATGCGCAGTCCAAGCTGCGCAGCGATTACTGGTCCTCCCCCACCAACGACCGCGTACGGCCCAATAAATTTGCGGCAACCGCCTTACTGGCCAGAGTTTATCTCTATCTTGGCCGGTGGAGCGACGCGGAAGCCCAGGCAACCGCTGTAATCAACCAGTCTTCTTTGTATGCCCTGCAATCCACAGCCAATATTGGCAATGTATTCCTAAAAGACAATACCGAAGCTATTTTCCAGATGGATGGCACCGCCAGCGGCAGTATCTATTTAGGGTATAACAACCTGGCCTGGCAGTATGTCTTTTACAATACATTATTGCTGACTCCCTGGATGGTGATGACCGATAACCTGGTAAATGCATTCGAGCCCGGCGATGCAAGGTATACTACCTGGGTACGCTCCCTTAACTATGGAGGCACAACCTGTTACTACCCTTACAAATACAAGAATATGAATGCTACCACCGGCAGCTCCGCCGAAGCGTATGTCTATCTGCGGCTGGCAGAACAATACCTGATCCGCGCAGAAGCCCGGGCCGAGCAAGGCAATACCGATGGCGCAGCGGCAGACATCAACGTCATCCGAAACCGGGCAGGGCTTGGTAATACGACCGCTGCAACACAGGCCGATCTGTTACTGGCCGTAGAACAGGAAAGGAGGATCGAGCTCTTCTGTGAGCTCGGACACCGCTGGTACGATCTCAAACGCACCAATCGGGCCGATGCTGTACTGAGTGTTGAAAAAACAGGATGGAAGTCCACCGCTGCCTTGTATCCTATCCCTTCGCTGGAAATATCCAACGACGCTAACCTGACTCAAAATACCGGGTATTAATAAAAACATATCAACGATTTATATGAAGACTATTGCAAGTTTAACATTCCTGTTGCTGGTCGGCACGGCGCCTTTATTGGCGCAGACGAAATACAGCGGCATCGTGACACTCAAAGTCACCTTGGAAGAATCCCAGGATTCGGTGGTGTTGTCCTACTACGATATGGTTCAGAGAAAGCCGGTGAATCAACGTCGCAAGCTGGAACATGGATCCGTCGTATTCCAGGATACGATAGGCGAACCATTTATTGCCACCCTATATGCCGGCCCCGACTTTAAGTCCTCAGCAGCAAGCCAGGATAATTCTCTTAGACTATATTTACAGGCGGGAGAGATCACCATAACCGGAAAGAAATCGTTGAAAGACGCCGTCCGGACCGGTTCGACGATCTCCGACGACTTTGCGGCAAGCCAAACCGAGATCGGCCCTTACCGTAAACAAATGGCCGCCCTCTTTACCGAGGCAAAAGAATACGCCAGCCAAAAGGATACCATACATCAACAGGCCGCCAATAAAAGCATAGATTCGCTGAACACGCTGCTAAAACGCGAGGTCATGCCCGCCATGGTAAAGAAGTATCGGCAATCGCCCGTAGGCGCTTACCTGCTGACTAACCTCATCTATGACAACTACAGAGGAGAAATGGACACGGCCCTGATCATCCCGCTGTTTGAACAGCTTTCGCCAGACGTTCAAAGCCTATCGACGGCAAAGAGCATCGGCGATAGGATCGATCGTGTCAGAAAAGCGGCAAAAATGACCGGCACCGTTGCTCCCGACTTTACAAGGACCGATATCAACGGGAAACAAATCCACCTTTCCGATTTTCATGGAAAGTATGTGCTTGTCGATTTTTGGGGCAGCTGGTGTCATCCCTGTCGTCAAAGCCACCCGCACCTGAAAGCACTCTATGCCAAATACAAGGACAAAGGACTGGAGATCGTAGGCGTCGACCAGGAATTGCAAGGCGATATAGAAGCAATGAAAAAGAAATGGAAACAAGCCGTGACCGAGGATGGCCTCCCCTGGGTGCAGGTATTGAACGCCGATGGGATAAAAGACTTTGATATCGTAAAAAGCTATGAAGTCGAAGCCTTCCCTTCAAAGGTATTACTGGACCGGGAAGGACGCGTCATTGCCCGTGTTGTCGGAGACACCGATCTAATCGATGCAAAATTGGAAGAGATTTTTAAGAATTAACATAGGAGAATTTAAAACACAAAGAGGGGGCTTTCGTCCCCTCTTTGCGTAACCGTTTAAAGTTTTAAAAAAGAAAAAAACCTTGAAAATCAATGATTTTCAAGGTTTTCAGGTGCCCAGAACAGATTTTTACATCGAACCTTTTCCTCGAAGATCTAGCCGGACTTTACAAGTTGATGGATGTAGTAAAACGAAGCAACTTTTCATTCCGATAGCCTAAGGAAAAGATCTATATCTTATTTTGTATTCGTTAGATTATATATACGATATTCAATATGTTGATTGTCAGCAATTTGTTGCAAGTGTTGAATTGGTTTTAAAATGCAGTGAAGGGGGATATATTCGTTTAAAAGGCAACTTGAACAATTCTTAAAAACGTAGTAAATTCGTGTACATGAAACAAGTAACAGTTGAAATTCCTGATAAAAAGTACCCATTCTTTATGGAATTGGTAAAAAGCCTTGGACTTAAAAATGTAAGTCCAGCTAAAAAGCATGGTAAAAATGACATCAGGGCTGATATTAAAGATGCCGTCGAAGAAATGAAACTTATAAAAGCAGGCAAGAAAAAAGCTCGTAACGCTGAGGACTTTTTGAATGGCCTATAAAGTTAAGACTATATCTGCTTTTGAACGGCAGGCAAAGCGTCTTATTAAAAAGTACCATTCTCTCCAAAAAGAGCTTCTGGCTCTGGTTAAAGAGTTGAAAGAAAATCCCGAACAAGGAACGTCTTTGGGTAATAATTGCTATAAGATCAGACTATCAATCGCTTCAAAAGGAAAGGGTAAATCCGGTGGTGCCAGGATCATTACCAATATTGTGATCGAAGACGAAACCGTCTACTT
>JAATGQ010000251.1 GCA_015654595.1 Chitinophagales bacterium | reverse complement strand
GTAGATCCTTTCGATGGCCGGAAGGACCTGCAGAACCGGATCATCCGGACGCCGCTGGACCCGCTGCGTACCTTTAGTGATGACCCCCTGCGCATGATGCGGGCGATACGGTTTGCCAGCCAGCTGAACTTCACGATCGACGAGGCTGCCTTCAAAGCGATAAAAGAAGATGCACACCGGATCAGGATCGTATCACAGGAGCGCATCACCGATGAATTAAACAAGATCATCCTGAGCCAAAAACCTTCTATCGGTTTTGACCTGTTGTATAAAAGCGGTCTGCTCCAGCTGATCTTTCCTGCAATGGTTGACCTGGCAGGCGCCGAATATATCGACGGTCTGGGGCATAAGGACAACTTCTATCACACGCTGCAGGTGCTGGACAATATCAGCCGGCACACGGACGACCTGTGGCTGCGCTGGGCGGCGATCCTGCATGATATCGGCAAGCCCGCGACAAAGAAATTCGAGAAAGAACACGGCTGGACCTTTCACGGACATGAAGTCGTGGGAGGCAGGATGGTGCCAAAAATATTTACAAAGCTGAAGCTGCCGCAAAATGAAAAGATGCGGTTTGTTCGCAAGCTGGTGGAATATCACCTCCGGCCCATCAGTCTTACAAAGGAAAACATTACGGATTCGGCTATCCGACGGCTTTTGTTCGATGCAGGCGATGACATCGACGCACTGATGACATTGTGTGAAGCGGACATAACCTCGAAAAACAAACAGAAGGTAAAACGCTTTCTGGAAAACTTTGAAATGGTGCGCCTCCGGTTGAAGGAAGTCGAAGAGAAGGACAAGATCCGCAACTGGCAGCCTCCCGTGACAGGGGAGATGATCATGGAGAAGTTTGGACTGCCGCCAGGCAGGATCGTCGGAGAGATAAAGAACGCTATCCGCGAGGCGATCCTGGATGGAGTCATCGAAAACAACACGGACGCGGCCTATGCCTTTATGATGACGAAGGCGGCAGAACTCAATCTGACTGCGGTAAAATAGTGCTTCTGCATTTGGTATGTGAATAACAGGAATAATGGGTGAATTACCAGAATTGTTGAATTTGCTTATCTTGTGAACTCAAAACTGCAAATTAGTCATGGCTATTTTGAAATTCCGGGTTTATTATGAAGAGGATGATAGCATTTACAGGGATGTGGCAGTACGTCATACGCAATCATTTTTACAGCTGCACCAGATCATTCTGAAGGCTTATGAATTTGATAGCAAACATCAGGCAACCTTTTACCGCAGCAATGACAACTGGCAAAGGGGAAGGGAGATTACGCTGGAAAAATACGATAAATCGTATAAAGCGGAGCCTTTGTTGATGGAGGCGACGGCGATCCGTTCGGAGATCTTTGATCCGAACCAGAAGTTTATCTATGTCTATGACTTTGTCAAGAACTGGAGCTTCCTGGTTGAACTGATCAATGTGTCAAAAGAAGAGAACCCAAAGCTGGAATATCCCGCTGTCGTGAAGACGGAAGGTATCGCGCCATCGCAATATGGCACGAAGGGACTGGTTGGCGATAAGCTCACCGAGATGGAAGAAAAGTACGACCTGACAAAGGGAACCGAAGGGTTTGGCGAGGAGGGGGAGGACGCTGGTTCCGATGAAGAAGAAAGCGAAGAAACGACTGGTGAAGAGGACGATATAGTATAAGCGCTTGCAATCTCCAACTGTAATAATAATCGTAGGACCGACGGCGGTAGGAAAGACTGCTGCCGCCGTCCGTCCCGCACAACGGCTCGGGACAAAGATCATCTCGGCCGATAGCCGGCAGTGTTTCAGAGAGCTGAATATCGGGGTTGCCAAACCCTCTGCGCAGGAGCTTGCTGCGGTTCATCACTACTTTATCAACTCCCATTCTATCCAGGACGAAGTCAATGCTGCGATGTATGAATCGCTGGCCCTGCAATGGACAGGGGAGATCTTTACCGAAAACCCGACAGCCGTCATGGTGGGCGGAACGGGTCTATACATCAAAGCCTTTGTGGAAGGACTGGATAGCATTCCGGCTGTCGATGCAACACTAAGACTTCAGATCCAGCAGGACTATGAAGAAAAGGGACTGAGCTGGCTGCAGCAGGAAGTGGAAAAGTATGATCCGGAGTTCTATCGCTCCGGAGAGATCCACAACCCGCAGCGAATGATGCGGGCTCTCGAAGTCCGGCTTTTTACGGGGCAGTCGATCCTTTCCTTCCGGAAACGAGAATCCAGGGAACGCCCCTTCCGGATCAGAACGATCGGCCTGACGATCCCGAAAGAAGTACTGCATCAGCGGATAAACGACCGGGTAGACTGCATGATGGCCGAAGGACTGCTGGATGAAGTGAAAGCGCTGGAACCCTGGCGCTCGCACAACGCGTTACAGACGGTTGGATATAAGGAGCTGTTCGACTATCTCGACGGCAAAACGACCCTCGCCGAAGCCGTGGAAAGGATAAAGATCGATACCCGCCAGTATGCTAAGCGCCAGCTGACCTGGTTCCGGCGTGACCTCTCCGTCGAATGGATGAGCCCCGAGGCGGCCGCCGACCTGCGCCTGTAAAACATAACCAAAGAATAATATTGCCGTAACATTCTTTCACACAAAATTTGCGGACTAAATCATTGGCGTGGCTCAACACCTGCACAGACTGATAGCAAGGGAATTTGGGGATGACTTTCAATGGGGCGTAGCGATGGCGGCTGTTCAAAACGAAGGCGCCTGGAACAGTTATGGCAAGGGCCCCTCGATCTGGGACACTTTTTCCAGGAGACAGGGCAAGATAAAAGGAGGGGGCAAGCCTACGATCGCCTGTGACTTTTACCACCGATACAAGGATGATCTTCTGCTGACGAAGGCGTTGGGATTCGACGTGTTCCGTTTTTCGCTCTCCTGGCCCCGTATCCTTCCGGAAGGAATGGGGAGGGTCAATAAGGAAGGGATCGCGTTTTATCACAAAGTGATCGACGAATGTCTGAAACTTGGCCTGACGCCCTACGTTACGTTGTATCACTGGGATCTGCCGCAGGCATTGGAAAAAGAAGGAGGCTGGACGAGTCACCTGATGCTGAAGTGGTTTACGCGGTGGGCGACGCTGGTTGCGCAGGAATATGGCGATAAGGTAAAGGACTGGATCGTTCTCAACGAGCCCTTTGGATTTACGAGCCTTGGGTACATGCTTGGCCGTCATGCACCCGGCAGGATGGGGCTGTCGAACTTTTTGCCGGCGATCCACCATGCGGCGCTGGCCCAGGCAGAGGGTGGAAGGATATTACGGCAATACGTAAAGAATGCGCATATCGGGACGAGCTTTTCCTGTTCGGAGATCGTTCCGTATACCAATTCTCCGGAGGATATACAGGCGGCAAAGCGGATGGATATCCTTATGAACCGTTTGTTTATCGAACCCGCCTTGGGCCGCGGCTATCCACGGGAAGATTTTAAATTTCTGGAACGACTGGAAATGCACAATACCAGCTGGAAGTATACTGAGCGGATGGCGTTCAACTTTGACTTTATCGGAATACAGAACTACTTTCCGGTGGTGATCAGATACAACCCGCTGATCCCGATCGTACAGGCCTCGGAGGTAAAGGCTTCGACGCGCAAGGTGCCTTATACCGCCATGGGATGGGAGATCAACCCCGACAGCTTCTATCGTATCCTGAAACGGTTCTGGCTTTATGGCGGCGTAAAAGAGATCATTGTCAGTGAAAGCGGAGCGGCGTTCAACGATACACTCCACAATGGAGTGATCGATGACCAGGATCGGATCGACTACTATCAGCAATACCTGCTGGCTATGCTAAGGGCAAAGAAGGAAGGGGTTAATATCAAAGGCTTTTTTGCCTGGACGCTGATGGACAATTTTGAATGGGCAGAAGGGTACAAGGCGAGATTTGGACTGATCCATGTGGATTTTGAAACGCAATTGCGAACGATAAAGAACTCGGGTTACTGGTTCCGGGATTGGCTCGGTGAGAGAGACCCCAAATAATAAAGGCCGCGTAAGCGGCCTTTATTATTTGGGGGGACTAAAGACCTAGTGAAAATCGCGGTTGATCGCGTTGCTGAATGTCTTCACGCTCCATCCTCCACCGACGATGATCCGGCGAACGGTCATCAGCGGATCGTTGGGGTCCATTTTGTCGGCCAGCTGGAAGGCCATGATGAAATTCCTTTTACGCAGCTCTGGCAGCGCCTGGGGATTCCACAAACCAAAGGGATAGGCGAAATATCTGATCGGAGAGCCGGTGATGGCTTCGAGTTGTTTGGTTGGCTTGTCGATCTGCACGGTCCAGTCATTGCCCTGGTACTTGCGCACGTTGTGGTGATCCCAGGTATGGCTGCCGATCACGTTACCCGCCGCATACAGTTCCTTGACCTGGTCTTTGGTCATATAGTGGGGGAGACGGCCAAGCGAAACGGTCATGATAAAGAACACCCCCTTAAACCCGTACTTCTTCATTTCGGGCCATGCCACGGTGTACTGGTCCTCGTCGGTATCGTCGAAGGTGAGCATGATGGGTTTGCTGGGCAGCGGCGCGCCTTTTGTCAGGTAAGCATAGAGCTGGTCAGGCAGAATCGTATGGTAACCGCTGTCATGCAGCATCTTCAGCTGCGCCTTCAGGTCGGCCGGGGGCATAATATAGTCTTTGGATACCTTGGAATCAGTGGCTTTCCAGTCCCGGATCTGGTGGTAACAAAGGACGGGCACTTCTTTCCGGGCCTTGATCACTGAGGGCGCCGGCACACCTGGCGCCTGGGCTGCTGCTTGCATAACGAACATTCCGATTCCCATACAGGCGCTAACGAGCTTCTTCATCATAGTTTTAAGTATACGTATTTTGGTATTAACGATTATCCTAATGAATTATTTTAAGGGATTATAAAGCAATAGCGGCGACGATCTTTTCAAGCCATTGCTGGTCGACGGCATCGAATGCGTTGAGGTCGACGCTGTCGACGTCGAGGACGCCGGCTACTTCGCCCTTGTCGAAAAGGGGTACAACGATCTCCGAGCGGGACAGGCTGCTGCAGGCAATATGACCGGGGAAGGCTTCTACGTCGGGGACGAGGATGGTCTTTGCCTGTTCCCAACAGGTTCCGCAAACGCCTTTTCCTTTCCGGATGCGGGTACAGGCAACAGGACCCTGAAAAGGGCCGACGACGAGTTCGTTGTTCTTGACAAGATAGAATCCAACCCAAAGCCAGCTGAACTGCTCTTTCAAAGCAGCCACAACGTTGGCCAGGTTGGCCACTAAGTCCGTTTCGCCTTCCATCAGTGCGACGATCTGTGGGAGAAGGGAGGAATATTGCTCTTCCTTTGTGCCTTTGCTGATAGTGAGATCTTCTGCCATTTTGCAAAGGTAAGATGGTTTAGTTATCTTACAGGTAACTTTTATACATGATGAAACTATTCCTTGCCGTCCTCTTTTGTCTGACGGCGTTTTCCTTTTGTTTTTCACAATCGCTCAATGACCGGAGCCGCGATCTTCGAAGTGCTGGTGTCGCCCATGACAGCGCTTATTACTTGTTGCGGCCCGATCGGGTGTTTGATGGCGAGCAGCTGCACGAAGGATGGGTGGTATTGATCCATGCAAATCTGATCGTGGCGGCAGGCCCGGCAGCAACAGTAAAGGCGCCGGCCGGTACGGTGGATTATCCCTTGAGCGGCATGACGCTGCTGCCCGGTTTGATCGAAGGGCATAGCCATCTTTTTCTCCATCCCTATAATGAAGTTTCCTGGAACGACCAGGTGTTAAAGGAGTCGAGGGCCGAGCGGACAGCCAGGGCAACGGTGCACGCCCGGAAGATGCTGGAGGCCGGGTTTACGACCACCCGTGACCTGGGGACCGAAGGGGCGATGTATGATGATGTGGGGTTAAAGCAAGCCATAGAAAAAGGCGTTATCCCAGGACCCCGGATGCTGACGGCAACAAGGGCGATCGTAGCAACGGGGAGCTATGGCCCAAAACTGAATGTTGACCAGGAGTCGCCGCATGGGGCAGCCGAAGCCGATGGAAAGGAAGGGCTGACAAAAGAAATTCGCATGCAAATCGGTAAAGGAGCCGATATCATAAAGATCTATGTCGATTATCGATGGGGTATAAACAATACGGCTGCGGCCACCTTTACCGAGGAAGAGCTAAAGACAGCGGTGGAAGTAGCAGCCAGCGCTGGCCGGCCAGTCGCGGTGCATTCCTCTACCACTGAAGGGATGCGGCGGGCGATAGCCGCCGGGGTGTCGACGATCGAACACGGCGAGGGCGGCACTCTGGAACTTTTTGCCGCGATGAAGGCAAAAGGGATTGCGCTTTGTCCGACCCTGGCGGCGGGAGACGCGATTGCGCAATACCGCGGATGGCGGAAGGGGATCGATCCCGAACCGCAGTCGATAAAAGACAAACGGGCCAGCTTCAGGCAGGCGCTGGCTTCAGGTGTCACCATCTGTATGGGCGGGGATGTCGGGGTCTTTGCGCATGGGGACAACGCAAGAGAGATGGAGATGATGGCCGACTATGGAATGAAGCCGCTGGAGGTGCTGAGATCGGCGACTTCGGTCAACGCGGATGTGTTCAGGATCGCAGACAAGGTTGGCAGGATCAGACCGGGACTCGCGGCAGATATTTTGGTGGTGGAAGGGAATCCGGCTGCAACTATTTCGGCGATCCGGAAAGTACAACTGGTAATGAAGGACGGCGTCGTCTATGTAGATCGCGGAATGCCGCTGTCGGCGGGGCAGTAGCCGGAACGCCAGCAGGAGAGGGCGGTACAACGATCTACCTTGTCAACTGAAGGATCAGTTCCGCATGCTTCGGAAACTCAGCAGAAAGCGCCGCGCCATCGGCCAGCTCGAAATCGGCAAAATCAAATCCCGGCGCTACGGTACAGCCAACCAGTCCATACTCGCTGCCGGGAGAAGGGAGCGATGCAAACCAGCTGCCGGCCTTCACGACCGTCTGGAAGGATTCCCCGTTCTCGGGGTTGCTGCCCAGCCGGTGGGTGGTCAGTTGGCCATCGGGTGTGATCTCATGAACGAGCAGCGGATCACCATAATAAAAGTGCCATACCTCGTCGGCGGCAATACGATGAAAAGCGGAAAATTGACCTTTAGCCAGCAGGAAATAAATGCTGGTGGAGGCGCTGCGATCGCCGTTGAAGGCCGCGGGAAGATCCTGGCGGGGCAGCACTAAATCCGAGCGATAGATCTCACGAAAGGCGCCGCCTTCGACATGGGCGGTCAACTGTAAACGATCGATCCAGTAAGCGGCATCAACACGCTGGCGCGTCATCGGCAGATAAGGTTATTGTTCGATATGGACGCTGGGAGACGCATACACGTCAGCAAGCGAATCCTTGATATGAGTAGTGTCTTTGGGCGCGGCCGAAATCGGGAAATAAAGCTTGAAATGGGCAGAGTCCTTCTGATCCATTTTGATATTCAGCTGATATCCCAGCAACTGATTGTAACGGCGCAAAGCGTGATGTTTGTTGTCTGTCTCCAGGATCACGTAGCGGTATAGTGACTCACCCGCACCCGGCGTTACCGTCGGCTGCGCGGCAACCGGCGCGGACGGAACGGTTGGCGTAGCAACGTGTGCTGTCGTATCGGGAGGCCTTACAGACACCGCTGTTTTGCTCGTATCGGTTGCAGGGACGACGCTGACCGGCGGAGCTGTCTTTGTCGAAGGAGTATCCGGAATAACCGTAGCGCCGGTGGCGTTTGTTGCAGAAGAAGGTTCTACAAAAGTATTCTTCTTATAGAAGTAGTAACCACCCCAGCCAATGAGGATGAGACCGGCGACGATCGCCACCAGCAGCAGCGTCTGACGGGCATTGGCTGTACCGCTTTCGTGTTCGCGGGACGACTCGTCATAGGCAGAAGTTTTTCTCTCCTGCTGGGCGTGCGCCGGTTCCTCGAGTCTGGAAACGACATATTCACCCGGCGTGAAATCCAGCCTTCCTTCCTTGTTTTTCAGCAGCGTTCCGATCCCCTCCAGATAGAAAGGCTTGCCGATATTGAGCAGTTGTTTTCCTGTAGTCAGGAAAAAGTCAAGATCGGCCGCAGCGAGGGACTTCATTTTGCCGGTGTGCTCCTTTATAAAAGTCACAAGGGCATCGTCTGGTTCCGCAATGTTTATTTCGCGAAAGCTGATGCCGGTGGCAATCGCTTGCCCGTTGCGGTCGGATTCCTGTGGAATCACGGCCCCCGGATCCAGCGTAAAACTGCCGATACCTGGCAAATCTATTCTTCGCGCCTGATATAAATACTGCGACAAAAGCTGTGGTAATTTCAAACCGAGCGGATTTTGAGATGGGCTAAAGATAATAAACTTCTCTGTAAATCATTCAGGTGTAACTTTGCCGGACAAAAATTACGGTATGTTGACCAGGCAGGAATCGGATTTTATCGACTATTGGGAAAAGAACCGGCTGCGACGGAAAAAGACTTTCCGGCAGTTTTTAGTCGGTATACCGATAGGGCTGTTGTTTGTCATCCCGATTGTCATCAATTTTTCTTCGGGCTGGTACCGGCGGGCCGATATGGAGGCGAACAGCGCCGATTTTAATCCGGCAGTGCTGCTGATCGCCCTGCTGCTGATCGTCGGGTTCACGGCAATTTTTTACCAGAAACATCAATGGGATCAATACGAACAGCGTTACCAGGAACTTTTAGCCCGCAGAAAAAGAGAGGAGACGGGCAAAGAAAACCCCGCTGGGGACGAAAAGACAAGTGACACCGACAAGTAAAATTAAAAAAATATAATTTTTTTTAATTTTCTTGCAGCAATCTTCGGATAGGGGTTGTCTATTATAAGAAGGGACCATCGACCTCTTCCCTTTCAGCCAATTCTATCCTGATTTTTAATTATACATCTGCTTGATGTGCAGTAACCATGAACTACCTGCTAGGAGCCCTGGACCCTCTCCGGGGCTTTTTTTTGCCCCTAAGTCAGCCAGAGTATCGCCGGTAGTTCACGGCCCTGCCACCCGAACCTAGCCTTCCCCGGCTTCTCTTCTGTTTTCCCGCTTGTTACGGGGAAGAACAACGCCCGAAAAGACCAGCCCATCGTTTAACGACTTTTGCTGGAGGTCGATCACATGGAGCATACCTGTAATCGCATACAACTGGAACTGAATGTTTTCCAGCGAGGCTTTTTCCACTGTCACCAAGGTAGAGGAAGGCGGTGCAGCCGGCTCCGGCTCCGGCTCTTCTTCGTCTTCTTCGACAATTTCTTCTTCGCCCCCTTCGACGTTTTCGGTGACATATGCAAGGTCTTCTTTAAAGACCTCATAAAACTTTGCCAGAAACTGATCGCTGATCGGTTTCTTCCCATTTAAATATGCGCTTAAATTTCCCTTGTTGGTGTTCATGCGTTCTGCAAGCACGGCAACGGGAAAGCGGATATTAAGCAGTTCGAGGTCCGCTTTCAACTGATCAAGCCTTTGTTGATCTATTGGCTTAAGCATATTTCAGAAATATTTATGGATGATTTAAATTGATTTTTCATTTGTACCTTGGGTGTCAAAAAGTTTTATAAATGTTTGGTAATCAATTGTTTGCAATCAAATGTATGGTTCTGTTTCCGAATTATCAAGGTTTGCCCTTAGTAATCTTATATTTTTCGTAAACTAATGCTATAAGCGGATGAATAGGGCCTTTTTGATGACGGAAAGGGATACACGACGCGATGGAGGAACAGCGGAGAAGGATAAAAAACGAAAACCGGAGAAGTAAAACAAAAGTAGTCGAAAAAGTCCGCAAGTTGCCGATCTTTTTTTGAAATTGCCCAAACAAGATATGCACACCGTGCATTCGTCTCTCCCGTTATAAACTTGATTGAAAGGCAATATCTTTGCGCAAAATCATATCTTCTTTGCCACACGAATCGATATCCGTCTTTGATATGTTTAAGATAGGCGTCGGGCCATCCAGTTCTCATACTTTGGGACCCTGGAGGGCCGCGCAGCGCTTTACCGATGCCCTGATACCTTTTGGTTTGGATCAGCTGACCGCCGTTAAGGTTTTATTATATGGAAGCCTTGCCAAGACGGGTAAAGGACATGGAACAGACATTGCCATTCAGCTGGGATTGGCGGGCGAGGACCCGGTAACGTTTGACGTGTCGCTGATCGATTCCACGATCGCCCATATCCTGAACAGCAAGACATTGAACGTGCGCGGGAGTAAGCCGGTCGTCTTTGACCCGGCGGAAGATATCACCTTTCTTTATTCGGAGTCTCTTCCTTTTCACCCCAATGCAGTGACCTTTCTGGCGAACTGGGAAGATGGCCGGCAGATAGCGGAGACCTGGTATTCCATCGGCGGTGGATTTGTAAAGAAAGAAGGGGAAACGACCTCGCATGGGGCGGAAGTGCAGCTGCCTTTTCCCATCGACACGAATGCGGATCTGCTTCATTGGTGCCGTAAGACCGGGATGAGCATCAGCGAAATAGTCATGGAGAACGAAGCCGCCTGGCGTCCGGAAGAAGAGACCCGGCAGGGCATACTGAATATATGGAAGGTGATGCGGGAATGTATATACCGCGGCTGCCATGCGGAAGGGATGCTGCCAGGCGGGCTGCACGTACAGCGCCGCGCAGCTTCGCTGAATCGCAAGCTGCTGGCCGGACGCAGCTATGACGACTTTGACTCCTGGATCAAGGCGATCCGCGAAGGAGGCAATGGATTTAAGTATACGCTGGATTGGGTCAGCTGTTTTGCGCTGGCGGTCAATGAAGAGAACGCTTCTTTTGGCCGGGTGGTCACCGCTCCGACCAACGGCGCTGCAGGTGTGATACCTGCGGTACTTTTATATTATGTCATTTTCAGTGATGGCTGGTACGAGGACCGGATCATACAGTTCCTGCTGACCGCCTCGGAGATCGGCAGCATCTTTAAGAAAGGGGCCACCATCTCGGCCGCGATGGGCGGCTGTCAGGCGGAGATCGGGGTGTCTTCGGCGATGGCAGCGGCGGCCCTGACCGAATGTATCGGCGGCGCGCAGCGGCAAGCCATGATGGCGGCAGAAATAGCGATGGAACATCACCTGGGATTGACCTGTGATCCGATAGGCGGTCTTGTACAGGTGCCCTGTATCGAACGCAATACGATGGGGGCTATAAAGGCGATCACGGCTTCGCAGCTGGCCTTGCAGAGTACCCCGGATTTTGCAAAAGTTTCCCTGGATGCAGTGATCAATACGATGTGGAATACCGCCCAGGACATGAACAGCAAATACAAAGAAACGTCCGACGGCGGGCTCGCCGTTCAGATCCCGTTGGGATTAAAAGAATGCTGATCCTCCGGCAACAGCCGAAAAAATAAAAAAGAACGGGGCTCTCACTGAGGCCCCGTTTCTATTAGTTGAGCGATGGATCGAGCTCGATCGTATTGATGTCCACGTCTTTGAAATTGCGGACCTCATTATAGAGCGTATCGCGCTCCACAGGCTCGCGTCCGACCTGTTTGATCAGCGACACGAGTTGTGCGGTCGACAGGCTGGGGGACTGCTCTTCGCTGCCCGCCATGGAATAGATCTTCGTCGTATCGTCGATGGTTCCGTCGAGATCGTTGACGCCAAAGCTCAGGGTCAGCTGTGCGTTCTGACGGCCAAGCATAGGCCAGTAGGCTTTTATATGAGGAAAGTTATCCATATAGAGTCTGGCAACGGCATACAGCTTCATATCCTCTATGACCGAGGTTTCGGCGACATGACTCATGTCGTTGTCGCCATTACGGAATTTCAACGGAATAAAGGTGTTGAATCCACCGGTCTTATCCTGCAATGTGCGCAGCCTGTCCATATGATCGATGCGATGCGCATAAGTTTCGACATGGCCGTACAGCATCGTGGCATTGGTGTGCATGCCTTCGTTATGGGCGGCTTCGTGGATTTCGAGCCAGCCGTCGGCATCTACTTTATCGGCACAGATGACGTTGCGGACGTCGGGGTGAAAGATCTCGGCGCCGCCGCCGGGCATAGAATCCAGACCCGCAGCGTGGAGATACTTCATCCCTTCTGTAACGGAAACCTTTGCTTTGCGGAACATATAATCCAACTCTACGGCTGTAAAACCTTTTATATGTAGTTCGGGCCGGTGCTCTTTTATCTTGCGGAGCAGTTCGGCGAAGAACTCGAGGTTCATTTTGGGATGTACGCCGCCTACGATATGGACTTCGGTAACGGGTTTTCCGTCATAGCTTTTTACGATATCCATCATCTGCTGCTGGCTGAGTTCCCAGCCTTCGTCACGGTGAGCGTAGACGCGGGAATAGGAGCAGAAATGGCAGGTATATACGCAGACATTGGTCGGTTCGATATGGAAGTTCCGGTTGAAATAGGTCTTGTCGCCATGCTTTCTCTCGCGGACGTGGTTGGCCAGCGCGCCAAGAAAGGCCAGGCTCCCTTTTTCAAAGAGGGCAACTCCTTCTTCCGGGGTTATTCTTTCTTCGGCCAGGATCTTTTCTCCTATCTGTCGTAATTGGCTGTCGACGGTGGTCAGCAGCTGAGGAATACTTGTACTCATGCTCTTCTGATTATGAAACAAAATTAGGGAATGTCGGTTAACCAGGACCCCGCTATTTTGTCGCTTTTGCCCCCGGAATGACATATTTAGTCGCCTAAATGCTGTATCTTACCCTATCGATCCATCGATCTTTGGTCCAACTAAAAAATACTGCGTGAGTATCAAGTTTCGTCTGGTTTTAATGAACTTTCTGGAATTTTTTGTCTGGGGCGCCTGGCTGATCTCTATGGGGGGATATATGTTCAGCACCTTACATTTTACCGGCGGCCAGGTCGCCAGCGTATACGGAACGATGGGAATCGCGTCCTTATTCATGCCCGGGCTTTTGGGTATTATTGCCGACCGCTGGATGAATGCCGAGCGGGTACTGGGTATCTGCCATCTGATCGGCGCCTGTCTCTTGTTGTACGCCTCTACCATCCAGGATTATCCTACTTTATATATCGTCATGTTGCTGAACGCGATGTTTTATATGCCGACGATCGCGTTGAACAATACGGTCTCCTATATCGTGCTGGAAAAGAAAGGGCACAATATTGTCAAGGATTTTCCTCCTATCCGCGTATGGGGAACGGTTGGATTCATCTGCGCGATGTGGATGGTAGATCTTTCGCACTGGACGGTCAGTAAGATGCAGCTGTATGTCAGTGCCGGCAGCGCGCTAATCCTGGGGATCTATGCATTCACGATGCCTGGTTGCACACCCGTCCCGGCAACTGAAAAGAAGACGCTTAGTTCTTCTCTCGGACTGGATGCCTTCGTGTTGTTCAGGAAGAGGAAGATGGCCGTCTTCTTTCTGTTTGCGATGTTCCTGGGCGCTGCTCTTCAGATCACCAACGCCTTTTGCGTCCCTTTTCTGAATGACTTTTCAAAAGGATATGCGGATACGTTTGCGGTCCGTCATCCGAATGTCCTTGAATCCGTCTCGCAGATCTCCGAGACTTTATTCATCCTGGCGATCCCCTTCTTCCTCCGCCGTTTCGGGATCAAGATGGTAATGCTGATGAGCATATTTGCATGGGTATTCCGGTTTGGGCTGTTTGGATTTGGCAACCCTGGCAGCGTGTTGATCTTTCTGGTCCTGTCGATGATCACCTATGGAATGGCTTTCGATTTTTTCAATATCTCCGGATCGCTCTTCATCGAGAAAGAAGCCCCCATCACTATCCGGGCCAGCGCGCAAGGGCTTTTTATGATCATGACGAACGGACTGGGCGCTTTCTTAGGAGGGCTGGGCAGCGGCTGGGTTGTCGATCATTTTACGGTCAATGGGGTAAAGGACTGGACGCATATCTGGTTTACGTTTGCGGGCTATGCACTGCTGCTGGGGATCGTTTTTCCGCTGGTCTTCCGGTACAGGCATGTGCCGGAGAAGTTAGAGGGCAAAGTAGCCCACGGGTAGGGGGCTGGCACGGTTTTAATAGCATTTTAACCGTCCAAAGTTAAATTCGGGGCAATTTATGCGTTCTAACCCATGAGAATCATTTCCTAACAAAAAATCGACAGTATGAAAAAGCTACTTGTTCTCGCATTGATCGTTGTCGCCAGCCTGGTAACAACGGCTGCCTATTCTCAGGTTCACGTTGATGTTCAACTGGAAAGGGACTATCCCGGGTATCAGTATTACAACTACCCGAAATGGCATGGCCACTACAAGGATCGTGTTTACTATGAACACTATCACCGTACGTTCGAAAAGAGGTATCATGCTTATTATCATGATCGCAATTTCGATCATGAACGTTTTGAACGTGAGCAGCACTGGCACCACTAATGGAAAACGACCGCCACTAATAAAAAAAGCCCCGCAGACGCAGGGCTTTTTTTATGCTGTATATTTCTTAGATATGTGATTCGATCTTCTTTACGAAATTTCCTTTTGGCTGTGCGCCTACGAGCTTGTCGACTACTTTACCGTCCTTGATAAAGAGGATAGCAGGGATGCTGGTGATACCGTAGTTTACGGAAAGTTGTGGATTGTGGTCTACATTAACTTTACCGACATTGATCTTGCCATCATATTCTTTCGACAACTCTTCGATAACCGGTCCGATTGCGCGACAGGGGCCGCACCATTCTGCCCAAAAGTCAACAATAGTCAGTTTATCGGAAGAGATGACCTTCTCCTGGAAGTTGGTGTCAGTTAATTCTAAAGCCATAATGAGTGTTTTTTATGTGTGTTTGTTTTATTTACGATACAAATGTCAACTAATTTTGTGAACTTTTCTGTCGGGGCGCCGACAGACATTCTGAATAAGCCTATCAGCAATTCTGTCATCCTTTCAGACAACCCTCCGGCGGCATTGAAACAGCGGCTGGGAGCCTAGGCTGTGATTACCTGCACCTCCAGCTCTGGCGTACTCTCCAGAAAAGCAGACAACTCGTCATTCATTTCAAAGCCCGATCCCATCGTAAAGAGACTGACGCGCGCCTTGCTCTTGGATTCCACGATATTGAACTTCAGACCTGCCTTGCCGGGGTATTTCTTCATGTTGGCGTCAAGGAATTCGACGATCGCCGGATTGATGAACCGGGCCTCGATATCCATGATCAACTGTTTGGTCAGCAAGGGTTTAATGCTTTCGAGCAACATCATCTTCTCGATGCGGAACTCGTATTGGTTCTGGTTGAAGCGCTGGCGGAAGGCGCCGGTGATAAAGAGGTTCTTGCCTTTTTCCAGGTAATTGGAGTAGCGGGCGTAATCCTCGCTCCACAGCATAAATTCAGTCTTTCCGCTATAATCTTCTATCGTCAGTACCCCAAATTGTTTGCCGGTTTTGCCGACTCGGTGCTGGGCGTCGATGACCAATCCTGCCAGCCGGTAAACTTTTCCGGGAGCGACGGTCGTTCCTACCAGATCTTTTGACTCGTTGAACTCGTTGAGCCTGGTGATGCCATAGTGGTTCATTTCAAATTTGAAATGGTCCAGCGGATGGCCGCTCATAAACATCCCCGTCACGTCTTTTTCTTTTTCCAGCAGTTCGGTAAGAGACCAGGGTTCGCAGGACGGTATCTTAGGGACCGCAATCTCGGGCATCGCCATGTCGCCAAAGAGGCTATTGGTTGTCTGGGTAGCATTAGTCTGGTAGACGTTGCCAAATTTGATGATCTTTTCCAACCCAGTGGAGCTGTCACCCTGCGGGATATGGAAATATTGGGCGCGGTGGAACTCGGTAAAACAGTCGAAGGCGCCCGCGTAAGCAAGATTTTCCAAGGTCTTTTTGTTGACGGTACGCTGGTTGATCCGTTTGATCAGGTCAAAAATGGACGTATAAGGCCCATTCTGCTGCCTTTCTGCAGTGATGCTTTCCACCGCTGCTTCACCAACACCCTTAAGGCCGCCCAGTCCAACGCGGATCTCGCCTTTCTGGTTTACGGAGAAGCCTTGCCGGGATTCATTGATATCCGGGCCGAGAACTTTCAGCCCCATGCGTTTGCATTCCTCCATGAAGAAGGTGATCTTTTCAATGCTGCCGGCATGGTTCAGCACGGAGGCCATGTATTCGGACGGGTAGTGCGCTTTGAGGTAGGCAGTCTGATAGGCGACAAAGGCGTAACAGGTCGAGTGCGACTTGTTGAACGCGTATTGGGCAAAGGCCTCCCAGTCGGTCCAGATCTTGTTGAGGGCTTCTTCCCTGTGTCCCTTGGCAACTGCGCCCTTGACGAACTGGCTCTTCATCTTGTCCAGGACGGCCTTTTGTTTTTTACCCATGGCTTTACGCAGGACGTCGGCGTCGCCTTTGGAGAAGCCGGCCAGCTTTTGAGCCAGCAGCATTACCTGTTCCTGGTAGACGGTGATGCCGTATGTATCGCCGAGGTATTCTTCCATTTCGGGAAGGTCGAATGCGATAGGTTCGCGTCCGTGTTTGCGGTCGATATAGTTAGGGATATATGCGATAGGGCCCGGACGATACAAGGCGTTCATCGCGATCAGGTCTTTGAAGGCATCGGGCTTCAGGTCCTTGAGGTATTTCTGCATACCGGGACTTTCAAACTGGAAAGTGCCGACTGTTTCTGCGCGTTGATAAAGCTCGTAGGTCTTGACGTCATCGAGTGGGATGTCGTCGATGACGATATCGATATTGTAGTTCTCTTTGATCAGTTCGAGCGCCGTCTTGATGATATTCAGGGTTCTCAGACCAAGAAAGTCCATCTTGATAACGCCGGCTTCTTCGATCACGCTTCCTTCGATCTGCGTCACCAGGAGGTCGGAGTCTTTGGCGGTACAGACGGGAAGGATGTTCATCAGGTCATCGGGGGCGATGATGATACCCGCGGCGTGGAGACCGGTGTTGCGGACCGATCCTTCCAGCCGTTCGGCTTCGTGAAGGACGCGGCTTCGGATGTCGTTGCCGTTATAGATTTCGCGGATGAGCTTGACATTGGTCAGATCGTCGGGGCTCACGCCTTCTTTTTCTTCGAGCGATTTTTCTCCGTCCTTGGCGGTCATCGGGGCGTGGAGCACGCGTTTCAGTTCGATACCAGGTCGTTCCGGCACCAGTTTGGCCAGCGCATTCGATTCGGGCAGCGGCAGATCCAGCGCCCGCGCAACGTCCTTTATACTCATCTTGGCAGCCATCGTACCATAAGTGACGATCTGGGCCACCTGGTTCTTTCCGTATTTCTTGGCGACGTATTCGATGACGCGCTGACGGCCTTCATCGTCAAAGTCGGTATCGATATCGGGCATTGACTTACGGTCCGGGTTGAGAAACCTTTCGAACAGCAGGTCGTATTTGATCGGGTCGATATTGGTGATGCCGATCCAGTAAGCG
>JAATGQ010000003.1 GCA_015654595.1 Chitinophagales bacterium | reverse complement strand
GGGGGGGGAGGGGGGGGGAGTTGGGTGAGGGGGGGTGGGGCCGTGTGGGGAGGTTAGGGCCCGGGGGGCACCGGCGGGGAGGTTAGGATCCGGGGAGCTGGAGCTGTTGCGGCGGTTCAGGATCAGTGCGGCTGCGTTGTGAAGTGAAGCACGCCTTTGTTATCGAAATAGTAGTTCATGTCCGAGATGGATTTGAGGTCGTCGAGGAAGGAATTGAGCGGTCTGTTCTTGTCGAGGACGCCAAAGAATTTTTTGTTGGCGAGGGTTGGATTGTCCAGTTGGGTTTTGATCCCATACCAGCGGGCCAGAACGGGGGATAGTTCGTCGAGGCCTGACGCTTCGAATATAAACATACCTTTTCTCCAGCACAGAACTTTTCTTTCTTCGAAGGGAGCCTGATTGATTGCTCCTGCTTTTGATATGGCCTGGAAGCCGGGATTTACTTTGACTTTGTTGGCGCCGGACAGGAGGTTGACGCCGCCGTTGACCAGGGCAACTTTGACGGTATTGGGAGTATATGTATTTACGTTGAATTCGGTGCCTGTTACTTCGATTGTATTATCCGGCAGATGTATGATAAAGGGTTGGCCGGGATGCGGTGCAATTTTGCACCAGGCTTCTCCTGTGAGAGTAATCTCGCGTTTTTCGCTGGTAAAACTGCTTGGAAAGCTAAGGCTGCTGGCGGAGTTAAGCCATATTTCCGAGCCATCGCCGAGGGTGATCTTGTAGTCCATCGCGACGGGGACGGACAGTGTATTCATCCGGGTCGGAGGGGGGGTAGCAGGGTTTTCTCCCAGGTTTGTGCCCGAGGCAGGGCCGGATGCGGGTTCGGCGGATTGATAACTAAGCGCGTGGTCGTGGTTGTTGATGACGAGTTGTCCTTTTTTCAGGTTGCCCTGGACGGTGTTGAGGTCTACGGTGGTGCCGTCTGCGAGTTTGAGTTCGATGGCTGGGTGGTTTGCTGTGGCAAGCAAGGGCGACAGATTGCGGGAGTCGGATCGGTTATGGTGGGCGAGGAACAGCCAGCTGCCAATGGCGAGCAGTGAAATAATCGAGGAAAGGGCGATCGTTCGGCGGATCTTTGACTGACGGACCAGCGTCTGTTGTTCGCTGATCTGGCCGGGCAGGTTTTCCCAGAAACCGGGTGAGTCGAGATGGCTGAAAGATTGTGCAACCTGTTCCTCCGGCAGCTGACGAACCAGCTCATTATAGGCTTCCAGTGCCTGATCATCATGAGCGAACAGCTCCTGCAATTCCTGGTCTTCTTCGGGGCTCAGGGAGTGGGTGAGTTTGCCCAGAAAGAGGTATTGATGGTGATCAGAAATGTGTGCCATAGTTATAAGACAGGTTTTTGGGTTGGGTTCACTAGTTGGTTATAGATTTTTCTTCAGGGTAGATCGGAGGCCTTTTAAAGCCCGGTTCATATGGTTGCTGACTGTATGTTTGCTGATCCCCAGTTTTTGGGCAATCTCCACATGGGTCAGGCGTTCGATGTATTGCATCCGGAAGACTTGACCGGCCATTTTGGGGAGTTGGTCGATGGCGCGGTTGATGACCTGGCCAAGTTCTTCATTTTCCAACGGATAGCTGGTTTCCTGTTCGGTTGGCTGGTAGCGCTGTTTTAGTTTTTCCTGTGTCTGAAGTTTGCTTAGACTATTATATGCCCTGTTCCGGACGGATTGGAAGAGGTAGGCGTTCAGGGATACCGTAATGTTTTCGAAGACGCGGAAGTACCAGAGGTCTATAAAGAAGTCCTGCACCAGGTCTCTGGATGCTTCTTCATCGTGAAGGATGGAGAGTGCGAGTACGAAGAGCCGGTTTCGGGATTGCTGATAGAGGTATTCGAAGGCCTTGAGATCGTTTTTCCCAAGGCTTTGAAGCAGCGTTTTATTGTCTGAATAGTTGTCCGGCATGATTGCGGTGTACACGGAGGGGCGAATACCAAATTTAATTGCTTTTCGGATGGATGGATGAAAATTGAAGAAATTATTATTTTTTTCGAACCTGACTAGTGAAAGGGGGAGGTTTTTCTGTCTCCTTTTTGAAACATTTCTTAAACTGCTAATCCATTCACTTGTTTAGCATTGCTGCCGCCCATTTTTTAAACGCCAAAACTTAAAGCTTATGACACTCTTACACGCGCGCTCGCGGTAGCGTAATAGCCATTAAAAAACCCCTCGGCCCTGGGAAGCTTGGAGGGGTAGGTCCGAAACATTACAGGTAACATTTCAAACAGTTGCAATTTATGCAAAAAAGAAGGATTTTTTGTAGGGGGCGTGCTATTGCCCTTTTTGTAAAACAAGTTAACTGGCTGCATTTAATGAGATTAAGCGTCTTTTTATTTATGATCGTCTTTGGCACGGTGCAGTTATTGATCGCTGCGCCCGGTCATGGGCAGGAGAAGATAAAGAAATCAATCACCCTGGAATATCACAATGCTGCATTTTCCACGGTTGTAAAGGCTATTGAACAGAAGTCGGGTCTGATCATCATGTATGAGCTGACGCCTGCTATTGAGAAGGAGGTGGTATCGATATCGGCAAAGGATAAGCCTGTCGCTGAGGTACTGGACATGCTGGTCAGGGAAAGAAAGCTGACCTGGAGTCTAAAGGAGTCGGAAAACGTCGTCCGCCTGGAACGGGTGGATGTTCCATCTTCCGCCGCCCCAGTGGAACTGCTATTTGCCGATCCGATCATGGTCTCGGGTTATGTGCGTGATCCTGAAGGCAAACCTTTGGCAGGCGCTTCGGTTGTCATCCACAGCGGCAGGGTCATCGTTAAAACAAATGCCGAGGGTCATTTTATCATAGCAGCCAAGGAAGGGGATGTGATTATGTTTACGTTTGTCTCCTATGAGCCGAAGATGGTAAGGGTTACGGCGGACATGCTTCGTGTGGGATCGATGGGAGAAATTACCCTTGTACGGTCAGTGTCGGGTCTGGATGAGATGGTTGTCATTGCCTATGGTACGACAACCAGGCGTCTGGCGACCGGGAGTGTTTCATCGGTCAGCGCCGAGGAGATCAGTCATCAGCCGGTGAGCAATGTACTCGAGGCTTTGGAGGGCAAGGTTCCGGGGCTTTTTATTTCTCAGTCCAGCGGTGCTGTCGGCGCGCAGATGAGTACGTCTATTCGTAACCAGTTGTCGATCTCCAGCGGAAAGCTACCCTTGTATATTATCGATGGGGTACCTTTTAACGAAACGCCCATCAATGCGCTGGGTTCTTC
This sequence comes from Chitinophagales bacterium, assembly GCA_015654595.1. Lineage (GTDB taxonomy): Bacteria > Bacteroidota > Bacteroidia > Chitinophagales > Chitinophagaceae > Puia. The sequence continues at coordinate 9,145 of JAATGQ010000003.1, read as the reverse complement.
GACCTATAGCAGTATAGAGGGCGCCGCGGGACAGGTCGATCCGATGAACTCGATCAATCCTGGTGATATCGAAAGTATTTCTGTGTTAAAGGATGGAGATGCAACGGCTATCTATGGATCGCGCGGCGCAAATGGCGTGATCCTTATCACGACAAAAAAGGGAAAGGCCGGCGCAACAAAATTTGACCTGAATGCCTATTCCGGCATCGGCAAGTCCACTCGTCTGATGCAGATGATGAATCTTCATCAGTATCTGGCGATGCGGCGTGCGGCTTTTGCGAATGACAATATCACGCCAAACGCCAGCAATGCGCCTGATCTCACGGTTTGGGATACGACGAAGTCTACCAATTTCGATAAAAAGTTTCTCGACGGTACGGCGCATCAAACGGATATATCGGCCACCTTATCCGGCGGAGATCAGCGTCTCCACTATTTGTTCTCCAATACGATCCGTCACGAGTCTACGGTCTATCCGGGTAATTGGGGATATAATCGATATTCCGCTCACCTGAGCGTTGACAATACGTCTGCCGACGGCCGGTTTTTGATGACGGCATCTGCCTTCTATACAAAGGAGTCGAATAACCAATCGCTGGCGGATATGACGTTGAGGGTCTATAATCTTCCCCCTGATTATCCTTTGTACAATGCCAATGGAACGCTCAACTGGACGGGTGGATTTATCAACCCGATGTCCTACCTGTTGCAATCTTCGCAGTTCCGATCGGATAACCTGCTGGCGAATACGACGCTTCGTTACACGATCATACCGGGTTTGAATGCCAAGGTCAGCCTGGGTTATAATAAGATCAACCAGAGCAATACGCTGCTGGAGCCAAAGTCGGCGCTGAACCCTGCCAATTCGCCGCAGTCTTCGGCGTCTTTTTCGACGAACTATGTAGAGAGCTATATTATAGAGCCGCAACTGGAGTATATAAGGAGACTGGGTAAGGGCAAGCTGACTGCCTTGGTAGGCGGCACCTGGCAGCGGTCAAATTTTGTACAACCTTTCTATATCAATGCTACGGGCTTTTCGAGCGATCACCTTTTGACTACCTTGTCGGCGGCGTCTACGATCTCATACAAGAGCAGCGGTTATACCGATTATAAGTATGCGTCGGGTTTTGCCCGTATCAATTATATCCTGATGGATCGTTACCTGTTGAATATAACGGGAAGGAGGGATGGCTCAAGCCGCTTTGGACCCAATCACCAGTGGGGTGATTTTGGGTCCGTCGGTGCAGGATGGATCTTTACAAGCGAGAATTGGATGAGGCAGGCGGCTCCCTGGATGAGTTTTGGGAAGTTGCGGGCGAGCTATGGAACGATCGGGAATGACCAGATTGCCGACTATGGCTATTTGTCCACTTATTCCATTTTGCCCTACAGTTATGGCGCATCGAGCATCAATCCTGCGCGTAGTGCGAACCCCAACTACCGTTGGGAAACGAATCGCAAGATTGACATCGCCCTGGAAACAGGATTTTTTCATGATCGGATCCTGGCATCGGCCAGTTGGTTCCGCAGTCGTACCAATGACCAGTTGATCGGTTCACCGCTGGCATCGCAGTCGGGTTTTACTTCTTACCAGGCAAATCTGCCGGCCCTGGTGGAAAGTGCGGGTTGGGAATTTGAACTAAAGACGATCAATGTGAAGGGGTCGACTATTTCCTGGACAAGCTCGTTCAACCTCACTGCGCCTCATAATAAGCTGGTATCTTTCCCCGGACTGGCTAAAACGGCTTATGCCTATACGTTTATCGTAGGCAAGCCGATCAATATGATTACGGGGTATCATTTCACGGGTTTTCAGAATGGAGTCGCTACTGTCCAGGATTTGAATAAGGATGGGGTGATCTCGCAGGGGCTTTCGCAAATGCTGAAAGGAGACTTCAAAGAGATTGGCGTTGCCACTCCCAAATTTTATGGAGGGTTTAGCAATACAGTTAGTTATAGCAGGTTCCAGTTGGATTTTCTGTTGCAGTTCGTCAAGCAGCTGAAAGGAAACATCAGGGCGCAAAACCAAAATATGCCCGGGCTGATGTACAACCAGGATACCCATGTTCTTTCGGATGGTTTTGTGCCTTCGGCCAGTACGGCCAGTGCGGCATACAAGGCTTATACAAGCTATTATGTTTATTCGGACGCGATGTATTCCGATGCCAGTTTTATCCGGCTGAAGAATGTCAGTCTTTCGTATGATTTTTCCAGGGCCTTGCTGAAGCCGTTGAAGATCAAATCGGCGGAAATCTATGTAAGAGGGGAGAACCTGCTGACGGCATCTCATTACTTTGGCTTTGATCCTGAGACGGGGAGCAGTTCACTGCCGCCGCTCAGGAGGGTCATAGCTGGTATCCATTGCTCACTTTAATTCTTTCGAAAATGAAAAAGATCACTTCTATATGTATACTAGGCTTGTTGGCAGCGACGGCTGGTCTGACAGGTTGTAAGAAATTGATTGAGATCAGCGCCCCTGAAAACCAGCTGGTAACTTCGAGTGTCTTTACCGATTCTATGACGGCGGAGGCTGCTGTCGATGGGATGTATAGCAAGGCTGCCAATGGCTATCCTCAATCCGATATGGGGACGGCTACTACGTTTTACAACGCCCTTTCGGCGGATGAAGGATATTATTTTCCTTTTACTTCCTACGATCCTTTTACGCAAAACGCGTATACTCCCACTTATATCTTTATCGATAATTATTGGATCAGCATGTATGGCGTCATCTATTCGTCCAATTCGCTGATGCAGGGGGACAGCACGTCTTCCTTACCGCTGGCATACCGGACGCGAACGACAGGTGAAGCCAAGTTTATGCGGGCCCTTTGTTATTTCTATCTTGTCAATGAATATGGGGCGGTACCATTGGTGCTTTCAACAAATGTGCAGACGACCACCAGCCAGCCGAGGGATAGTGTAAACACCGTATATGACCAGATCGAAAAGGATCTGACCGATGCGATCGCGGAGCTGCCTTCTGACTTCAGTTATTACGGCGGGAATAAGACAAGAGCGACAACCTGGGCTGCAAAGGCTTTGCTGGCAAGGGTTTATCTATACAGGAGCAAGTGGGCGCAGGCCGAGTCGATGGCATCTGCGGTCATTGACAATGCGGGGTTGTTCTCTTTGGTGACTGATCTGACAAAGGTTTTTTTGGCGGGAAGTTCAGAAGGTATTTTGCAATATGTTCCGGCGCTAACTTCTGCCTGGACGGCGAGTACGATGTGTGGGTCATCGACTGCTACGACGCCCTATTTTGTGCTGAGCGATAGTCTTTATGCGGCCTTTGAGACGGGGGATCTGCGCGCTGCAAGCTGGGTGAAGATAAAAGTGTACAATGGGATAAACTATCCTTGTTACTATAAGTATCATTATGTCGGAGCGATCGGATCGGTAGAGAATGCGCAGGTTCTTCGTTTGTCGGAACAGTACCTGATCCGGGCGGAGGCGCGTATGCAGCAGGGTGCTTATGCCGATGCTGCCGCCGATATCAATGTGGTTCGCGCCAGGGCAGGGTTGGCGAATACAACTGCTAATGACAAGGCCAGTCTGGTTACGGCAATCGAGCACGAAAACAGGATCGAGTTCTTTGCAGAGTTGGGTCATCGCTGGTTGGATATGAAGCGGTGGCCGGGCATTGCAAATCCTTCGGTGAAGCGTGCCGACGAGGTTTATCCGGTAGATAAGACTACGCCCTGGCAGTCTTACCTGTCGCTATACCCGATCCCACAGACGGAGTTGAATGCGAATGTGAATCTCAATCAGAATCCCGGATATTAGTTTTCGATTGCCCTGGCTGCGGGCGGCGGGTTTTGCGGTTCGGGGAGCGCGTTGTTTCGTGGCCGGGGTTTATACTCTTTTAAATACGTAAAGATGAAAAAGTACCTGTTTTGTATTTTGGCTTTATCGCCTTTCTGCGGCTGGTCGCAGGCGGGCGGCGATTGTACCCTCAAAGTTGATATTGGAAGCGTTAAAGCATACAAGGTGTATGTCACCTGGAATGAGAATGACCAGTATCACCTGGACTCTGCGGATATCAGCAGCGGAAAGGCGGTGTTACATGAAAAGGTTGCCTATCCTGTCGCGGCGCGGTTGTGGCTGGACAACCGTGGTTTCGGATATGGGAATGGACACCGGCCCGATATGCTCTACTTTTATATGGAAAAGGGCGTCCTCAATATCAGGACGGCCGACTCGGTTAAAAAGGCTGTCATCACTGGTTCGAAGGTAAACGATGAAGTTGCGGTCTACCGGAAGTTTGTGTCGGGACCGATAGGCGAGTTGGGTGATCTGAATGCGGCGATCATGCTGGCGCCGGAAGAAAAGCGTAAGGATACTTCGTTTACCAATCCGATCTGGGCGGAGGAGGCGGCAGCTGTTAGCCGGTTGAAGGCTCTCGACAGGCAGTTTGCCGCTGAGCATCCGGATAATTATGGAAGTATACCGGCTTTAAATGATGCTGGCGGCGCGAATATCGATGCGGCTGTTATCGGGCCATTGTATAATGGTTTGTCTTCCCGGTTACGCAGCACGCATGATGGCGAGGCGCTTGGTAAACGTATCGAGACGGCCCGTAAGACGGGCATCGGTGTTATGGCTCCTGATTTTACGCAAAACGATACGAGCGGCCATCCCGTAAAGCTCTCCGATTTCCGTGGGAAATATGTGTTGTTGGATTTCTGGGCAAGCTGGTGCGGCCCGTGTCGGAAGGAGAATCCGAATTACAGAAAAGCTTACCATTTATATAAGGACAGGAATTTTACTTTGTTGAGCGTGTCGCTGGACCAGGAGAATGGAAAGCAGGCCTGGATCAATGCAATTCATAAGGATAGCCTGGAATGGACGCAGGTGTCGGATCTGAAGTATTGGAAGAATGAGGTGGCGAGGATGTATGATGTGGTGGCTGTACCGCAGAATTTTTTGATCGATCCCAGTGGGAAGATCATTGCGAGGAATCTGAGGGGAGAGGCGTTGATAAAAAAGTTGGATGAGGTTTTAAAGGCAACGAATTGATCTATCAAAAAACATTTTTATGTACTGTCAGTTTTGGAAAGCGATATTGCCGGTAGTGGTGCTGCCGGTGGCGATGGCGCTGGTGGGTGGTGTTGCGCGGAGCGAGGATGGTGCTGGTGCTGCTGATGCTGCGGGTATTGCGGGCATTGCGGGTGTGCCGGCGCATGGTGCGGGCGGGGGCGGCGGTCGTAGCGGATCGGGTGTGGATTCGGGCGTTTTTAAGCTGGAGGGACGGATCGAGAACCAGAAGATGCCAATGATGGTGCGTCTGAATTATAAGGGAGAGCATGGGCTTGTACATGATTCCGTGGTGGTGACCGATGGCCGGTTTGAATTTCATGGTTCTGTTGTCCGGCCGACATCGGCGACGGTGGTCTGTAGCCCGGCAAAAGGCGATCCGGGGCATAGCCAGGTGAGGGTTATTTATCTGGAAGCGGGAACTACGGTTATCCACGATAATAGCACGATGGATGCTGCGATAGTTACCGGTAGTCCGGAGACGGCTGTTGCCGACGAGTGGCGGGTGATCCAGGAAAGCTATAGAAAGCGGAGAGATGATTTTACCGGGCGGCGTTTTTACAACCGCGGCAATAAGGACTCTGTCCGGTTTATGGATGCCGGTATCCGTAGGGCTGATCTTGCTATTGCCGATTCCGTTGGGACTTTTGTCGCCAAATACCCGAACTCTTATGTCTCCTGGGACCTGGTGTCTGGTCTTGCGGTAGGGATGGAGCCGGAAAGGATCGAGCCGGGGCTGAAGGCGCTTGGGCCAAAGTTTAAAGATTCGAAAGAGGGCAAAGCAATAGCTGCGCAGCTGGAGCAGGTCCGCAAGGTAGTGATCGGCGTAAAGTCGCCTGAGTTTGTACAGTCGGATGTGCAGGGAGCGACGGTGTCTTTGTTGTCATTCCGTGGGAGGTATGTGTTGGTGGATTTCTGGGCCAGCTGGTGTGGGATCTGCCGGGCGGAGAATCCCAATGTGTTGAAAGCTTATAAGGCTTATAAGGATAGAGGGTTTACGGTGTTGGGGGTATCGCTGGATGACTCGGCGCATAAGGACAAGTGGATCCAGGCGATAAAGGAAGATAATATGCCCTGGCAGCAGGTTTCGGATCTAAAAGGGACAAAGAATTCGGCGGCCGTATTGTATGGTATCAAAGGGATTCCGCAAAATGTATTGATCGGACCCGACGGTGTGATCGTCGCGAAGAATCTGCGTGACAGGGATCTGATGGCAAAGCTGATGGAGATCTTTGACGGGGATAAGAATATGAAGATGGATGGGCATATCGCGGGGCTTACCGATGAGCGTATCGTCTTCCCTTATTACTGCGCGTCCGGGTTTCGGCGGGATACGGTCACGATTCATGGAGGCGATTTTACCTGGTTGACGGTTATGCCGGAGCCGCAGCAGATCGAGGCGGTATTGTTGCCCAGCGGGCGTACTGTGAGGATTTATTCCGATATTGGCTATCTGCAATTGTCTGGCACTGCCGATACACTGGATCATATCAAAGTAAAGGGTTCCTGGCTGGATGATGATGCTGCGTATTTCCGAAAGATGGTTGGAGACACTTCCGATAAGCAGAAGGTAAAAGCGTATATATATGGACATCCCGGGAGTCTTTATGCGCTGATCCTTTTAAATCAGATGCAGGGGGATAAAGATGTTTACCCGATGTATATGAATATGGCGGGGGTCTTGCGAGCGACGCCCACCGGGCGGCGGCTTGGGGCTGCGTTGAAACATTCGTAGGGCTTTTTCTTTTGTGCCTATATTTGTTGTTAAGCCTTTCCTTTGAAGGAGCCGGACCCTGGTCCGGCTCCTTTTTTATGTGGACCAGGCATGCAGGCTATTATTTACTGCTGCCGGCGCTGACTTTCCAGATCGTGTTGCCGGCGTCGTCGGCCACGAGCAGCGAACCATCTTTCATCGTTGCGACGCCTACGGGGCGGCCATAGACTTCGTTTTTGCCGGGGTCGGCGATAAAGCCGGTTAAGAAGTCTTCCATTTTGCCGGCGGGTTTGCTATTGGAGAAGGGAACAAAGGTTACTTTATAGCCCGCGAGTGTGGATTTATTCCAGGAGCCGTGTTGACCGATAAATGCGCCATGCTGATAGTGCGCGGGGAAGGCATTGCCGGTGTAGAAGGTAAATCCGAGAGAAGCAGTATGAGCGCCCACGGGATAGTCGGGGGCGATCGCTATTTGTACCATATCGGGTCTGGGATCGTTTTTCATGCGGGGATCGGGGTGCTGACCATAATAGGAGTAAGGCCAGCCATAAAAAGCGCCTTCTTTGACGGAGGTGATATAGTCGGGTACCAGTTCGTCACCGAGTTCATCTCTTTCGTTTACTGCGGCCCAAAGTGTGCCGGACACGGGTTCGAAAAAGAGGCCGGCCGGATTACGCAATCCGGAAGCATATATTTTTTCGCCGCTGCCGTCCAGGTTTACTTCGAGGATATCGGCCCGGCGGAGTTCGTTGTTCATTCCGTGTTCACCGACATTGCTGCCCGAACCAACTGAGATGTATAGCTTATTTTTTTGCGCATTGGTGATGATGTTGCGGGTCCAGTGATTGTTGTAGCCGCCGGCCGGAAGATCCAGGATCTTTTTACCGGGAGATTTGATAACCGTATCGCCGGGCTTATAATCATAGACCATCAAGCCATCTGTATTGGCCACGTAAAAATGATTGCCGATAAGAAGCATGCCAAATGGCTGGTTAAGGCCGGACAGCAATGTATGTCTTTCGGGGTTTTTGCCGCCGTAGTTTCTGAAAATGGTTATGCGGTTAGCGCTCTTGCCAAGATTCTGAGATTTGCCTACGGGAAGGAGTTTGGCCGCTGCCGCTTTTATGCCTTTTGGTTCTGTATTGGCTTCGGAAACAAATACGTCTCCGTTGTCGGCAACGTAGATAAAGCGGGGATTGTCAAGGTCGCCTGCAAATTTTGTAACCGTAAAGCCTGGGGGAGCGGCAGGTGTTTTACCATCGGGCCAGCCTATTACTTTACAATAGTTTTTTACGGACTTTGTAGCAAAGGGGGGAGGAAGAGTATCGCTGACGTGGGCGGTGTCGGCGCCCTGACTCGCTACGGCGCTGGTATCGTTGGCCGGGGCGTTTGCTTTTGTACTGTCTGATCCTTGTGTTGATCCGCCGTTGTTACAACTGAACAATACGCTCCCCATAATGAGGCCCATACCCATAACGGCCTTGCCTGCGATGTATTTCATATTCGCTTTTTCCAATAGGGCGCAAAAAGCGGGCCCGGCGGGGATATGGGCGTTTGGGCGGCAATGCCGATGGAGATCGTGTGGATAGCGGGCAGTGGGGGATCATTTTTTTCATTATTTGGCTTTTTGTGCCTATGTTGGCGTCGATATTTTTAAATAATCACATATGACAAGATCACTCGTCTTCTCTGCTGCTTTATTGCTCGGTCTGCAGGCCGGGGCCCAAAGGCTAACGATACCTCCGGGCATACAAAAGGCTTATGACAATGGCACCCGATCGCTTGACGGCAAGCCTGGGAAGAACTATTGGCAGAACCGGGCGCATTACAACATAGCGTTGACGGCAGCCCCGCCGGATAATACCATCCGAGGTGTGGAACAGATCTCTTATATCAATAACAGCCCCGATACTTTGCGCAGCCTCAATATGAAACTGATCGAGAATGTTCATACGGGCGGTGACAGAAAAGGGGGAAGGGTAGACGCGGATGCGGGAATCAAGGTAGATGCGATCGCCATAAGGGGAGCGAAGATCGCCTGGGATAATGCCGAGGCGGTGACTACCAATAAAATGGTCGAGCTGTCGCAGCCCTTGCTGCCGCATGATTCGATAAAGCTGGATATCAGCTGGCATTATCCTCTGTCGAAACGCCCGGGCCGCGATGGGGTGATCGATTCGACCAGTTTTTACCTGGCATATTTTTATCCCCGCGTATCGGTGTATGATGACTATAAGGGATGGGATGTGCAGCCGCACCTTGGGTCCCTCGAGTTTTATAACGACTTTAATGAGTATGAGTTAAGCGTGACGGTGCCTGCCAACTTTATGGTATGGGCTACGGGTACTTTACAAAATCCCGCAGAGGTGTTGCAGCCTGCGGCTGCTGCGCGGC
>JAATGQ010000141.1 GCA_015654595.1 Chitinophagales bacterium | reverse complement strand
CAGAAAGGCCACCTGGATATTGTTCAGCGCTATTTCGAAAAACATGTTCAGCTGACTATCGCCTTTGTATACGCCAAAAGGATCCCCCTTGGCGATATTGTCTTCCGTCATATCCACATAATAGTCGCCCAATACTCCTCTTACAAAGGTTTCATCATGGGCGGCAGAAAAGGCAGCCAAAATGGCAAAAAACAAAAGGATACCAAAAGAGTATAACAATTGCCGGCGATAAGTATACATTTCCAGCGGCAGCTCCGTCTTCCAGAACCGGAGGATCCGCGAAGATTCCTCCTTTTTATTCCGGTATATGCCCAGGTAAATGCGGGATGCCAGTCCATTGAGGTATTGCGTGACCTTGCTGTGCGGATAAAACGTCTTGGCGTAGCCAAGGTCGTTTACCAACTCGGTAAACTCCCCTGCCATATCATCGGGATCGGTCGTTGTTTCATATTGATATTGCTTCCACTTATCAATATTTTTTTTAATAAAGAGACCTTCTCTCACTGGAAAATTTTAGCTTTATATTTACCGTTAAATATAACGAGTAAACTCGAATATTTATAATCTCTTACATCAAAACAGACAGCACATGCTCGGGGTTAAATTGGATACCGGCTTTAATATTGAGGTCGACTTTACGCTTGCGCCGTTTGGCAGACGTTTTGTCGCGTGGGTAATCGACGTTGTGATCTGTTTTGCATATGCCAGGATCGCTCTTCTTCTTTTCGGTCTGACCTTCGATGACCCGCATGATAAAATATGGCTGGTCGTGCTCATTTCCCTTCCTTATCTCCTTTATCATCTGCTTTGCGAGATCTTTCTGAACGGCCAGAGCATTGGGAAAAAGGTGATGCGGCTCAAAGTGATCGCCGCAGATGGGGGCCAGCCGTCCATCAGCCAGTTTCTGATCCGCTGGATGTTCCGTCCAGTCGATTTTCCGGTGTTGATTTTGGGCGCCGTTTTTAGCAGGGAACTGCCCTGGTGGTGTATCGTCCTCAGCTTTGCAGGAATGGCCTGTTACTTTATCACCCCCTATTCCCAGCGTCTTGGCGATCTGGTAGCCGGCACAATCCTGATCGATACCCGGAACCGGACCTCCTGGGAAGATACCGTCTTTACCGAGCTGGAAGACAATTATGTCCCCCGTTATCCAAAGGTGATGAAGATGACCTACAAGGATCTGAACACGCTGAAATCCATCATCAATACAGTTGGTAAAAACAACGACAGCGACCTCGCCCTGCGAATAGCAGACCGTATCCAGACCAAGCTTGACATACAAACGGATCAGCTTCCGCTGGATTTTCTAAAGACCCTGCTGAAAGATTACAACTATTACTCCACGCGGTAAGATTGGAACCCGCCCTTTCGGAAGATAGGAACAACGGATCAGTGCCGTAACAGTGTTCCGACACCCAGGCCGATGTACATTAAGATATTAATGCCGAGGCCAATAATCGTAAGAATACCTAAGAAGCGGAAAAGCGAGCGCATATTCTTAAACGATTCGCTCAGCAAAGTGGGGTCCTGGCTACGGATAGCGGTCTGTGCCTTGGAAGCAAAACGATACAGGAACAGACAGGGAAAAAGATACACCAGCGCGCAGATGATCAGGACGATCGACATAAACCAGGTCATACCGGGCACTAAATTCCCCAGCATAAGAGCAAAGATGGAGCTTGCTGTGAGCGCAAAAATGATAAACAATCCGCAAAAGATAAAGCCGATGATCGAAAGGAACTTAGCCCATCTGGCGGCATCCTTCAGATAGCCGGCAGCTGTCGGGTCGATAGAGAATTCGAATAGATTGGTAGTGGTTACTGCTGTAGATTCCATAGCAATGTTTGTGATGGTTTAAAAAGAAAGGCCGGCCAAGCGGCCAGCCTTAAACGTTATTCTAGTATGCTCTTGCAAAAAGCACGCGTTGTATGCTGGGTTTACCCGACCAGATACATACCCCGTCTTCACCGGGGTTATTCAGTGGTATGCAACGGATCGTGGCCTTTGTCTTTTCCTTGATAGCTTCTTCTGATTCCGGCGTCCCATCCCAATGAGCGGCGATAAACCCGCCCTTTTCGTCCAGCAAACGCTCGAATTCAGCCAGCGTATCGGCTTTCGTAATATGCGAATCCCGATAAGCAAGCGCCTTCTTATACATCGAAGACTGAATCTCTTCCAGCAGATTCTTTACATACTCAGCGATGCCTTCCGTCGATACCGAAAGCTTTTCTTTTGTGTCACGGCGGGCGATTTCCACCACCCCGTTATCCAGGTCACGAAGTCCCATCGCCATCCTGACGGGTACCCCCTTCATCTCGTATTCCGCAAATTTGAACCCGGGGCGGCTGTTGTCATTGTCGTCATACTTGACGCTGATACCCGCAGCCTTTAGTAAGCCCGCCAGCTCCCTGCCCTTGGCATCCAACGCGTCTTTCCTCTCTTCGCCTTTGTAGATCGGTACGATAACGACCTGCAGCGGAGCGATCCGCGGAGGAAGGATCAGTCCGTCATCGTCGCTGTGCGCCATTACGAGGCCGCCGATCAGCCGGGTGCTGACCCCCAAGCTGGTGGCCCATACATAGTCGAGCTGGTTATTTTTATCGGAGAATTTGACTTCGAAAGCCTTCGCGAAATTCTGGCCGAGGAAGTGCGAAGTACCTGCCTGCAAAGCCTTCCCATCCTGCATCAGCGCTTCAATGCAATAGGTGTCCACTGCGCCCGCAAACCGCTCGCTGGGTGTCTTTACGCCCTTTACGACCGGCAATGCCATGTATTCTTCCGCAAACGTGGCATAAACATCCAGCATCTGACGCGTCTCGGCAAT
>JAATGQ010000160.1 GCA_015654595.1 Chitinophagales bacterium | reverse complement strand
GCCACCTTCTTTACATATTCATCAATAGTCATAATTTCTAATTTATCAATTTGCCTAAACAGCTCATCGAATTTACGATTTGTTTCGGACTTCTCAAATAGTATGCAATTGCGAATGAAAACCCAAACCGCTCTTCTCGTTTTAGCATCAAAGTCCTTTTCCTGCAATGATCTGGCCAATAATAGCTTGCTTTTTAAGAGGTCTTGCTCTGGTATTTTCTTCTCTCTTAATCTCAGTCGTGCGGCACGGACAACGTGAGCAAACGGATTACGGCTAGTCTCCAATTCCTCGTCTGAAAAGTCCAAAATACTAAATTTTGGAAATTCGTATGTAAGTCTTGTGCCACGGTATTCGCAAAAATATTTTCCTGGTAAAGCCTGCCCATCAGGGCCCGTATAGATTACCAAAGCGGAGATATGTACGCCAGGATACCTGTCTCGAATACGATAATAATAAATAAACATGCGCTCCGCAAACAAAGCGCTATTTGAAGTTTTCCCTTGCACCTCGATATGCAATAAGACCCATTCTTCAGTTCCATCTTTGTGGTATACCTTAACCAGGTTATCCATTTCCCGGTTATCTTTTGGATCCTCCGGCTGCGGATCTAATTCCTGAAGCTCCTTATCTAAAAAATCAAAACCACGAGCAAGATCGTATACCTTATCTGCATCGCTGTATACAAATCGTAGAAAATCAGGGAAAAGCTCACTGATAATCACTTTCCATAGCTCATCACTTTTTCTCTCTTTGTCAGCACCCTCTTTACTTTTCATATCACTATAATTTCTGACTATAAAATTTGCCTTACCCGCGCGAAAAGTCATGACGTCCTTCAAAAGAACACCATTCTTTTGCGTTAGAAAACGACTCTAATGATTAAACTTTTCTTCCAGGCATAATGAGGCAGTAAATAGCAGAACACAGTTGAGAGATAGTAAAACTAAAGCAAAATAAAAGTGCCGAAAAAATAAGTATACGTCAACGTTATAAAAAGATATCCACATCGGTATAATCGAAAAAAATGCACGACAGGCCGCCGGTCTGATCGAACAAAGAGGTACACAAATAATCCGCCAAAGAGCCTGAAAAAAGTGGAGACCTACCTAAAAAAAGAATCCCCGGCAATGCCGGGGATGCACTAATCAAATACCATTAACCATTAAACCTTATCCTATGACTGTAAAGATATAAATATCTATCACATTTGCATCATTCCTCTTAGACACTGTGTATTTTCTACTCATATGGAGAATGCTTTTATAAATAGTTACCAGTAAAAAAGAACAGTATAAGACCGATGATAACTTACTATTCATCAACCGATTGTAAAGTCGATTTTGTTTTTCCCCGCCCTATCCTCCTCCTTTCGCGACAAATTGAGCAAACGTTTGCATAAAATTTTTCTTGAATACTCCTTCAAACAAAAAATCCCCGGTTGAAACCGGGGATACTGATCAAATACCATTAACCATTAAACCTTATCCTATGACTCAAAGATATAGCGGCTTTCTTCCTCGTCATACTATTTGAAAGACGTTGTCCGCCGTCTTCCCAAAAGGAGAAGCAACGGCTACAGGCATCCATGTAAAAACGTCTGTCAAAAAAAACGGATTAAATGCTTGATGCTCCGTAAATTCGGGAAAAACAAACCAACTGCGTCCGATGAAAAAAAACGGCCTCCTTATACTGATGACCTTCTCCGTCCTTAGCGCGTTAGCGCAAACCCCGACAGCCCGGATAGATTCTCTTGCTGCAGCCTACAGCCGCGTTCAGACTTTTAGCGGCAGCGTGCTGGTCGCACAGAAAGGGACTGTTCTGATCGACAAAGGATACGGATACCGCAACTTCGCCACCCATGCGCTTAATGACAGCAACAGCATCTTTCAGGTCGGTTCTGTCACCAAACAGTTTACCGCCGCTATCATCCTGCAACTGGCGGAAAAGAAAAAACTGACGCTCCAGGATAAGTTGTCGCGTTATATTCCCGGCTATCCCAACGGCGATTCGATCAGCATCGAACACTTGCTGACGCACACTGCCGGCGTCTTTAACTACACCGAGGACGCGGAGTTTATGCGGACAAAGATAACCCTCCCCATCAGCAGAGACAGCCTTATCGCGGTGTTTAAAAACAAACCCCTTAGCTTTTCTCCCGGCTCTCAATTCAGTTACAGCAATTCCAATTATATCCTGCTTGGCTATATCATAGAAAAAATTACCGGAAAGTCTTATTTCCAGGTGGTGAAGGAAAACATTTTCGAGCCCCTTCACATGACACATTCGGGTTTTGATTTTAAAGATCTGGACAGCGAGAATAAAGCTATCGGCTATGCCACGGCAGGCCCGGGATTCAAGGCCCCGGTCGTGGATTCTTCCGTCTCCTTTGCAGCCGGCTCTATCTACAGCACCACCGGTGACCTTTATAAATGGTACCAGGCGCTGACTACAGGCCGCGTACTACAGCCTGCCACGCTGATAAAGGCATTTACGCCGCACCTCAGCCAGTATGGCTATGGCTGGGCCATCGGCAGGATCTATGACAAACAGGTGATCGAACATGGCGGCAGCATTCCCGGCTTCCTATCCAATATCCGTATGATCCCGGAAGACGATGTCTGCATCATCATACTCGACAACCATCCGCAAAAAGCCTCCCCTTCTGAGATGACCAACGGCATAACCGCCATTTTATACGATAAGCCTTACACTCTGCCGCGCGAGCACGTCGAGATCCATGTGGATAGCACCATCCTCAGGCAATACGTGGGCCGCTACTCGATCTCTCCTCAAGCGGTCATAACGATAACCTTGGAAAACGGGCAGTTATATGAACAGCTCACTGGCCAGGGAAGGCTGCCGATCTTCCCCGAAAAGGAAAACTATTTCTTCCTGAAAGCGGTAGACGCGCAGATAGAATTTGTAAAAGCCGCCGATAATACCATTGAAAAACTGATCCTGCACCAGAACGGCCAGGATACGAGAGGGCTGCGGCTAAACCCATAAAGCTGTCCTTCGGACAGCCGTATAGCTCTTTCGGGTTCCCGCATAGCTCTATTTCTCGATAAGGCGGAAGAGGTCCTCGCGGTACGAGCGGCTTACGGGAATCTCCGTATCGCCGATCAGTATGGCGTCGCCGCGGATCGAGCTGATCTTGTCCAGCAGTACGATAAAAGACTTGTGTACCCTCGCCCATCGGCCAGCCGGGAGTTTTGTCTCGATCGCCTTCAGGCTAAGTTTGGAAAGAATTGGCCGGGAGGAGCCCTTGAGATAGATCTTTACATAGTTGCGCAACGCTTCTATGTGCGTGATCTCGTGCACAAAGACCTTTGTCAGTTGATATTCGGTATGGACGAAAAAGTATTCGGGAAAGTTGAGGCTTGCGCTGCCTTCTTTTTGTTTTAACTGATGATATTCCGCCGCTTTGTTCACGGCTTTCAAAAACCGGACAAAGCTCACCGGCTTGATCAGGTAATCCAATACGTCCAGATCGAAGCCTTCGACCGCATAATTGCGGTAGGCCGTGATAAAGATAACCATCGGCCGCACCGAAAGGCTTTTTAAAAGACTCAGCCCATTGATACCCGGCATCTCGATATCGAGAAACAAAAGATCAATCGTCTCGGTCTGAAGAATACTCATCGCCTGATAAGCATTCTTACACTTGCCTGCCAGCTGTAAAAAGGGTACCTGCCGGATATTGTCTTCAAGAATATCCAGTGCAGGCGTTTCATCATCTATAGCGAGGCATCTGATCATTGTAAAGGGATATTCAAAGTTACAATAAACCAGCACTCCAACCCGTCCACATCAAGACGATAGTTGTCTTCCCGAAGCAATTCGAACTGGCCTGGATAGATAAGCTCCAGCCGCTTGGTCAAATTTTTCAGACCGATCCCTGTCTTACCGTCCTGTTGACTGATCGAACGGTTGTATTTGTTCTTTACCATCAGGATCAATCGATTCTCTTCGGCAATCCGGATATCGATAGCGATCTCGGGGTTCTCCACGAGTCCTATCCCGTGTTTGAACGCGTTTTCAACCAGCGGGATCAGCAACATTGGTTCCAGGTAGTAGTTTTCGGTGTCATCAGGCGTATTGAACTGCAGGAAAACGTCTCCGCCAAAGCGCAGCATCTGCAGGTCGATATAAGCTTTCAAATAGCCAACCTCGTCTTCCAGGCTGATCGTTCCGCTGTCGGCATCGTAAAGCATATATCGCATCAGACCGGCCAACTCCATCAACGCAGGCTCCAGCGCGTCGGATTTCCGCCGGGCGAGCAGGGCCATGCTATTGAGAACGTTGAGCATAAAATGCGGATTGACCTGCGAACGCAAAAAAGAAAGCTCCGTCCGAAGATGCGCTGTCTCCTTTTCTTTTTTCTCTCTTTCCAGCCGGGCATTCTCCCGGATCGCGGAATAGCTTGCGCTGACCATCAACATAAAGATGCCCGGAAAGATCCGATGGGAAGGGAAGGAATAAAAAGAAGTCAGCGCCAGTCCTCTGGGCCCCGTCAGGAACAACATCCAGCCGCACATTGCCACTACTACCAGTAAAGCCAGCAATACCAGGCCTATATAAATGCCGATCCTCTTTCTCCGGAACAGATATGCCGGCATCAGCCAGTTGGCATTCAGATAAAACAAAGCGACATAAGGAATGGCCACCAACAGCATCTGCATGTTGGTGATAGAATCCTCATGCAGCTTGTCTTTTTGCGGTCTGAAAAGGATCACGCAATAAAAGAAGACAGCCCATATACAAAAGTGGACCACCCAGGCCGTGGTCGATGTCCTATTCGACGATGATGGTTCTGCCCTCTGCCGTATGCGCGCTGAAATACCCATAAGCCCCGTTATTGATATTGGACGAAGGATTGGCCGGCGACGCAGTTGTATTGAAAGCTCCCGTACCGGATGACTGATCCAATTGATTAAAGTAGTTGTATACGTTTACGTCGATACAATACATGTCCACCGCCAGATGATCTCCTGCCTTTATCCGGGTGCTGTCGTTGAACAAGTTGATACTGATGTACTTGCCGTCCGACAACCGGTCGTCAAATACAAAGAGGCTCTTGTTATACTGCGCGCCGTTGATGTATTCTGTAAACTGGTAGTAGTTGTGAATACCGATGGGGTCCTGAAAATTGACTGTTGCCGAGATCCGGTTATCGCCAAACAATTCCTGCTTATTCACCGTCAGTGAATCAAAAGGAACATGAGCGGGCATAGTAGATGTCGCTGTATACGTCGTGTTGTTCGCCACCACCGACAAGGTATAGGTATGGCCTGGCGCGCCCTGCAGGATACTCGTTGAATATATTCGAGGGGAAGTTTCTGTCAGGCTGTCCGTCACACCCTGATTATCGCTGATCTTTACTACAGCGCCCGATATCGCAGGAAAATTGTTTTCCGTATAAAACGCAACGGTCTTTGTAAGGCTGACGGTATAAGGTCCCGAAGAATCGGTCACATTCCCTTCTATGACGATTTGAGAATCGGCCGTCTTAAGATCAAGTGTAACTGTTTTTTTACACGCGCCGATCAACACGGCAGCAGAGATGAGTATCGCGAAATATAGTTTTTTCATTTGGATTAAAAGTTGAAATTATAAGTGACTGAAGGTACCCAGCGGAACAAGGCATATTGGATCGCCTGGGTCTTGGAAGCATCGCCGGGATCCTGTTGGAAACTGATACTATAAGGGTTCTCTCTGCCATATAGATTGTAGATCGAGAAGTTCCAGTTGCTGTCGAACTTCTTTGTCTTCTTACCTTGTAAGGTGGCGCCCACATCCAGGCGATTGTAAGCAGGCATACGATAGCCGTTACGCTCGGTATACAGGAAAGCTACCTGTCCGTCGACGGTGTATTTGCCGCTTGGCCAGGTCACCGCATTCCCGGTATAGTATACGAAGTCGGCCGACAGTGTCCATTTTTTGTTTAGCTTGTAAATACCTACGACCGAGAGGTTGTGCGTCCTGTCCTGGTTGGCAGGATACCAGGAATCTTCGTTGACCCCGTCGAACTTACGCTCGGTCCTCGATAAGGTATAGCTTATCCAGCCATTGAGTTTACCTGCCTTCTTCTTCATATACAATTCCAGGCCATAGCTGCGTCCTTTTCCAAAGATCAGCTGCGACTCCACATTCGTGTTGGCGATCAGCTGCGCCCCGTTCTTATAGTCTATCTGGTTCTGCATATCGCGGTAATAAACTTCCGCGGAGAACTCATACCTGTTGTTCTGAAAATTGCGGAAGTAGCCGGCAGACACCTGATCGGCAATTTCCGGCTTGACATTGTTGCTGCTGGGTATCCATACATCCGTAGGATTGGAAGAGGTGGAGTTCGACAGCAGGTGAAGATTCTGTGTTGTCCTGGTATACGCTACCTTGACCGAACTGCTGGGCGTTATCTTATAACTCATCGAAAACCGGGGCTCCAGGTTAAAGTAGTTCTTCACCACCTGGCCGGATTTGTAATGCGCGGTATCGAGGGCATTTCCGCTGGAATCATAAGTATAGAAATCGCCAGCGCCGAGAACGGAGAACAGGCCAGCGCGTAGTCCATAGTTGACATTCAGTTTGTCCGACAGGGACAGATCGTGCGAGACATAAAGCGCGCTTTCCAGGGAATGCCGATTCTGTATTGATACGGGGTTAAAGCTGGAGTTTTCTGTCGCGGTGATCACGCCAGGAGAAGTTGTGTGATTATTGACGTCCAGGCCAAAGTTGATCTTGTTGCTATTATTCACAAAGTACTGCATGTCTTCTTTCAGGTGGTAATCCCGGATAAAAGAAGTGATGCTGATATCGTTGTTCCCCGAATTGACCTTGATGTCGTAGTTGTATTTGCTGTAAATAAGCGAAGCGTTCGAGAAGAGACGGCTGTTAAAAACGTGGTTCCAGCGGAAGGTAGCCGTTGTATTGCCATAGCTCATGCCAAAGGTATTGCCCAGGCCGAGCTCATCCTTTCCAAAATAACCCGACAAATAGATATGATCCTTCTCGCCCAGTTTGTAATTAGCCTTGGCGTTAATGTCATAAAAGTAAAGGCTGTTGTCGCGTGTATTGGAATCTTTTGACAGTTTCAGAAAGAGATCTGCATAAGTCCTGCGGGCGCTTATATCAAAGGAACCATTGTCTTTTTGAATAGGGCCCTCCACATTTACTCTCGAAGAAATAAGCCCAAGCCCTCCGTTGACATGATAGTCGTTACTGTTGCCCTCATTCATACGAACATCGAGTACAGAAGAAAGTCTGCCGCCGTATTCTGCGGGGATAGCGCCTTTATAAAGCGTCACGTCCTTTATCGCATCCGAGTTGAAGGTCGAAAAAAAGCCCAGCAGGTGAGAAGGGTTATAGACTACGGCCTCATCCAGCAGGATCAGGTTCTGATCGACGCTTCCGCCGCGGACATAAAAACCGCTGCTGCCATCCCCGCCCGACTGGACGCCTGGCAATAGCTGAATGGTCTTTAGGATATCTTTTTCTCCAAACAGGACCGGGAGGTCTTTGATCTCATTGATCGATAACTTTTGCACCCCCATCAGCGGTTTGGTGACGTTGTTGTTTCTTCCAGCCGTTACGGTGACCTCCTGCAGCTGTGAATTGCCGGAAGCAAGCGTGACTGAGACGACGACGTCATGCGTGAGCGAGACCGCGACCGTATCGGTGGTATAGCCCGTAAAACTGACGAGGAGCTTATACTCCCCCGCAGGCGCAAGGATCGAATAAAAGCCATAAGAATTGGTCAGCACCGACGCGTGGGGTTGGTCTAAAAGGCTGACACTCGCTCCGATAAGGGTTTCTCCTGAGCTTTTGTCCCGGATAGTGCCGCTGATGGTATGTTTTACCTGGGCAAATAAAAGGGTTGGAAATAGCAGTACGAGAAAGGATAAATAGACTTTGGTTAAATGCATAGGACAAGAATAGACAGAAACTACGTTAAAAAAAAGTTAGCGGGGACCAGCGGTTAAAATGAGGGGACATTTTACGCCATTCACCGCAAAAATAAGGGGAGGGAGCCAATCGGCACAGCCTCCCATCCAATTTTTGGCCGCGGGCTCTTCCGGCCATGGCCGCGGTCTGCGCTTTTATTGGCCGTCCATGCTCCTCTTGTCCCATTCAACCGTCTCGATCCCGAATCCCTTCGTTCCTGGCTGCAGCCCCTCCCTCTTGCCTGGCCGCATCCCCTCTTTTAGTAGTTCAGCGTGATCCCGCCGCCCCAGCCCATATCGCTGTCATAGTGCGTAGATATCCCAATGTATTTGGTCAGTATATACCGCAATCCAGCCATGTACTCCTTATCCGTATTTGCGGAAAACGTCAGCCGCAGCCTGCTGGTGACCGGAACATCCTCCCGCCTCAGCTGAAGTCTCAGTTTGCCCTTCATATCGACCCGCATATCCGCAACCAGCAGCATCGGCAGCAGATACTCTACCCCGGCACAAAATACCTTGCGATTATCTTTGGTATCCGTTTGCCCAAAAAGATTCTTTTCCGGACCATCCAGTTTCCGGTATCTGAAATCCCATCCGATATAAGGCATCCAGTATTGCATCTTTCCCAGATATCTCCCCAGGTGGCTTTCGCTCTCATATCCTTTGTGCGAATCCGTACCGATCCGCCATTCCGTCTGAAGCCGGTAGCGCGTATCGGAAAGCGTCGCCTCGCCATCACTGCCATTGCTTTCCAGTCCTACCCGCGCCATTGGATGGATGGTCCGATCATCCGCATACACTTTTCGCAGCGCTTTCTTCCGGTCTTCCTCTCCTGGCGGCGGAGGAGAATCCGCATAATGAAAGATTCGACCCATTCCGCTCATCATATGATAAAGGATATGACAATGAAAGAACCAATCCCCGCTTTCTGTTGCCGCAAACTCGATCGTATCCGTCTCCATCGGCAGAATATCCACGACTTCCTTCAAAGGCGCATAATCGCCCTGACCATTGAGTACGCGGAAAAAATGACCATGCAAATGCATCGGATGCCGCATCATCGTCCCGTTATACAGGATGATCCGAACATTTTCCCCGTGATGGATCAGGATCTCGTCGGACTCAGATACTGTTTTGTTGTTGATCGTCCAGACATACCGGTTCATATTTCCCGTCAGGTTGAACCGAAACACGCGCGTCGGGGAATCCGGCAGCTTGGTTACCACGGGGCTGCGCAGCATGCCGTAATTCAGCGTGACCAGACCAGCACTGCTGCCCGAGGCGGTTCGACTGTCGGACGCGCCGGTCGTTCCGGATGCCCTGTTGTCGCTGCCCGTCGCCATCGCCATGCCGGAGCTGCCGCCTGCGCTATCCATCCCGCTCATGATGTGCATGCTATCCGGTCCGCTCATGATGTTCATGCTATCCGGTCCGCTCATGCCGGCCATCCCGCCAGCGCCGCCTCCGCCCCTGGCCTCGGGATACATCACCGCGTTCATATCCATCACCTGGTTGCTCATATGCATTCCCATATCCTTCATCTCCCCATTGCCTTTCATCATACCATTCATCATCTGCATGCCTTCGAAATAATGGAGGGCCGGCAAAACCATCGCCGGTTTCTGTTCCCCTTGTCCGAGCCACAGGGATACTGCACCCGTCCTATCCTCCGACGTTGCCTGCAGCTGATACTGGCCCTTATCGGGTATTGTAACGACAACATCATAGGTTTCGGATACTCCCGCGATCAGCCGGTCAACAGACACCGGTTCCACATCCTGTCCGTCGCTGGCAACGACCGTCATTTTGCCGCCGCCATAGTTCAGCCAGAAGTAAGTGCTGCTGCTGCCGTTGATGATTCGAAGTCGAACCTTATCACCCGGCATATATTGCGGCCGCATTTCTACAGGTTTGCCGTTTATAAGGAATTTATCATAGGCCACATCGCTGACGTCCATGGCCTGCATACGCTGCCATTCATTCGTCAGTTTTGTTTTGAAATATCCCTTCTTTGCCGCCTCGCCGTAGTTCTGGGTGCTCTTCTTTTTTATCGCGTACCAATCGGTGGCGTTGTGCAGGCTTCGATCCACCTCGTAAGGTTTCTCGTCCGTCCAGTCACTGAGCAAGATGGTCACCTCCGGCAAGTCTGCCCAGGCAGAGCCTGCCTTCTCTCCATCCTTTCCGCTTCCATCGGCTGGCCCCTTCGCGATGTCCGGCCCGTCCCTGCGTTTGTGAATGATAAAAGCGCCATAGGTCCCGATCTGCTCCTGCAGCATCGTATGGGAGTGATACCAATAGGTTCCGTTTTGCCGGATCGGGATACGGACCATATAGGTCTGCATCGCCTTGATCGGCGGCGTAGTCAGATAGGAAACGCCGTCATACTGATTGGGTAAGAGGATCCCATGCCAGTGGACCGATGTCTCCATCATCATCTCGTTGTGCAGATAGATCTCCGCCGTATCTCCTTCGGTAAATTCCAGCGTCGGCCCCGGTAGTGTCCCGTTGACGGCGATGGCTGGCCTACGTTTGCCTGTGTAGTTGACCAGCGTATCGCTGATGTATAAATGATAGACTTTTACACCCGGCCGTGTATACACTCCGATGTCACGCTTCGCCGCATTGTCTGGCGCAGACCGCAAAGCCACACTGTCCGCGGCTCCCACTTTGTCAACCCCGGTCCGCTCTGTTCCGTCCGCAGCAGTCCTGGCATGGGCGCTGCCGTGTGCTCCTGTGTGCTGCATCGGCATATTTCCCCTATCCTGGGCATGCAGGGCCATGCCGGCCCCAAGGGCCAGCAGTCCCAATATGATGTTTTTCATATGCCTTCCTTACGGTTTAAAAGTAGCAGCGACTTTTCCGCAGGAGAGCATGCTCTTGCCAAAGTATGGATTTTTGATTTCGGCGCCCTCACTCAGCCAATACGCTTTCTTCATCGGACAATAGTCTTCATAGACCGTTTGATCCGACACATGCGCCTGCTTGGCCAGCGCAGCCATGTTGGCAGAAAGAGAAGTAAAGTGTTCGCGTTGATGATTGATATCGGAAGATTCGGAGATGTGACGCGCATCAAAAGCCAGCTTTTCTTCGACGGCCATAAAAGCCTTGTGATCTTTGGGCGCCATTGCAGCCATATCGACACTCTGGATCGCCTTCAGTAATTCGCCTGCGCTGGAAGCCGCCGCCTTGGCGTCATCACCAACAAGCGCGTCCTTGACATGGTAGTAAGCCGTAAGAACCGAAGAAAGAGAAGCTTTCTGCTGAGCCAGAAGAGGTTGTACAAATGCAACGCTTATAAAGAAGAGGACGAAAGATAACTTTTTCATTTTGAAAGATTGAGAAATGAATAATAATAACAGAGACCGTTGAATTCAATCCCTCAATATCAAATAAGAAAAGACTGGTATAATGCCAGAAGATCAGGCGGAGAATAGGTTCCAGGCCATCGGTCGATCCGAACCCGGCTGCCGTCGATCAAAGAACGGGCGGCAACGCTGTCAAGGATAAAAGGATTGATGACAAAGCTGACAAAGACCGCGGGCTGCGTAACCTGTTCGGCTACTTGTTTTTCCAGCAGCTGAAACCTGACTGCTTGCCTATGAGTACAGCCGTTGCCGTCGCAGGGGCGCCCATCCGCAGCGCCGGACTTCGCCGTCGCCTGCCTCTTTGCACCGACTGCCCCGGCGTCCACAGTCTCATCCGTCAAGGCGTTTCTATGCATTCTTTCACAGCAGGAATGCGCGCCGGAATGATGGCTCATCGCATGCATCCCTGCATGAGCCATCTGTGCTTTCATCGAAGCCTGACAATGGCAGACAACGAAGAAGTTGGCGGCAAAAACCACCAACAATAAAAAGGCTTTATATCGGATACCATTTACCCGCCACATACCTCAAATGTACCACAAATTCCTCAGTTCACCTTCTCATAAATCAGCTGCAGACTATACTACTGAAGGCTGGTGCTGAGCGCAGCTGATTACCTATCAGGGAGTGGATCGTCAACGAACCGGTCTCATAGCTCCCGATCAGATAAACGTTTCTCCCTGGCCGGCAGAAGAAAAATTAATCCTGTTTCAATACGCCATCCAGCACCTGTGTTAATTGCTGTGCCCGGGTCACGCCGCTCTGCCGCCATTTGACCTGTCCGTCCTTGAACACGATCAGCGTAGGCACGCTCTGTATCTGAAAGGCGTTCGCCACCTGCGGGTTTTTATCGATATCCAGCTTCAGGATCGTCACCTGCTCACCCATCTTATCCTTCACTTCCTTTAAAATGGGCGGCATCATCTTACAGGGTCCGCACCACTCCGCAGAAAAATCAACCAATACGGGTTTGTCGCCCTGGATGATATCGCCAAATGATTTTTTTGATTCCATATTTTACGCTTTTGATAAAGTTATCGATTTCTGTTTGTAATATTGGACGCCCGGCCGACATTCGCCTCGCCAGCCCCGCCTTCCGCCATCTGTCTGGTCGATCCTGCAAGCTCCCAACGCCGGTCCCGCCACTGCCGCGCTTTCTACAGCCTAATCCGCCTACGCAGCCAAGATCACCTCACCCGAATCCCAGCTTCGTCATCACCTCCTCCCGGTAGGTCTCTCCTATCGGCAAAAACTCTGTCCCTATAACCACTCTCCCCTTCTCCACGTAATCTATCCTGTGTTTATTAACGATATACGAACGATGTATACGAATAAACTGGCCCGACGGCAATAATGTCTCCATTTCCTTTAAGTTCTCAAGGGTCAGATACTTTCCTGTCGTCATGTGAAAAGCGATGTAATCCCTGAGGCCCTCGATATAGCAGACAGATGCCAGGTCTATCTTTTGAATACGATGGCCCGTCTTTATAAAAAGGGGCGCTGCCGTCCCGGCAGCCAGCCTCCGGCTGTTCCGTTCCTGTAGTTTAACAACCGAAGCCCCGAATCGTTCGTAGGTGATCGGTTTCAGTAAATAGTCCACTACATCGTGCTCAAACCCTTCAAACGCATACTGCGTATAGGCCGTTGTCAGAATTACCTGGCAGGAAGGGTGACGGATCATCCGCATCAGCTCTACCCCATTCAGTTCGGGCATCTGCACATCCAGGAAAACGACATCCGCCTCCCCCTTATTGATCCGCTCCAACGCCTCCAGCGGATGGCCCGTTTTAAAAACAAGTTCCAGCCCCGGCGTCCTGTCGATATAATCCTCCAGCAAACGACCGGCCAGGGGCTCGTCATCGACAATAAAACAACGAAACGATTGCTGATTATCCATGCTGTAGTTGTAAGTTGACCGTAAAATCCTCCTTCCCTTCATCGACCCGGAAACTATGCCGTCCAGGGTATAACAATGCGAGCCGGCGACGGATATTCCCCAATCCTACCCCGCCGGTCCCATCAGTCGAGCGATCACCCCGGCGGTTATAACAATAGAAGCTTAACTGATCCGGCCCGACATCGAGTCTTACAAAGATCTTATTTCCGTTGTCGATGACCCCATGTTTAAACGCATTTTCGATAATCGGCAGAAAGAGCAAAGGCGGCACCTGCCATTGATGCGTCTCCCTGCTGCATTCCATTTTCACCGGCGAGTCGCCTTCGAAGCGCAGCCGCTGCAGATCAATGTATTTCTCGAGATAGGCCAACTCCTTTTCCAGTGAAACGAATTCCGACGAATCATACAACATAAAACGCAGGATGTCGGACAAACCCGCGATAGCCGGCAGTGCCTGTTCATTTTTATAATAGACGAGCGTATAGATCGTATTGAGATTGTTGAACAGGAAATGGGGGTTGATCTGCGAACGGAGGAAAGAAAGCTCCGCCTGCTGGTTTAACAACAGCAGCTCCTGCTGTTCACGTTCCTTCTGCCGCGTATACTGTATAAAGAACGCGATTGCGCCATACAAAACATACACTCCATAGAAGAAGATATACGCATTGAAATGATCTCTTAGCCTTATCCTTCCAAAGTGATGCGTACTCCACCAGAAACCGATCCCGTATACCGTCGGCAGCATCACCAGCAATAAAAGTATGGCCCTGCCCCATTTTCGCGTAGGATAGTAGTCGCTCAGAACCAGGTAAGGGATCAGCACAAACGCAAACCCGATCCCAAGATCTATCAGTCTCGGTAAAACGCCGTACAGCGAGCCATGCAGCCACCCATACCGCCCTATACCGGAATGATGGATCAGGACGGGCAGACGATACGCCACCCGCAATAAATAGTAGAGGATTAAGAATCCTACTCCCGGCCAAATCAGATTTTTTCGCATGCCCAAAACTATTTCTTATCCCCTGTCCTTCATAATTTCACGCGTCCCATTCGCAGACCGGCAATGGGCTTTCGCAGATTGCGCAAGCTGCAGGTCACTCACCTCCATCAAAATTTTAGCGGGAACGAGCACAATGATCGCGGGCTATTTAGCGAACCTCACTTCCAACGCCACCACCTGAAAGGCGCTCCGTGCCGGCTTCTTTTCCCCGGGCACGATCACGCGAAAAGGGCCCATTCCCGCGGGCAGTGGTTTTCCTTCCGTGTGATCGGCCAGGATGACGACGCGGTCGGTAAACGCGGAATCCAGCTCAGCCAGCGAGAAAACTACCTGGTATCCATCCGCGCAGGTGACCAGCAGATACTTCGCCAGGTTCTTGCCTCTTAACTGCGGCCCTGTCGTCACACCCGCCTGGGAAAAAATTTCCGACAAGGCTACGCCGGTATACTCATGGGGAACGCCTTGCTTATCTCTGGCGGAAACGGTTGTCCTTGGCATCGCCATCAGGTCGGATGCCTTTAATGTCAAAGGATGCAGCACCTCACCGGTGACTTTTACCGCGCTTGTATCTGCTGTTTGAGCAAAGAGGGAAACGCTCACGGTAAGGCATAGCAGCAAAGAAAAAATCAATTTCATTTGTCGGCGATTTTTTTATTATAAACAAGTTCAGCAAACAAAAAGGATCGCTCCGTCTTTTTTGCCGGAGCGATCCTTTCTATTTTATACCCGACCATTGCAACGGTCAGGAAATTAATGCCAGCGATTGACGTGCATTTCCCAGCAGGCTGACCAGCCTGTCCAGCTTGTGTCTGTGTTCGGCAGAGAACTGGCGGCCTTGCGCATCCGTATACAACAGACTTTTTACCAGCGGCACGGAATAAGGGAGCACCCAGGCACGAAGCGCCTTTGCCACCGCATCCATCGCATTGATGCCCTGCATCGCCTGTCCGCCATCCGCCCAGCTAACCAGACCAACCACTTTGTCCGTCAGATAAGGTTTTTCATTCCTCGCGGTCAGTTCCAGCCAGTCCAGACAATTCTTCATCGCTCCCGTCATCCCACCGTGATATAAGGGAGTCAACCAGATCTGCAGATCAGACTGCAGAAAAACATCCACCATCTGCAGCACCGACTGCGGGGGATGGGGCTGACGCAATTCAAAAAATGGAATATGCCCTTCGGAAACATTGACCTGTGTAACGGTATATCCTTTCTCCCCGAGCTGCTCCTGCAGATACGCCGACAACTTGCGGCCGGTTGTTTCCGGGCGGGTGTCGCTGCAGCCATTAAATAGTAACACGTTCATCCCATAAAGTTACGAAAAAAGAGCAACTTCCCGCCGCGGTCCATCTCCGGCAGGAACCACGCCGGCCTTGGGCCCCGGCACCTAGTGATCCAAAGCCGCCACTACGGGCTTGCCGGTCTTTTTCTGCGACGACAACAACAACAAAGGCAGACTCAGCATAAAGATCACGCCCAGCAGCAGATAGGTATCGCCAAAACTAAGGGCGTTGGACTGCTTCGACACTACCGCATCCAATAATCCAACAGCCTGACGCTGTGCCTCATATCCCGTTGCGCCCTTGCTGACAAAATAGTTCGAATAGCCTGCTATCCGGTTCGCCACCAACGGATCACCCGGCGTGATATGGGCAACCAGATCGGTCCGGTGCACCGCATTCCGCCGCGTCAGGTAGGTGTTGACCATCGCAATCCCAAACGAGCCGCCCAACTGCCGCATCATATTGTTCAAAGCCGTTCCCTGTGGTATATCCTTCGGCGGCAGCCCCGAGATTGCCAGCGTCGACAATGGGACCGTAATGATCGCAATTCCTATCGCCCGGTAGATCAACGGCACATAAAAATCGCCGCTTCCTGCATCCAGATCGATCTTCGACATTTTCCAGGCGAAGAGCATGAAGAGGAGCATCCCAGCCGTTATCATTGCTACAGGAGGTACACCTCGCTGCAACAGCCTTGCGGTCATGATCAAACCCGCGATAGCGAACAGGGCTCCCGGTAAAAGCAACAGCCCTGTCTGGGTTGGCGTAAATCCCAGGAGACGCTGCGCAAAGACAGGCGTAAGAAACACCGAACTGAACAATCCTATCCCGGACACAAAGGTCAACACCGCCGCAATGCTCAGGTTCTTACTCTTCAAGACCCTTAGATTCACCACCGGCCCCGCCACCTTCAACTCCCACCAGACAAACAAACTCAAACCCAGTACTGCGACCACCGTCAATATCACGATGTAGTTGGCCGAAAACCAGTCATCGGTCTCCCCTCTTTCCAATACCGTCTGCAAAGCCCCTACACCAACTGCCAGCAGAAGTATCCCCCACCAGTCGA
Source organism: Chitinophagales bacterium (assembly GCA_015654595.1). Classification (GTDB taxonomy): domain Bacteria; phylum Bacteroidota; class Bacteroidia; order Chitinophagales; family Chitinophagaceae; genus Puia. Next base: position 61,506 of record JAATGQ010000160.1, on the reverse strand, counting down.
TCTTTCCTGCCTGTTGTTTTATCGCGGGTTCACCCAACATTTTAGCGCAGATAAGCGCCACGGCTATTCCTATAGGAACGTTGATATAAAAGATCCAGGGCCAGGAGAAATTCTCGGTGATAAAACCGCCAAGCGTAGGGCCAATCGTAGGCCCGACAAAAATTCCGACACCGAATAATGCGCTGGCGACGTTCTGCTTCTCCCTTGGAAACAGTTCATACACGATCGATGCCGAAACCGAGAGCAACGCTCCTCCGCCCATTCCCTGAAAGAACCGACAAGCCACCAGCATCCATATATTCGAGGCCTGTCCGCAGAGAAAGGAAAAGAAGGTGAACATGATCACCGAACCGATATAGTAGTTCTTACGCCCCAGCTTAGCCGCCAGAAAACTGGTGATCGGGATGACGATCACATTCGCAATGGCATAAGCCGTGATCACCCAGGAAGTGTCTTCCAGCGTCGCCCCCAGATTTCCGCTCATATACGACAAGGCTACATTCACGATCGACGTATCGATCAACTCCATGATCGCCGCCGCTATGACGGTGATCATCAGTACCGTCCTTCTCATCTTCCGCCGTTCAAAGTCAAAAATGCCTGTTCGGGAGAAGCCTGGTTGAGCTTATACAGATCAGCCGTCATTCCGACATGAATATCATAACGATCTTCCGCCAGCCCCTTTATCAGGTCTTCTGCTACCTGCGATGCGGGGATACCGTTTTCCAATCCACCGATGCCGCTGGAAAATTCTGTAGCTACCAACGGCGGTCTCAGCTCATATACTTTGATCGGACCATCCTTCAACTGATACCGCAGCGCTTCTGTATAAAAATGTAACGCAGCCTTACTTGCGCTATAGGTCGGCAATGCGACAGAAGGTACGATAGATACGATCGAGGTCACCGTTACGATCGCCGAGGATTGCCGGGCAGAGAGCAGGTCGAGTAATTTTTCGTTAAGCCGGATGATCGAAAGATAGTTAGTGAGCATCTCGGCCTCTGCTTTCTTAAAGGCGCCCGCCTTTGGATCACCCAGGCTGTAAGGGCCATACGCAGCGCCGGCATTGTTGATCACCACGTTGAGATCAGGATGCTCCTTGTACAGGGTCTCTACGAGCTTGTCTACATCCTTCTCATCCGATACATCCCCTACAATACCCGTTACATTGCCGCCCAGCTGAACCACCGCCTTATCCAGTCTTTCTTTGTTGCGTCCGGTAATAATGACCTTGTTGCCTGCGCTTAACTGCTTTGCTAATTCTAAACCGATACCGGCACTTCCGCCAGTGATCAGGATCTTGTTATTCGACGTTTTCATTTTACTTGTTTTTATTTTATACCGATCGGTATTTTTTTTGACAAAAAAAATTATAATTGGTTTATCGCTTGTTCAACGCTATTAATGATCATCTTTCGGGTCTCTGCCTGGTAGCCGGCTCTTGTAAAAAGGATAGCTCCCTCGATCAAAGAGATGATCGTCAGCGCCGCCTGTTCGGGATTGGTTTCCGCTTTGAACTCCCCCGTCTTTTTGCCGGACTCGATCAATCCGACAACCTTATTCTTCCAATCCAGTAGAGCCTGGCCAGCCTTTCTGGCCAATGCCGGATTCGTATCGTCGCATTCTGTCGTAGCATTCATGATCGGGCAGCCCGAACCAAAAAAGGGATACTTTGTCTCATTGCCGTATACCTCAACATAGACCTTCAATTTGTCCCGGTAGGAAGCACGCTTTTCCATTTCCGCGCTAACCATCTGGGAAATCTTTTTCAGATTATAATCCAGGGCCGCCAGCGCCACTTCGTCCTTATCCGCAAAGTTGCCGTAAATGCTTCCCTTCGTCAAACCCGTCGCCTCGGTCATATCCGACAAAGAAGTACCGGCATAACCTTTCTTGTTAAAGATCTGCGCCGTCTTCTCGACGATAAATGCCCGTGTTCTTTCTGCTTTGCTCATATTGCCCGCTTTTGACAACACAAAGTATACCGATCGGTATACTTCTCCAAATTTTTCTTTTTTGCGGGGGTGCAAGTGGGAAACCGGAAACGGGACGAAAGGGGGCGGAACGCGGGAAACCGGGAAGAGCGAAAGGGGCGGAATGCGGGGAAACCGAACGGGCCGAATGGGATGGAACGCAGCGATCTGACGCGGTCATCTCTGCCGCCGGAAAGCGGATATAGCTTATTTTCGCCAGTATGTACGAAGAAATAGACCGCTTTGTCTCCAAATACATTCCACTCACGGAAGAAGAAAGGACCTTTTTCCACTCCCTGCTTAGATCCCGCAAGGTCAAGAAAAAGAATTTTCTGCTGCAGGAGGGAGAAGTATGTAATTTTGAAGCCTTTATTATAAAAGGTTGTATCCGGTCCTATTATCTCGACAAGAATGGCGTCGAAACCATCCTTCTCTTCGCCGTCGAAGAGTGGTGGGTCAGTGATCTTACCAGCTTCTCGGAACAGAAACCATCCAATCTCTTTATCGAGACGATCGAAGACACAGAGCTGCTCTTCATCGATTTCAAGAACAAGTCGCTGTTGTTCGAAAAGATCCCGGCCTTCGAGCGTATGTTCCGACTGATGGTCCAGCGCTCTCTTGGCGTACTCCAACAGCGCTTCTACGCCTCCGTCTCGCAGACAGCCGAAGAACGCTACATACAATTCATGGAAAAATACCCGCTGATTGCTCAGCGGGTACCTCAGCATCAGATCGCCCGTTATATCGGCGTTTCGCCGGAATTTTTAAGCAAGGTCCGGAGCACGCTTTATAAAAAACATTAGTCGGCGGCCGTTGGAAAATCGGCGCGAAAACCGGGAAAAGCTGCGCGAAGATCGAACGACATCGCGGAACAGCAGGACATCCGCGGCAGCAGTGCATCAGGCGGCGGAGGATCAGGCGGCAGCGGAGCATTCAGCGGCGGCAGAACATATGCGGCAGCGAAGGATCAGGCAGCAGCGGCGCATCCGGCGGCGGCAAGACATCAAGCAGCGGCAGTGCATTTGGCAACTGCGCGCCCTGCGGCGGCAGCGGCAACAGAGCGTCAGGCGGCGGCAGAACATATGCGGCAGCGAAGGATCAGGCAGCAGCGGCGCATCCGGCGGCGGCAGAACATCCGGCCACTGCGGCGCATTGGGGCCTTATCCGAAAATTGCGGTAACTGCGTCCTTCAACTCTTCCCGCGTAATCGTATGCCCCATCCGGGGATAGATCCGCTCCGTCACTACCGCATGCTTTTGCTGCAGCAGCTGCGTCGTCTCTTTCACCCGCTCTACCGGCACATGCATATCGGGATCACTTGTCCCGATAAAGACCGGCGTGCCTACAAAATCACCCTGATAACGCTCCGGATACAAACGGTCGCCGATCAGTCCGCCAGTGAATGCCATGACTCCGCCATAACGGGCCGCGTTGCGCGTAACATATTCAAGGGTCAGACATGCGCCCTGTGAGAAGCCCGTGAAGTAAATGTCTTTGTCTTTGAGGCCCGCGGCTTTCAGTTCGTTCACCAGTCCCTTCAACATTTCGAGCGCAGTAGTCAGCGAGGGTTCGTTTTGCATGGGAGGAGCCAGAAAAGAAGATGGATACCAGGAATGTCCGGCAGCCTGCGGCGCCACCCAGGCGAAGTCCGCAACCGGCAATTCTTCCGCCAGCGAAAGGATGTCTTCAGCGGAACCGCCCCGACCGTGCAAAAGGATCAGTGCTTTCTTTGCTTCCGACAATTCCTTTCCGCTATAGATATAGTTGTTGCTATGCATAAATAAAGCCTCCTTTAACTGAGTTGGGGTAAGGATTTCTCGATCTTTTCTCTCATTGCTTCATACTGTTCCGGCAGCTTCAATGCGGAACCCAGTTGATCCAATGGCTCGTCTACAGTAAAGCCAGGATTATCGGTAGCCAGTTCGAACAACACCCCGCCTGGTTCCCGGAAATACAGGGAATAGAAGTAGTCCCGGTTGATCTTTGGTGTGATATGAACTCCCTTGCTCAGGATCTTTTCTCTGAACTCCATTTGTACGTCTTCATTGGGCACCCGGAATGCAACGTGGTGATTGGTACCGCTGCCGTTGATGCCGCGGCCTTCCGAAGGAGACTCGACGAGGTCGATGATCGAAGCCGTCGGAACGGCGTCTGTCGCAAACCGGTAACGATTTCCCTCCTGTTCCTTCAGCTCATAGCCGAAGATATCCGTCAGGATCGTGGCTGTAGGCTTTATACTTCTCAGGTTTAGGGTCACATTGTGAAAGCCTTTAGCAGCCTGATCGGCGTTCAGATCGGCCGTTGTCCAGGGCTTGCGTTCATCGGAATTTTTGGAGACGACCAGGTTCAGTCTGAGCCCATCCGGATCTTCAAAAGGAAGATAGGTTTCCCCGAGCCTTTCAGCTACTTCCCCATGCTTTACATTCAGGGACTGGAACCGATCCTTCCAGAAGTCAAGACTTCCAGCCGCGACGGAATAATCTATCTCCGTTGCCATCCCCGTTCCGTTCTTTCCTTTGACAATCCCTTCCCAGGGGAAGAAGGTAAGGATGGTACCAGGGGCGCCATTTTCATTTCCATAGTAAAAGTGGTAGGTTCCGGGGTCGTCGAAATTGACCGTCTTTTTTACCAGTCTGAGCCCCAATACACGTGTATAAAAATCAAGATTGCGTTTTGCATTTCCCGCAATGGCGGTGATATGGTGTAAGCCGAGTATTTTGTTTGTCATAATTTATTTCCTCATTTGAAGTATACCAAGAATTTCATTTTCTAAAAGGCCGCTGCCGCCCCCGTAATGCCGGGTCACAATAACCGTGGGTTCTATTTCCTGCAGCTTGTTTCGCAGCGATTCTTCATCTTCCGCAGAAAAACCAGCCCCAACCAGCACGATCGACATCCGCCTCTGTTCAAAAGCAGCCAGCGCTTCGGCCTCAGAGAGCGCAATTGTGGCCTCCCAGCCTTCGTGAGAATTGATCAGACGCTCCACCACCTGCATTATGGCTTCCACGCGTCCGACCGCCATGATCTGCAATTTTTCGTTGGACATTTTATTGAAGTTTGTTTTGCATTGGAACATCCATGATCAGCAGTTCGGAACCGGGTTCCAGCGACCGGAACACAAAGGCATCGGTGTCGCTGATCCCCAATCCATCCCTAGCTGCCAGTTGCTGCCCGTCTACTTCGAAAGAACCTTTGATCACAAATACATAGGCGCCGTTGCCTTGTTTGCGGATCGTATAGGTCTCTTCCTTCCCTTCATCAAAACGACCGCTGCTAAACCAGGCATCCTGGTAGATCCATGTCCCTTCCGTGAGCGCAGCACCGTTACCGGATGTCATCGCGCTGCCGCCGTCGCGGGATTCCAGCGTGCCGTCGCCGGATGTTGCCGTACTGAACGCCTTGTCTTGCCATGCGCCGTCGGATGTTGCCGTACTGAACGCCTTGTCTTGCCATGCGCCGTCGGATGCCGCCGTACTGCCCGTCTTGTCCTTGCCGGATGCCGCCGCGTGATCCGCTCTGGGCGAGATCAGCTGCTGAAGCCGGTTGTGCCCTTTGGCCGGGTCGATCGAGACCTGCTCATACCGGGGCGTAACATTCAGCTTGTTTGGGAATACCCAGATCTGCAGAAAGCTGGCGGGTTTGTCCTTGCTGCTGTTGTATTCGCTGTGGAAGACGCCCTGCCCTGTACTCATGACCTGTATTTCTCCCGCGCTGGTCACTTGCTTGTGTCCCAGGTTGTCTTCGTGCACCAGCCCTCCTTCCAGGGGAATACTAATGATCTCCATATTGTCGTGTGGGTGTGCGCCAAAACCGCGGCCCCCTTCTATTCTATCGTCATTCAATACCCGAAGAGTACCAAACTGAACACGATCAGGATTATAGTATCCGGCAAAGCTGAACGTGTGAAAACTGTCGAGCCATCCATGATCGGCGTGTCCCCTTGTGTTTGCTTTATGTAAGATCGTTCTGCTCATATTGTTTGCTTTTGATAACACAAAACTACTATCACAAAGGGCCCTGGTCCATTAACCTAGTTTAAGATTTTGAAACTGTCTACAGTCCCTATTATATCTACATTCGAAACCCTCATTTATACATTTTTTTCTGTACTTTTCCGCCGGACCTTTACCATAAGAAACACTGTATGAGAAACATAGTAGCCAATTTGCTTTTAAGCCGTCTTTTATTGCCTTTACTGTCTACCGCCGGAATCGCCATCGCGGTCCCCTGTATGGCGCAGACCGCGGATCTGACAGCAACACCATATGCCGGCGATCATGGGGCTTCCAGCGACGCGGCCGCTTTCCATGATTCCTCCTTGCCCCGGCATGCCCTCTTTCCCAGGCATAGCCGTATTTACACCATCAAACCTTCCGTGGATATCCCGCTCGTTGTCGGCGGAACCGCCCTCGATCTGTATAATTTCGTGGAAATAGGAAAAAAGAACTCCACCTCCCTGGAAAGACTGCAAAGTCTTAAGATCAGCCATCTCGACTGGTTCGACCGCTGGGGGGTACACAAGTATTCGCATAGCATCGACCAGTTGAGCTATAAGCCCTTTTTTATAGCGATGCCCCTGCCCCTGATCGTATTTGGCATCGACCGTAAGATGCGCCAGGACTACTGGGACCTCACCTACCTCTACGGCGAGGCGATGATCCTGACGGGTGTGCTTTACACCTCCGGCGTACACTGGGTCAGCCGCCTGCGGCCGTTGACCTACGAATCGGCCAGCCCGATGGCACAAAGGATCTCGTCGAACTCACGGAATTCATTCTTTGCGGGCCATGTCGCACTGGTAGGCACTTCGACCTTTCTGATCGCACAGACCTATGCAGACTATCACCCCGATTCAAAGTATAAATGGGCCTTTTACAGTGGAGCTGCTGTGATGACCGGCCTTACCGCCTACTGGCGCAGCCTTGCAGGCGAACACTTTCCAAGCGACATCGCCGTTGGGACTGTCGTGGGTGTCGCTTCTGGTTTGCTGACACCGATCCTGCACAGAACAAAGCTGATGAAATCGAAAAAATTGACGCTGCTGCCGTTCGGCCCGACTGGAAAAGGACTTTCCTTATTGTATAAGATGGGATAAAAGGATGTCTCCGATGGGCTCAGGGCCCATCGGATGACTCACTTACTTTTTGGGAGGAAGATCAAACGCTACCGCGTCATGCTCGAAATGCCCCTTGTGAGCGCCATCGCAAAAAGGTTTGTTCTGAGACAGACCACAGCGGCAAATGCTGACAATCTCTCTGCCCCCCAAACCATAAGGATTGCCATTGCGATCCACGATCTCAAAGTCGCCTTCTATCTTCAGCGAGCCATTGTTGTTTACCGTAATCCTGGTTGTAGCCATGTGTTTGTTTTATCGCCGCGAAAATATGTGTAGATAAAAAATTGAACAAAAATATTTTTTTATCCCCCAAGCATGATATCTGTGCTTTCGGCCTTCGGGGCCCAAGCATGAGTTGGGCTCTGCCCAAATTAGGTAAATTCATCATTCATCGAAATGTAATGGCGCTTATCGGGCGGAAACCCTGATCGCGCCGCCGACGCGCAAAACCGGGGCTCGACCCGTCTAGCGCAGCAGCCACCAGCTTATCCCGCTCATCGCGATCATCAGCCCATCCTCAATAATCGTTACGGTGCTCATCGGCAGGTTAAACACCGCTCCAAGACAAGCGCAGCGGATAGCCTGTTTCTTTAGCCGGCTTTGGATCACTCCCACGATACTCACTGTCATCACCACAAAAGTCAGCGCGTTCGTCAGCAGGGGTTCAAAGCCCGTCACATAGGCTACGCCCAGCAATAGTTCGATCATTGTATACACATAGCCCCATCCCGTCCAGCGCTGCGCGACGATATCATACATGGCATAGCTCTCCGCGAAACCTTTCAGGTCCAGCAGCTTGAAGAAGGAGAAGGTCAGGAAGAAGCCGCCCATAAAGACATGCATCCCGCGCATCCAGTCGCCGGCGGAGGTTAGCAGGGTCACGAGCAGGATATAGCCAAAGACCAGCAAGAGAGGCTTATAGACGCGCAGACTGATCGCAGGAACAGGCTCAGCCGGGCCAATGGTCTTATCCGTGGGGCGGACCGCCATGGCGCCGTTCACCGGGTGAGCCGCTGGCCGGAGCGCATGCGAGGAACTGCCGGGCGTGGAGCTTGCGGCTGCCGGACCAAGGTGTGTATGCGCAGGAGCCGCGGCCTCCGCAAGAACATATTTCGGGTGATCCTTTAACGCCGCCTTTAATACTTCCGTTTCCACATGCGTCCGCATATCCACTTCGGCCTCGTTCTTCTCCAGGTTGATTCTAACGCCATCTATCCCATCCACCTGGGATAGCAGCTTCTGTATCTTTGCCGCACAACCATTGCAGGTCATGCCGGTTATCGTATAAGTGTGTGTCATGCTACAAAGCTACACCGCACTTCTACCCTCCTGTTTATCAAATTCTGGAAATGATTTGTAAAATTCATAGCTCATCGATATTACGACGCCTATGTTGCTTCAGGGACTTGTAATAGGTCGGCGTAAGTCCCGTCACCTTTTTGAATTGCGCAGACAAATGCGCCACCCCGCTGTATCCCAGCCGGTCGGCAATTTCAGACAGGGAAAGCTCGTCATAGACAAGCAGCTCCTTTGCTCTTTCGATACGCTGCGAAATAAAATATTTTTCGATGGTCGTACCTTCTACTTCGGAGAAAAGATTGCTCAGATAGGAATAGTCATAATGCAGGGCCTGTGAAAGGCGTTCGGAAAGTTTAACGGTCAGCTTGTCCTCGCTGTGATGGACAAGCTCGATGATCACCTTCTTCATCTTTGCGATGATCCGGCTCCGTTTGTCATCGATCAACTCAAATCCCAGTTTCTTCAACGCCGCATCGATCTCCTCCAGCTGCCGGCGGGATGGCGTCACTCCAAGCTCTACCTCCCCCAGTTCCACCGTGAGGGGATGCAGACCGGCTTTTTCAAGCTCGGCCTGCACCGCCATCCGGCAGCGGTTACATACCATATTTTTTATAAAGAGAGTCATCCTTATTTCTTCAGGTATTTTTGAAGATAATCAAAGCTAACCGTATTGATCAGCAGATAGCTCTGCCAGTTATAAGCCGCGCCATGCGCGCCGAGAGGATAGATGCGGAGATCGGCATCCTTACCGGCATTGGTCAGCGCCGTCAGCAGCTGCATGGTCTGCGCAGGATGCACGTTGTCATCGCTCATGGAATGGATCAGGAAAAGGTGATCTTTCAGATTGGCGGCGTGCGTCATATCCGAACTGTTCTTATATCCCTCGGCGTTGTCGGCCAGTGTTCCCATATACCGTTCGGTGTACACGTCATCATACAAACGCCAGTCTGTCACCGGGGAGTTGGCGATGCCCACCTTAAAGACGCCGGGATGCGTCAGCAAAGTATAGGTTGTGCTATATCCCCCATAGCTGCCGCCCATGATCGCCATATTGTTTCCGTCGACAAAAGACAGCGATGCAAGATAGTGCGCCGTCTCCACGAAGTCATGACTTTCCCACTTGCCCAGCTGCTTGTATACGATCTTCATAAAGGCGCTGCCATAGTTGGCGATACCGCGGTTGTTGACATCGACAACGATATAGCCGTTCTGCGCCAGCCACTGATGAAAGCCGTTGGACTCCCAGCGGTTGAAGACGCCATGGGATTCGGGGCCGCCATAGACCGCCATTACCACGGGGTATTTTTTTGTAGAATCAAAGTTGAAAGGCTTGATCATCGATCCATCCAGTTCCACACCATCCGTCGTCTTGAAATGGAACAGCTGCACCGGCGAGTAGGCATGCGTCTTTACAAAATCCTTTACCCCATGATTGTCTTCCAGCTGCTTCAACAGCTTACCCTGCGAATTGTAAATCCCAACCTGCGTAGGTGTCGTCGTATTGCTGTATTCGTCGATATAGTAAGCCGCATTCGTGGACATATCGATGTCGTGGAATCCGGGCACTTCGGAAAGCTTCTTTTTTGCCCCTCCGTCGAACTTTATGGAATAGAACTGCTGTTCCAGCGGGGACGCCTCCGCCGACAGATAGAAGATCGACTTTGTATCCGGGTTGATCCCCGTTACCTTGATCAGATCCCAGTTACCTTTTGTCACCTGGTTGATCAGTTTGCCGTCGTAGCCATAGCGATAGATATGATAATAGCCCGAACGGTCGGATACCCAGAAGAACTCCTTGGTCTTCTCCGGGAAATAGACCATGTCATTGACATTCGTGTAGAAGTTGAAGATGGCAACCCAGGTGCTGTTCTGTTCTTCCAGTACAACGCGATGTTCGCCGGTCTTCACATTGAAAATATACAGCCGCATGTGATTCTGCGACCGGTTGAGCGTCATGACCGCCAGCTCATCGGGATTGCTTGTCCAATAGATGCGAGGGATATAATAGTCTCCCGTCTCGTCCGGGGCCAGCCAGACTTTCTTCCCTGAAGCTATATCCAGTACGCCGATCTTCACCAGGGGATTGGCGTCGCCCGGCTGTGGGATGGAAATGTTGACCTGTTCGGGATGAAACCCTTCGTAATTCGTCATCTGGAAGACGGGCACCGGCCGATCGTCGAACTGCCAGAACGCAATATAGCGGCTGTCTTTTGACCAGCTCCAGGCCTGGCCCTGTCCAAACTCCTCTTCATAGACCCAGTCGTAGTGTCCGTTGAATATGCCCGTCTCGCTGGTGGAGTCGCTGGTCAGCTGCCGCTCCTGTCCGCTGGCGAAGTCGTATACAAACAAATTGCCGTTCCGCTCTATTCCGACCTTCTGTCCATCCGGGGACAGCTCAGCCGAACGGGCATCCTTAGCCGCCTGACGCAGTTGACGCGAATCGACATCATAGATATAGTAATCGGAAATGCCGCTGCGCCGGAAGATATGGCGGAAGTTATTGCGGAAAACCAGATGTTTCGAGTCTTGCGACCATTGAAAAGACAAGTAGTCGAAGGCCTTATCGGTCCCCGGGATCTTCATACCCTGGTTGCTGAAAACAGTTTTCTCCGTGAGCGTCTTTACGTCCAGCGTATGAATTTCGTTGCCCGAGATAAAAGAATACTGTTCGCCGCCATTGATCCAGTTGACGCTGCCGGGCCCTGACTTTCCCCTGAGAGAGGAGGAGGATTGGAGCGCTTGTGCGATGTTGTCGTATTGCGTTTGCGCTTGCGCTTCTACCAGTAAAAAAAGAGAAAAAGCCAGTCCGGCCACTTTAAATTTTACCATGCAAGTTTTGATTAAGGGGATAAAAATATCAATTTCTTGATGAACGGCGCTTTTTAACCTTGGCATTGTTCTATTTTGAGCGTAAATCTCACGCTCGTGAAAAGAAAAGACTTTCTCTATCTGACAGGCATGGGTCTGGGCGGCGCGCTGCTAAGCCGGATACCGGTTCTGGGTTCGCCTCTGTCCCCTGACACGCCCTTAACCTATATGGATGTCCAGCAGAAAAAGAGGCTGGCCGATATCGCGCTCAATGCGGCCCGGTCCAAAGGCGCCACCTATGCCGACGCCCGTATTGGACGCTATCGCAATCAGTTCGTTATAACCCGGGAAGATAAGGTCCTGAACACCGTCGACACCGAGTCGTATGGTATCGGTATCCGGGTGATCGCGGGCGGCTGTTGGGGTTTTGCCGCTACCGACCGTATGGATGCCGACAGCATTGCCAGGACTGCTGCAGAAGCTGTCTCCATCGCCAAAGAAAACGCCCGTCTGCTCACCCGGCCCGTAGAGCTGGTGCCCCAAAAAGGTTATGGCGAGGTAAGCTGGAAGACGCCCATACAAAAGAACAGCTTCGATATCCCGATAAAAGAAAAAGCAGATCTGCTGCTCGAAGTCAATGCGGCAGCGTTGAAAGGCGGCGCCAGCTTTGTCAATTCCAATCTCTTTCTCGTCAACGAGCAGAAGTATTTTGCCTCTACCGATGGCTCCTATATCGACCAGGATATTCATCGCATCTGGCCCACCTTTACCGTCACGCATATAGATCCGAAGACAGGCAAGTTCGAAACAAGGGACTCGCTCAGTGCTCCGATGGGGATGGGTTTTGAATACCTGACACCGGACGAACAGAAAAAGATAAAGACGGTCACTACGCTGTATCGGGATCGCTACGATATGCTCGAAGACGCAAGACTTGCTGCGCAGCAGGCTCAGGAAAAGCAGACGGCCCGCTCCGTCGAAGCGGGGAAATACGATCTTATCCTGGACCCGACCAATCTCTGGCTGACGATCCACGAGTCTTCGGGCCATCCAACCGAACTCGACCGCGTCCTTGGCTACGAAGCCAACTTCGCCGGCACCAGCTTCCTGACCCTCGATAAATGGGAATCAAAAAAATTCAATTATGGAAGCCCGCATGTCAATATCGTCGCGGATAAGCTCCAGCCCGGTTCTCTTGGCGCCGTCGGCTATGACGACGAAGGCGTCCAGACAAAGGAATGGGATATCATAAAAGACGGTGTTCTCGTCAATTACCAGGCTATCCGGGATCAGGCAAAGATCATCGGTCTTAACGAATCCCAAGGCTGCTGCTATGCTCAGAGCTGGCGCGACGTGCAGTTCCAGCGTATGCCCAATATTTCGCTGCGTCCCGGCAAGGCGCCGCTGTCACCCAATGACCTGATCAAAAACGTCGAAAAGGGGATCTATATCATCGGCAACAGTTCCTATTCCATCGACCAGCAACGGTACAATTTCCAGTTCAGCGGCCAGCTTTTCTATGAGATCCGCAATGGCAAGATAACCGGCATGCTCAAGGACGGAGCATACCAGGCCAATACCCAGGAGTTCTGGAATTCCTGCACGGCGGTCTGTGATGAAAAAGACTACCGTCTCGGCGGTTCTTTCTTCGATGGAAAGGGACAGCCCGAACAGGTCAGCGCCGTCAGCCACGGCTCTTCGACCGCTCGTTTTAATGGTATCAATGTTATCAACACTGCAAGAAAAATCTGATATGCCCATCCTGACAAAAGACGAAGCCCAAACCCTCTTAAAGAAAGTTCTGGATCTGTCCAAAGCCGACGAATGCCAGGTGTCGATCGGCGGCGGTCAGACAGGCAATATCCGCTGGGCCATCAACGCCGTTTCTACCAGCGCTTCGATCAATTCAACCGAATTGGCGATAGCCTCTACTTTTGGTAAGAAGCAAGGGATCTCCACCATCAACGAGTACGACGATGCGAGCCTGCTGAAGGCCATGAGACGTTACGAAGAGCTGGCAAGGCTGGCGCCGGAAAATCCCGAATATATGCCGATGCTGCCGCCCCAGACCTATGCTCAGCCTGCGCAATGCTTTTTCGAGGCTACAGCCGGCGTCACCAACGCCCAGCGGGCAGACTGGACAAAACAAAGTCTGGACATTGCCAGGGCCGGGAACATCACCGCTGCCGGCTATCTCGAAAACTCCGCCGGGTTCAGCGCGATGATGAACAGCCATGGGCTCTTTGCCTATCATACGGCGACCGACATCAATTATTCGCTGACCCTTCGTACGAGCGACGGCACCGGATCAGGCTATACTTCGGGCAGCTACAATGACGCCGGTCTGCTCGACATGACCAAAGCCGCCAGTACGGCCGCATGGAAGGCAACCAATTCGGCGAAGGCCCAGGCGATCGAACCCGGCAAGTATACCGTGATACTCGAACCCGCAGCCGGTATCGTGCTGCTCGAAAATCTATACGGCGCGCTCGACGCGCGCAGTGCCGATGAAGGCCGCAGCTTCCTCAGTCTTCCCGGCGGCAAGACCCGGCTTGGCGAACAGTTAGTCGACCCGCAGGTGTCCATCTGGTCCGATCCCTGGAATCCACAAATCCCCAGCCGCAACTATACCGGCGAGGGGCTGCCCCTGAATAAAACGATGTGGATCGAAAAAGGCGTTGTAAAAAACCTCTTTTACTCGCGTTACTGGGCTGAGAAAAAGGGAGTGCAGCCACTTCCCGCCGGGGATTCCTTTTTCATGTCCGGCGGGCGTCAGACCCTCGAAGACCTGATCAAGGGAACCGAGAAGGGCGTCCTTGTTACACACCTGTGGTATATCCGGGAAGTTGATCCCCAGACCTTGCTGTATACCGGCCTTACCAGGGACGGTACCTTTTATATCGAGAACGGAAAGATCAAATTTCCGATCAAGAATTTCCGCTTCAACGAGAGTCCTATTATTATGCTCAATAATCTTGAGGCGCTGGGCTATCCGGAAAGGACGATCAGCGGAGAAAGCGGAACCACAGCGCTTATACCGCCGATGAAGATCCGTGACTTTACTTTTTCTTCTCTTTCTGACGCAGTATAAAGGGTGAAAATCATAAAAAAATCCTGTTGGCATGCCAACAGGATTTTTTTCATTCTATAAATCAAAAAGAAGAATACAAGGCGGGTTGTAAAGGGGGAAATGTTCAGAGGTAATTCAGGCCGGATGATAAATGGCAGAGGGGGCCTTGTTTGGCCGACCGGCTCACAGGCAGGTCCTAAACGAAAAAACCCCCAAGATTAGTCAGGGGCTTTTCAAAAGAAAATTGGATTGAATTTTGCTTCTTTTCGAAGCTGGTTTTTCTGGATTTTTCTATTCGGACTTCATAAGTATTGGATAAGTCAAAAGTATAACCATTTGCTTTGTTAAAAAAGAGCAAAATCCCTCTATTTTTAATCGTAGTTCTACGATTCTAATAACTTTCTAATTTTTTTCTAATACCGTTTTATCTTTATGACGTTATTTTCAATTATTGCCGGAAACCCTGGTCAAAACTCCAGCGATCCGTGGCTGCTAACCTGTCTACACCCTGGGAAACCGTTTTAATTTCCAAAATCGAAATCACTTGAAAAAATTCCTTTTCACCTCGCTAGGATTGATCAGCATCCTGCTTGCATCTGCCCAAGCGCCCGACACGACGCTGTCTTCCGACAAAAACATCCGTAACAAAGTTCTTAGCGACATCCAGGACAATCTGGACAAAAAGACAAAGACGATCGACGCTACCCTGTCCAAGCTGGATCAGAAGGTAGACTCTCTCGACCAGCAGATCGCTTTATCCCGGGATGCCAAAGACAAGGTGGACAAACTGATCCTCCGCGTACAGGCGCTCGAGAAGAAACAACAAACGATCGAAGAAAACGAGCTATACGTCTACCAGGCCAACTACCAATCCGCTATCATCAACCTGGTTTCGATGGACAAGGAAATAAAACCGCTGGTCCTGTTCAATGCCGCCAAGAACTTCTTCGCGACGCTGGGCGAGACGGGAGACCCGATGAAATACCCCGGCTACCAGGAATGGTATAAGAAGTTCTACGACTTTATTGAAAAACAAAAGGACCAGGAGCCCGCTCTCAATGTCCTGCATGACATGCTGCAGACGACCAGCAACCTGGCTACCGGCGCTGCCCTTACCGGTCCTATCGCACAGGCCTTCTTTATCGGCATCAACGATTTTATCCAGAATATCGGCGCAAAGCGCAAAGAGTTGAAGGAGCAGAGTCAGAAAATGTTCCTGCTGACCGCCAAACTGAGCCAGTTCAACTACGACAAGGACCTCGTCCAGCAACAATGGGAGATCGTTACAAAGGAACTGGAAAAACTTCAGATCCATTATGACACCATCCTGAATCAAAACCTGGCCCTGCTGAGAGTCCCCCGCGAAGAGTATATCCACCGTTTTGCGAAGGAGACAGACGCCGAACAGCGCTACGAGTTCCTGACCGAGATCCGTAAAAAGGCCGCGGTCCTCGTTGCAGAACGCCGCGAAGCCGATCTCAAATCCTGGAAACAGCCTATCTATTTCGAATTGATGGATGTCCAGTCGCTCAAGACCCGTTTTGGCGAACTTACCTTCGATATCCGCGGTATCATCTCCAAATACAACGAACTCGTTTTTAAGTACAAAAGCGACCCCGAAATCGGCCTGAAGGTACAATCGCTCGAAGTCAAACTCGATGCCCTCAGCGACACTTTCGACAGCGCTTTTGATCCGATAGAATACATCAATTCAGCCACGAGAATGTATCTCGTAAATTAATACACAGGCCTCGCCTTTACGGCGGGGCCTTTAACTTTAAATAAAAAACCCCCTGCCGTCGGCAGGAGGCCATTTGTACATGAAGCACGGACTAAACCTAACTACAGACAGCTCTTTATTTTCTTTCGAGTAATTTAAAGAATTGATCCAGCTGCGGCATGTTCAGCGAATCCTTGTGCGCCATCGCCGCCTGCAGCTCCTGAATATAAGCATCCTTGGCGCCCAGGTTGTCCAGCGACTGCCGGATACTCTGAGCGGAATTGTCCAACAAGATTGGATCGCAAGATTAATAGCGGCTTAAACCGGGATTAGAATTGTATTAGATTTTTGCGGCGGGCGATCAACCCGGGGCTCCAGCCATCGGAAGCCGCAGCACGAACGTCGAACCCTTACCTAAGGCCGAGTCGACCTCGATCCTGCCTTTATGCAGCTGTATTATTCGCCTCGACAAAGAAAGCCCTAAACCATGCCCGCTGACGAAACCGTCCTCCGTCCGGTAAAACGGTTGAAAGATCCTCTCCCACTCCTCCCTCGGAATCCCCCTCCCCTTATCTTCCACCGCAATCCGGATCTCCTGACCCTCCACCGATAACCGTACTGTGGCGTGATGATCATCCGAATACTTACAGGCATTGATCACGATATTCCGGATAGCAGTAAACAACAATCCCTCATTCCCAAACACCAGCAGCTCTTCTTCCGCTTCCGGCAGCCGGTCAAAATCCAGCGTGACCGAAAACAACGTATTCATCCGTGGGATCTCACCCGGCAGACGCAGCAATATCTCATCGATCCGGATCAGGTCGATCTCGATCCCCGAAGCAGTTCCAGAGGCCCTTGCAAACTCCAGCAGCGTCTGGGTCAGCTTGCCGAGCTGCCGGGCGTCCTGGTAGGCTGACTGGATGACCTGGCGGTATTCATCGACCGTCCTGGTTCGTTGCAGAGCCACTTCCAACTGGCTGGATATCGAAGTCAACGGCGTCGACAGCTCGTGTGAAGCGTTGGCGATAAACCGGCCCTGTATCTCAAAACTCTCCTGGAGCCGGTCCAGCAGCCGATTCAACGTATCGGAAAGATGATGCCATTCGTCATTGGGATGCGTACCCGTACTGCGGATACGACGCGTCAGGTTACGCGCCGATATCTCTCCCGCCTCATCTGCTATCCGCCGCAGCGGATAGAGCAGGCTGATCGAGAATAAGTATCCACCGATAACAGAAGAAAGAATGCCGCCAATAAAACTCAGCGTCAGGACCAGCCGTAAATGCCGCATCTTTTCCTTCCCCGATTCATCATAAGCCGACGCGACAATGACATAGGATACATGCTCATCCTTATAGGTATAGGCAATCGCATCTTTGTCATTCAAGGTAAAGTAATAAGGCGGAGTCTTCTCTTGCCGGGCCTGCACCAGGATCGCCCGATCGATATGCGGCGTATCCGTCGCATAGTCCGTCGACCAGTAAATACGCCGGCCCTGCTCGTCATAGACCTGCACCACTTTTTCTTTCATCGCAACAGAAGTCGAAGCGTCAATCTTCCGGATAAAGGCCTGATCCACTATTCCACCCTGGCTCAAAAGACGGCCGGTCGTAATCGCCCGGTTTGTCAGTCTCGTCTGGATATCTTTTATCCTGTTCGTATAAGAAAAGTAATAAGCAGAACCGCATACCAGTGAGAGTATCCCTACCACCAGCAGGGTGAATAAAAGTGTTATGCGTATTTTAACGGGCATCAGCTGCCGCTGGTTTTTAGAATATAGCCCATCCCAACCTGGGTCTGGATCAATTTCTGTTCAAAATCCTTGTCCACCTTGTTCCGGACATAACTGATATAGACGTCTATCACGTTGGTGTTCGTATTAAAGTCCACATCCCATACATTGATCGCCAGGTCGGCCCTTGAGACTACCCTGTTCTTGTTGCGCATGAGGTATTCCAACAGCTGAAACTCCTTGGCCGTCAGCCTGATCTTCTGCCCCGCCCGATGCACTTCTTTGTTGTCGAGGTTCATTTCGAGGTCAGCCGCGCGGAGTATATTGCCTACCGGCATTGCCTGCCCGGCCGTCCTCTTTAATAAGGCGCGTATCTTTAAGAGGAGTTCGCGGAACTCAAACGGCTTGACGATATAATCATCCGCCCCTGCATCATACCCTTCGATCTTGTCGTCCAGCGAAGACATCGACGTCAGCATGATCACCAGCATGCCCATATTGCGATACCGGATCGCCTTACACAGATCATAGCCGTTCATCCCTGGCAGATTGATATCCAGGATGACCAGGTCAAAATCCCTTGACATCAGCAGTTGATAGCCGATCTTGCCGTCATAGGCCACATCGACCTCAAAGCCATTTTCCGACAAACCCATCTTCAGGGTATCGGCAATTTTCTTCTCGTCCTCGACAACTAATATTTTTCTTTCCTCCGTCATATTCATTTCTAATACAATATTATCCAACAATCCCCGAATTATCAAAGTTTTACGTTCCAAACCCCAGGCTCTAATATAATTCTAATACGGCTCTAATAAGCAGCTAATGTCGGGTCCTTAGCTTGGGATTAAAGAGAGTTTATGGCGGCTGCATTCAATAAAATACTCATCCCGGTGGATTTCTCGCTGAACACCGAACTGGCGATCACAAAAGCCGCCGGTCTCATCGGTTGGGAGGAGTCTACCCTGCACCTTATTCATATTATAAAGGGCAGCCAAAGGAGCGCCACGGGCTTTCTTTCCCAGGAAGCGGAGACTGCCTTAAAGGTATGGGTTGACCGCCTCGCCGTCAGCCATCCCGCCATCAAGGTCAGGATACATATCCTGCACGGGGCTTCGGTTCAAAAACTGATAACAAGCTGCGCTTCGATGTTAAAGCCCGATCTGATCATCATCGGCAAACAAAATAACAAGCGGCGCTGGCTGTCCCTGAAACATCTGTCGCCTGCAACCCTAGCCCGAAAAACAAATTGTCCCGTATGGACGGCCAAACCCGGAGCCCTCGAGACAAGGACCCGTATCATCGTCATCCCGATCCGCGATTCGATGCCGGATCGTAAGCTGGAATGGGGCGTGCTGCTGGCGAGGAAATTCAAGGCCCAGATCCATCTGCTGGCCATCCAGCAGCAGGCTGCGCCAAAAGAGAATGGGCTTCCCCAGATCTTCCTGAGAGCCTACCACCATCTTCGCGAACACCTCCACCATCCTATCGAATACACATCCGTGACCAGGCGGCACCCGGCAAAAGCGGCTCTCCGCTATGCAGAAAAGATCATGGCCGACATGATCCTGCTGAACGCAGCTACAGAAAGCGATCTGTCCGGCATCACCGGTTCCCGGCATATCAGCGATTTGCTGACGCGCGACTCGAAGATCCAGATCCTCGATCTACAACCATACAACTAAGTACAGCAAATAAAAGAAAAGGAGTGTTTATGAAAAAAACGTTGTTGGCGGCAACTCTGCTAATCGCCTTCTACTACCAGCCAAAGGCTCAATCTCTGACCAAAGCCCAGCAAGACCTCACCTATCAGCGCTATGAAAGCGCCTTCAAAGAGCTGACGGTCCTGCTCCACACTAACCCAGACGACGCACAAGCCTGGTGGCTGCTGACGCGGGTCATGCTGCACGATCACCGGGTACAAGCCGCACACGACATGCTCCTGCTGCTGCCCGCCGCGACAAGCCAGCAGCCCTTCGCACTCTGCGCTTATGGGGCTGTGCTGCTTGAACAACAAAAGAAGGACAGTGCCGCAACCCTCTTTACAAAAGCGCTCACGGACACAAAAGAAAAAGACCCCATGATTCTGCTTGCCGTAGCTACTGCCCACCAGGAAGCCGACTCCGGTGATGCCAACTACGCGATCGAACTGCTGAACAAAGCGATAAAAAGAGACAAACACACGCCGGGTCTTTACGTCGCGCTCGGTAATGCTTATCGTAAGCTGATGGATGGCACCAACTCCTATAAGGCTTACCAGGACGCCCTTGCCCTTGACGATCGCAATGTGGATGCGATGTACCGGCTCGGAAAGATCTTTGTTACCCAGGACAATCCCGAGATGTACCTGAAGTATTTCAACGACGCCGTGGCAGCCGATTCTACCTTTGCACCGGCCTGGTTCGAGCTGTATTACCACTATTACTTCCACGACGTCAACAAGGCAATGGAATACCTCAATCATTATATTGCCAACGACGATCCCGGTATCAAAAACGACTACCTCGTTACCGACCTGCTTTATTCTTCCCGTCAATATCAATCTGCGATCGATCACGCCCGGCACCTGATCGGACAGCAGGCAGGCAAATCCGAGCCTCGTCTTTATAAACTCATCGCCTACTCCTACAAAGAGCTGCACGATTCGACAAAAGCGCTGGATTATATGAAACAATATTTCCAGCAACAGCCCGACTCCGGCTTTGTCGTAAAAGACTATTCAACGATGGCCGAAATTTATGATGAACTGCACCAGCCCGACTCGGCGATCGCCTATTATATAAAGGCAGGCAATCTCGAAAAAGACAGCCTGCAGCAACGCAACTATGCCAAGAAGCTGGCGGGTCTGTACAAGGGGCAAAAAGACTATTCCAATCAGGCCATCTGGCTTGGCCGCTATTACCAGGGGAATGACCGGGCAACCAACCTCGATCTGTTCAACTGGGGACTCGCCCACTATATGGCAAAGGAGTTTCCGTTGGCCGACACGGTATTCACCCTGTATGTCAGCAAGTACCCCGACCAATGCTTTGGTTATTACTGGCGGGCTCGCAGCGCAGCCGCCATCGATACGACGATGACCGGTCTGGCTATACCCGACTACCTGAAGATCGTTGATATCGACAGTAAGGACTCCACCGAAAAGACGAACCGTAAACACCTTATCGAATCCTATGGCTATATAGCGGCCTATAAGGCCAATACCCAAAAGGATTACGCCGGCGCTATCGATTACTTCCAACGGTTGCTTGCCCTTGATCCTGAAAACAGCGATGCCCAGCGCTATATCGGTATTCTGAAAAAGAGCCTTTCAAAGTCGGCCCAGGCTTCCGCGGGGGCCAGCAGCGACAATGGGGGGAGATAGATCACTTTTTTGGGCACTTTCATCACATTTACCGCAGAAGCAAATCCCGCCCTGTCCGGCCGCACAACGCCCAGGTGGTGGGAACATGAACTGATACTCGTAACGATAATATGCCTCGCCGGTGAAGCCGGCGCCGTTCGCGCCCGAAGACCTGTTTATAAAAAGTGGTTATGGTCAGATACGCGTCGGATCAGGCTATAGCGCAGAACTGTCCCGAATCACTAAACATCCCTTGGATTCATCCGATCATAGATCGGAAGAATCCGGAAAATATTAGTTGTCTTTTACGATGATCTTGTCGGAATAAACTTCGATAACGCCGGAACGGTTATCGGCCAGCATCTGGTTGTACACTTTGTTCACTACGCACTTATTCTGGAAACGGGAAAGATAATCTACTTCTTTGATGTGTAATGGATCGATAAAATTACCTGCTTCGTCGATGAGCCGGATCTTGATGTTTGAGGGTAAGTGGCCCCAAAGTTGGGTTGTTTGCGGGTTATACATGGATTATAGGATTTAAAAACTTTAACTTCTCGCAATATAATGAAATAACTTCCTAAAAGGAAATTATTTCATTATATTTTATTTTATTTAACGCGTTCTTACTATTTCGCACTTTCTTCGGAACGCTGTACAACGGCTGTTTTTTCTTTCGCCGGCATCGGGGGACTATTTTTCGCTTCCCTCCTCCAGAGCGTCCTTGCGATGTACGATGATCTCGGCGCGCCTGTTCAACCACTGCTGGTTTGGATCGCTGTTATCCCCTACCGGGTTGTCGCTGCCATAGGCTTTTGCCTTCATCCATTCGTGGGGTACGCCTCTGCTATTGATATAGTCTTTTACCATATTGGCTCTTCTCCTCGACAACCAGTTGTTGTAAGTGTTGTTACCGATAGAGTCCGTATAGCCCTTTATCTCGATATAGAATTCCTGGCTGCGGCGCAGGTGCTCGATCACCTTATCGATCTTACCAAAGGCTGAAGAGTTCAATCCATATTCGTTGAATTCAAAGTAGACAACGAATCGTAAGGTTGGTTTGCCGCCCATCGAATCGATCCGGTATTCGTCGTCGCCGTAGTCATCCAGCCCGAGGGAGCGGAACGGTTTGCGGGACCTTCTCTTGCGGCCGCTCTCGCTGCCATCGTCATCGTCGTCGTCACCGCTGCTGTGGCGTGGTTTGCCGTTGTCGTCCAGCAGCCCCTTCGCCTTCAGCACAGAGTCCATATTGATCGTAATGTAGATATTGTTTGTCACACCGCCCTTCGACGTGCTATCCTTCTTCTTGTCGTCATCCTTGCTCTTGCGATTATACGGAGAGTTATCCAGCGAATCTTTGCCGTTCTTTTGTTTTGGCTTGTGCTTGTAGTTGTTTTTGATCGGAATATATACGCCCAATGAATACATCGTCGAATTGGCGACGCCCTTGTTCATCGCAGCGCCATAGGTCAGCTGACCGGTGACCATTACCTTCTTTCCCGTATACTTGGCGCCTATGCCAACCGGGATACTGGTATACGACTTATCGTTGACGATATCGTTGATCCCGACAGTAATATAAGGCTGGACTTTTGCGCTCTGATCCAGCAGGTGATAATACAGTGCCGCGTTCAGCAGGTTAAAGGTCTTAGACTTTGTCTGGCTGATCAGCACATTGTCGGTGGTCGCATGTCCGAAACTGAGCCCGATGTCCGCGCTCAGCGAAAGACGCTGGGTAATATTACGGTAGGCGGAGACCGCGAATGAGCCGTTGCCTCGCTTGGATAAAGGCAGTTTATCCGCGTCGCTCAGGTATCCCTTTCTGTTCTTCTCGATCATGCCAAAGTCCTGGTATTGAAAACGGGTTGCCGGTGCGATGAACCATCTGTTATCGACTTTTCCCTTGGCCGCGCCGGTCGAATCCTCCGCCGGTTTATCCGTCTTCGCCAGCGCGCTGTCCGTCTTTGCAGACGCTACGACAGGCTTCTTTGTCGTCGTATCTACGGCAGGCTTTTTATCGACATCGTCGGCCAGCGAGATCACCGTATCCTTCACCTGTACCGTTGTATCTCTCAGCCGGATCGTGGTGTCCGCAGCCTTTGCCGGCGTTATCGCCGTATCTTTTGCCGTTGGCGTCACTGTAGCCGTGTCTCTCGATATGACCGAGCCCCCCTGCCCTTGTCCTGCCGTATCCGCTGGCGACTTAGCCGGGTCGGCCTTTATCTTATTCTGCGCCATTACCGACGTCCCCGCCAGCAGCACACAACCAATCAAACAAATAAATAGCTTTTTCATGGGGTTAGTTTTAAAAGTCAAGCCGCAGTGACAATTCTATTCCATCCCGGTCGATACCGGCGGCGTTGATCGAAGAAATATTCACATCATATAGTACAGCAATGATCAGCTTCTGATACCGGATCTCCAGGTTTGGGACCAGTGCGTCATCATACCGATACCCCAAGCCCAACCCTACCGAGGCGTCCGATCCTGGTATGGCTTTTGTGTAAGAGAGATCGAAGTAATGACGGTAAGCTGGTCCCTGCCAGCTCATAGAGGCAAAGATCCCTACTTCGTCATCCGTCTTTGTCTTATACCGATAGCCGCCCTGAAAGCCGATAGTTGCTTTGAGTCGTGTAGAGTCTGCTTTTACTTTATAGCTATAGGGTTCGTTCACCTGCATTACCGAGCCGCCGACATACCATTTTTCCGTTTCTCCATTACTGAATAAAGATACCCCGGTGTTTATGTTGAAGTGGCCATAAGACCAGCCATTCGCCAGACGGTCAGCACTTGGCACTCCTTCGATGGGGCCGTAGTTATTGAACTGATCGCCAAAAGCGTTTGCAACGCCTGCCACATTCAAATTGCTCTGATAATACTGTCCCTGGAAGCCAACGCCCAGGTAGGTATTATGGCCGCCGATCGGAACGGCGTAGGAGATACCGAGCATCCCCAGCGAATTATTGAGTATACCATCATTGGTCTTATCAGAAGCGGCGCCGGCGCTGAGACTGAAATAACCCGAATTGGTTCTTGTCCGCGCCTCTTTGGACAACAGGGGTGTGCTGAAGAGGGCAGCGACACTGTTGTAGGCGATGTCTCCCCCATATCTTACACTACGATAGTTCATACGCAGAACATTATCCTTCTCCGTAGTGAGGGACTGGTTGTACCAGATCGTCATGTCCTGCACCCTCGAAAAGTTGATCTCCTGTCCCCGGGCAAAGCCGGTGATACAAAAGAGGACCAATATGGCAAATAGCTTCTTTCTCATCTGGAACATTGGATTTATATTTTATCGCTCTTACTCGTTTGTTTATCTGACTAATGACACGGTTCCTTTTGCAACCACTTTCTTTCCATTGATATCCACCCCTTCAGACAGCCACAGATAGGTTTCCACCGGCTGTGCTATCCCCTTCCAGGTACCATCCCATCCCTGGTTTGGATCCTGTGTCGAATAGATCAGGTTACCCCATCGGTTGTAGACATTGAAGTAATGGAAGGCCGACATACCCACCAGGATCGGTTTCAGGACATCGTTGGTACCGTCGTTGTTGGGCGTGAATACTTTTGGCACGTAAATATTGATGCCGGCAAAGTATACCCGCGCCGGGCTGCCAAAGGTGATCGCCTGGCCATTGACCGTAGCCGTGATCAGCACTGCACCCACCGTACTGCTGCTGATGTTGATATAGACATCGCCATTGGCATCCGTCGTCCATGGTCCGGCTGTAACGATCTGGGCCGTACCCGAATCGATCTTGAAGATCACCTCTTCGCCGGAGATCGGCGTACCGGTCACGTCGACGATATGCGCCTTCACCTGGGTGGTACTCTTTCCATCGGCCAGGGCTTCATAGGTAATGACGACCAACTGCGTCTGCGAATTGGTTACGTCCGGCGCATTTACGAAGGTGATCTCTGCGGGACTTCCGGTGATGGCGACGCCGTTGACATAGGCGCCGATCTCTACCGTACCGACAGCTGTATTGGTTACCCCGATCGTAGCGATACCGTTGGCATCCGTCGTCACCGTAGCCGTTCCGTTGAAGGCTGCCGTGTTGCCGGCAGTGCCGCCTGCTTCGATCGTAAAGGTTACAGAGGCGCCCTGAACGGGGTTGCCATTGGCATCCGTGATCTGTGCCTGCAGATTATCCGTATTCGTGCCATTGTCGACGCTGTTGTCCAATGTCACCGTCAGTTTTGTATTGCCGCCGGTAGGAGCAGGATTCCCCGAGCTAAAGCTGACCGTTGCCGGGCTGCCATTGGTGATCGGGCTGCCGCCTACGGTCGCGGTGAAGCTGACCGTGCCTACCTTGGTATTCGTAATATAGATCGTCGCGTCCCCATTCGCATCCGTCGTCACCGTCATCGACGGCGTTACGGACGCCGTAGCCAATGCCGTACCGCCGCTGATCGTAAAGACAACCGAAGCGCCGGGAATCACATTCCCGCCCGCATCTACTACGTGGGCGTGGATCTGCGTCTTTGTAGAGCCGTCGGCAGGCGCCGTTGCAACATCCACCACCAGCGTGGTTGCCGGGTTCGTTGTGGAGGGATTGCTGACCGTAAAGGTCACCGTTGCCGGACTGCCGTTGGTGATGGCAGCGGCGGGCGTCGTCGCCGAGCTTACCGTTGCCGTAAAGGTTACCGTTCCGATCTTTGTATTGGTGATCGTAATGGTCACGTTGCCATTGGCGTCTGTCGTACCGGTCAAAGCAGGAGAAATCGATGCTGTTGCCGTTGCCGTACCGCCGCTGTTCGTAAAGACAACCGTGGCCCCTTGAACCGGGTTGCCCGTAGCGTCTACTATATGTGCGTGTATCTTAGTCGTCGAGGTTCCGTCCGCAGGAGCCGAAGCCACATCAACGACCAGCTGGGTCTGTGCGTTGGTGACATCGGGCACCGTTCCTGTAAACATTACCGTAGCAGGGCTGCCATGTGTAATCGCCTGACCGCCTACCGCAGCCGTAAAGGAAACCGTTCCCGGGTTGGTATTGGTGATCATGATCTGTGCGTTGCCGTTCGCGTCCGTTGTTACCGTCAACGTGGACGGGGTAACACTCGCAGTAGCGGAAGCCGTACCGCCACTGATCGTAAAGGTCACTGTTGCATTGGGGACCGGATTGCCATTCGCATCCACGACGTGGGCATAAACTACGGTAACAGAAGCGCCATCGGCAGGAGCAGAAGGCACCTGTACTACCAGGGCCGTAGCGGAGTTGGTTACATCAGGCGTTGTCGCCACAAAGGTTACCGTTGCCGGGCTTCCATTGGTGATCGACGTGGCTGCCATCGCAGCCGTACTTACGGCAGCCTTAAATTGAACCGTACCCGCCTTTGTATTGGTGATCGTGATCGTTACATTGCCATTGGCATCCGTCGTTCCGGACAGGCCGGGTGCAACGACAGCCGTCGTCGAAGCAGTTCCCCCGCTTACCGTAAACGTCACTGTGGCGCCTTGTACCGGGTTGCCGCTGGCATCCACGACATGCGCATGGATCTGTGTCGTCGACGTTCCATCCGGCGCAGCTTGCGCAACATCCACGATCAACGATGTACTTGGGTTGGTTATGTCAGGCGTGATTGCCGTAAACGTCACCGTCGCCGGGCTGCCGTTGGTAATTGCAGTACCGTTGACAGTTGCCGTAAAGGTCACCGTTCCCGATTTTGTATCCGTGATCGTGATCTGTGCGTTGCCATTCGCATCCGTCGTTACCGTCAGATTGGAAGGCGTAACAGCTGCCGTACCAGAAGCAGTACCGCCGTTGATCGTAAAGATGACCGTTGCATTTTGAACGGGGTTGCCGCTGGCATCCACGATATGCGCATGGATCTGTGTGGTAGACGTTCCATCGGCGGGAGCCGATGCGACATCCACCACCAGTTTGGTTTGTGAATTGGTCACGTCGGGCGTGATCGCCGTAAACGTTACCGTCGCCGGGCTGCCATTGGTGATCGCGTTGCCGCCAACCTTTGCAGTAAAGGAAACCGTTCCCGATTTAGTGTTGGTGATCGTGATCTGCGCGTTGCCGCTGGCATCCGTCGTCACCGTCAATGTGGACGGCGTAACAGCCGCTGTAGCAGATGCAGAACCGCCGCTGATCGTAAAGGTCACGGCAGCATTGGGCACCGGGTTGCCATTGGCATCCACGACATGGGCATACACCGTCGTATTTGTCGATCCGTCCGCAGGGGCCGTTGGCACAGAAACAACCAGCTTTGTCTGCGGGTTGGTCACGTCCGGTGTTGTCGCCACGAAGGTTACCGTGGCAGGGCTGCCATTCGTGATCGCCGTAGCAGTCATCGTTGCCGTGCTTACCGTAGCCGTCAGCGTGACCGTACCCGATCTGGTGTTCGTAATATTAATAACAGCGTTGCCGCTGGCGTCTGTTGTTGCATTGATAACGATGACCGAAGCCGTCGCCGATGCCGTACCGCCATTGATCGTAAAGCTTACTGCAGCACCCTGAACGGCGTTACCATTTGCATCTACGATATGCGCATGCACCACTGTCGTCGAAGTCCCATCCGGAGCAGCCTGCGGTACGTCTACAACCAGGGCCGTAGCGGCATTGGTGACATCGGGGTTGGTCGCTACAAAGGTGACCGTGGCAGGGCTGCCATTGGTGATCGCCTTGGCGGTCATCGACGCAGTGCTTACCGTAGCAGTCAGCTGGACCGTTCCCGCTTTTGTATCATATATATCTACCGTCGCATTGCCATTCGCATCCGTCGTTACGGTGATCGAGCTCAGCGTACCGGCGGCCGAAGCCGTTCCGCCGCTGATCGTATAAGTCACCGTCGCATTGGGCACCGGGTTGCCATTCGCATCCACGACATGGGCATATACCACTGCCGCCGAAGTCCCATCCGCAGGCGCCGACGCTGTCTGCACGACCAGCTTGGTCTGAGAATTGGTTACATCCGGTGTGGTCGCTACAAAGGTTACCGTGGCAGGGCTGCCGTTGGTGATCGCCGTACCGTTGACAGTCGCCGTCAACTGAACCGTTCCCGCTTTTGTATTGGTGATGGTGATCGTCGCATTGCCGCCGGCATCCGTTGTTGCCATCATCGATGACGGATTAAAGCCCGCCGTCGCAGAGGCTGAACCTCCGTTATTGGAAAACACGATCGTCGCATTGGGAACGACGTTTCCGTTGACATCCACGACGTGTGCATGCACCTTTGTCGTCGAAGTCCCATCCGGGGCAGCCTGCGCAACATCCACTACCAGCGTGGTCAAAGGATTGGAAACAGAAGGCGTCAGCGCTGTAAAGGTCACTGTGGCAGGGCTGCCATTGACGATCAGGGCGCTGTTGACCGTCGCCGTATATTGGACCGTACCCGCCTTCAGATTGGTGATGTTGATGGTCGCGTTGCCGCTGCCATCTGTCGTTGCCTGCAAGGTACCCGGCGTAGTAACGGCCGTACCCGACGCTGTGCCGCCGGCGATTGCAAATGTAACCTGGAGACCAGATAACACATTGCCATATCCATCTTCTACATGCGCATGGAGCGTAGTCTTCGAAGTTCCGTCCGCTGGTGCGGCAGGCACATCCACCTGCAGGTAGGTCCCCGATGAATTGACGTCGGGTGGTCCCGCAATAAAGGTCAGCGTCACCGTCTGGGTCTGGCCGTTGACTTTAATGATGATATTGGTAGAACCAGGGGCGGAGCCCTGTACATAGAAATCAGTTTTGCCGTTGGCATCCGTCTGTTGCGAAGGACTGATGGAAGTCCCCTGTATCGTAAAGGTGACGCTCACGTTTGATGCGGGGAGACCTGTGGAAGCATCCGTCACCAGTACCTCGACCTCGTCGCTGGCTCCGCTGCCCGCGATGGCATAATTGACAATAATGGTAGGAGTAAAATTATAAGTAACCGGTTTCACAGGCGTTCCTTCAAAACCCGAATGGCCCGGAAGATCCGAGCCCTTATCCGCCCATGCGGAAAGAGAAAACCCTAAAAGAAAAAGTATCCCTATAGCCGGCAGACCAGCATAGGCACGCCACCAGTTCCAGCCTGAACGAATACGCTTCGGAACGGTACTGCGTGTCTTATTAGCAAACATTGTCGGAATCATAGCACACGGGATTAACCCCGGCACACCAGGACAGTCTGCTCATATCGCCATACAATAGTGGTCGAAAAGGGCTATCTAACGGCAAAGCGATGCCACCGTGACAAAAGCACTTATTTTTTTATTGTTACAGCATTATGAAGGGAACTGTACGCTTTGTCGTCACGCTGTGATAGCCAGTGTAGTCGGTAAAGTAGGTGTGTAAGGGTTGGGTTTCATAAATAATTGGGTTTTAGTATAGTCTTTTAATGGATATTGGGATCTATTGTAGTTAATCTATTATAAAAGATTAAAAAAGGGTTTTATTGTATGGCCGGTTGGATAATTTTGCGGGAATTATCCATTGTCATTTTTATTCGTATGTAGATGATTGATAAACAATAAATTTGTCCGATTTGGCTCCTTTATTTTATTTTTGATCAATGTAGCGCAGACAAAACCAGCTTCCTCCTACCAGTAAAAGGGTTTCTAACATCATATCCGTACTATCCCAATTTAACAGATCGCCTCCGCCTAACCGGACCAGTCCGACCAGCAGATAACCGACGAGGATGGATGCCAGCAGCAAGGCCGGGGGCAGCAATAACAGGATACCCCAGTTACGGGATTTCAGGATCAGTCCCTGGAAAATGAAGTAGAGATAGTTGCCGATCAGCAGGAATTTCAGGTAATATCCCCAATGGGGGCCTTTCTTCCAATGAAAATACCCTGGATGGCTAATAATATAAACCGTATAAAGGATGGTGAAAAGACCATAGATCAGTGTGAGTAAAAAGGACCGGCTCCACTTCATATCAGCAGTTGATTTGATATATCTTTACGATTTTTACAAAATGCTTTTTACAGACGCTTCTTTAGATAAACTGGCTGTTCATTATACGGGAAACAAACAAAACGGTGGTTCAGTCCTCCTGTCCAAAAAGCAGATCCCCCTTGACGACGAGATCCGGCCAAAGACCACCGAGGCTTTGCTGCAGCGTTTTTCCAACTGCCACGAGCGATATGCCTTTCACCATACATCCTCTCTCGACTACAACGAAGTATATAATTTTGTCCGCGATACCTTTCAGGATCTGGATTCCTTTTATGACCAGTCCGTCAAGCTCGTCAATCACCTGTACCAGGTATCCATGCATCCAAAGATAAAACCGGGCGAGCTGTATGTCGCCTATTTCAGCAATATTCTTCTCGACGACCAGCCTGTGGAAGCTATTGGTCTGTTCAAGGCCGAGACAAAGGCGATGTTTGCCGATCTCATTCAATCCGCCGAAGATCTGGACCTGCAGCTAAAGGAGGGTGTCGAGCTGACAAAGATAGACAAAGGCTGTCTCATCCTGAACAGGGAGGAAGCCGGCGGTTACGAGCTGCTTATTTACGATGCCAACGGCAAAGGGGAAGAGGCGCTTTACTGGAAAGACAAGTTCCTGAGCGTCATCATCCGCCAGAACGAATTCCTGCAGACACAGGGGGTTCTGACGATCACAAAGAATTATGTGACCAACCGGCTTACCGAAGAATTTGAAATGTCAAAGCCGGAGCAGATCGATCTGCTGAACCGCAGTATAGACTATTTCAAGACCCACGGCAGCTTCGACAAGGAAGAGTTCGAGAGCGAGGTGCTTCACCATGAAGAGCTGATCAATTCCTTTCGTCAGTACGACGAAAGTTATCGCGCGGCCAATGCGATGGATCCGATGGATAATTTCGAGATCTCAAGCGTAGCCGTAAAAAAGCAGGCGCGCGTCTTTAAAAGCGTGATCAAGCTGGATCGCAACTTTCATATCTATGTACACGGGGACCGCGAGCTGATCGAAAAGGGATATGATGATGCGTTGGGAAAATATTACTACAAGATCTATTTCGACCAGGAGACGTAATGCGGCAGACGCGGTTCAGCAGCCTGATAGAATACGCAATCGAATTGCTAAATACCAAGAGACCAGCCTTGCCGGTAGGTCCGTTTTACAAACTGGTTGGCATCATCAAAGTTCGTCACCTTCATATTGTCGCCGTCCCAAAGCAGTTTGATATGTCTTCCGGGATAGTCAAATCCTCCATCAGCCTTTGGTTTGCGCACGTCATAGCTGCGGATGGCGAGATTCCCCATCAATACCGTCTCTGTCAATGGGCCAGCCACTTTGAAGTTTGAGCTCAACGCTTTCTCCTGTGGGCTGCCATATCCTGCGATACATGCATCCACCCAGGCATTGTAGTGACCGGAGATATCTGCGCCTGGCACCCGGGCGATCGTCTGCGGCACCGTCGTCTGCGCCGTCAGCGAAGTAGGCAGTAATTTGGGATCACGGCCATAGGTTCCGCACATCATCTTTCCCTTTGTTCCGATAAAGAGCGTTCCATTGCCTCCATCGCCAAAGACCTCATTTGGTCCCAGTTCTGCCGGCCGTTCAGGTTGTATGCCTCCATCCATCCAATGCAATTTGATATCAGGCTTGCCCGCGGCCCCCTTGAATTTTAAGGTGATATGACTCGATGGCAGACAGCTATCGGGAAAATAACCGCGTTTGAATTCCCCAACATAGACGCTTCCTACGCTGCACTCTGCCTCTGTAGGATAGCCTAGTTCCAGCACCTGAAAGGCGGGCGCAACGATATGACAACCCATATCTCCCAGCGCCCCTGTACCATAATCCCACCAGCCCCGCCAGTTAAAGGGGACCAGATTGTCTACATAGTCCCGATAGGGCGCGGTTCCCAGCCAGAGATCCCAGGTGAGTTCCGCGGGAACCGCGGCCTTCTGGGCAGGCCACTGGATACCCTGGGGCCATACCGGGCGATCTGTGAAACAAAGCACTTCGGTGATATCGCCTAATACCCCGGCCCGATACCAATCGACCAGCTGCCGTACGCCATCTCCCGAGGCGCCCTGGTTGCCCATCTGCGTCACCACCTTGTAACGCGCAGCTCCCTGTGTCAGCATACGGGTCTCATAGATATCATGCGCCAGTGGTTTTTGAATGTATACGTGTTTTCCCAGCTGCATACAAGCCATGCCTATCACCGCATGCTGATTGTCCGGCGTGGAAATGGACACCGCGTCAAAATGCTTGTGTTCCTTATCCAGCAGTTCCCGATAATCCTTGTAATATTTTGCCTTGGAAAATTTGTTGCGGGTATTGGCTGCACGGCGATCATCCACATCACACAGATACGCAATGTCTGCCTTTCCGCTGCCGGCAAGGAAGTTAACATCGGTCTCTCCTTTCCCGCCGGCGCCGATCGACGCGATGACCAGACGGTCGCTTGGGGCAATGTATCCTGTGCCGCCCAAAACATGTCTGGGGACGATGTAAAATCCAGCTGCGGCCAATAAACCTTTTTTCAGAAAATCACGACGGGAATCGGAATGTGTAGTCTTTTTCGACATGGCTAGTCATATTTAGCAGGTTAAAGAAAGTCTCTCCTTTAAAAATAGGGAAAAAAGACTTCTCTAACCTGCCGCCGGTCACTTTTAATCTCCGGCGCAGCCAGCACACGTCATTCAGGATCAATTATATTCCGCAGGAATAGCAATGCATTTCTTGCCGGCAAGGATCTGCCTTACGGCCCACAATAACTCGTCGGGCGCCGCATCCTTGCCCAAATAGCCGGATGCCCCCGCCTGCAACGCCTTAAAAGCATAATGTTCCTTGGTGTAAAGACTTAAGATCAATACAGGAAGACCTGGAAACTCCTGTCGGATATGTTCCAGCACATTAAAACCGCCTCTTTCCACGCATGGAACATCGGAGATGATCATATCCCAGGTACTTGCTTTTAGTTTCTCCGTCCACTCCTCTCCCTCTTCAATCTCCTCAATCTCTGCATTTGGGTATGCCTGGGTTAAAATCTGCCTGACTCCCTTCCTGATGATTGTATAATCATCAGCCAATAGAATCCTGATCATAATTCATTGTCATTAAGTTATCAATAGCTGAGACAGGTCAAAAGGGGTGCTACAGAGAAACCTTATCCAGAGAGGTAACAGAAGGACAAGATAATAGGAATTGTTTAGAATGCAAGATCAGGCAGTTAAGTAAAAACACTTATTCAAGGTAATTATTGACAATTGTCAAGTTGCAGGATTCACGTTGATACGCCGAACGTTAGCCGCTCTAATCCTGTGCCTTATCCGCAAATGAATGTTCCATTTGCGCAAGGTCTTTTGCTGTAAAATGACCTTTTATATGAAAACACAAACCGCTGCCATTTTCACCGGCGATGACACAAACGATGTCTTCCTGACCGCTCTTTTCTTTCCTGGACACCAGTTCGAGCCTCGACTTTCCTTTGCGCGCGGTAAACCACTCTTCAAAGTTATCCAGCTTCAGGGATTTGTCGAGTGCAGCCAATTCTTCACCTGACAGATTCCTTGCCGAATCGATCGACCAGCAGCGCACATAGGACACCTTCTTCAGCCAATCTCCGTCTTTATCAGAAGGCTTGTCGCTAAACTGCATCGTAAGCATAAATGAAGACAGCTCGACCTGTACTCCGTCAGTATTATAACGGCTGAAGTATTGGTCCAGATGAGAAGACTGCGCGCAAGCGCTCAGTGAAAGCAGGACCGCCAAAGGCAGTATGATCTTTTTCATATCCGTTTATTTTTGTTTGGCATTTTTCAGATTGTCCATCCCCTTGATCCCCATCGAAGATGAAAGCCGGGAAAGCTTGTCCAGATCGATATCTCCGACAAAACTCATCAGCGTAAAGCCATCGTTGTCCACCGCTATCATCAATAGCTCGTGTACATGTCCGTCCGTCTCCTTTACCATAAACCGGACATTGTCCTTACTGCTGCGAACCGTGATCAACTCTTCATATTCTTTCCGGTCGATATGCGTCATGGCTTCTTTAAAGAAGACCATCGGCGTCACGTCCGTACTCAGGATACGCAGACTGGTGATCCTGCTGACCGTCTGTTTCAGGTCGGAAGGGATAGAGTCCCAGCTGATCTTTGACAAAAGCCGGAACATTTTAGGACTGACCGAAACCACGGTAAACCGGTTGTCGTCGACATATTTCCCAAAGAATTTGCCTATTGCGTCATCCTGCGCCAGCAAGCCTGTCGACAAGAGCAGCAGCGGCAATAAAAAAAGTGTACGTTGCATAATTTGTTTTTTATACGTATCAATGGCTGACAGCTGCCTGCCAGCTATGATCCATTAAGCGCATATTCTTTTGCGTAATTCGTCTGCCTTCGTTCATACTGACCGAAACCCTCAGCAAGGCCTGCCGGACTACGGCCAGCGCTTTTTCGGGATCGTCATAGGTGTCTTTTATCGAGGGTTGTGGGGCCGGATGCTGCCCGGCAGGTATGCCTGAATGCTGCGCGATCCCCGGGTCGGGTTCTGTTGTCGTTCTTCCTCCTATCCTGGCTACCAGGAACGTACTCACAACACAGAGCAACAGTGCGGCGGCGGCTGCATACCGCATCCCCCTGGCCGGCATTCGGCGTTCGACGTGCCTCCCGGCGTTTAAATGATAGCCGCCCTGCCTTTCTTTCTCATCAGCCATTGGTTCGCTCGTCCCGATCTGCTGCAGTATCCTTTCCTGGAGGCCCAAAGGCGCTGTCAGGGCAGCTTCCTCGCCGATCCAGTCAAACAGGGAGCGGTAGGACTCCAGTTCCTCCGCCACGTCCTGCCCGCGAAAGTATTCCGTCAGTATCCGCTCTTCCTCCAGGCTGGTTTCCGCCTGCCAGTACTTTTCAAGCAATTGTTTTATCACTTCGGATCCCATATTCCCTCTTCTTTGGTGATCAATTTTTTTATAGTGGTCCGCGCCCGGAACAGATTTACCTTTACCTGGTCAAGACTCAGCCCCAGGATCTCCGCGATCTCGTTGTAACTGAACCCTTCCATCTCCCGAAGCCGGATCACCTGTTGTTGATTTGCAGGCAGCAGTTCCATACAGGCCCTTATCCGTTGTACCATTTCTTTGTCCATCATCGACTCCTGGGGATTTTTTTCCGGGCTGCTTAGCCCGCTGGCGCTGTCTTCCTGTACCGATACGATACGCCTCTTCCGCAGGCGGTCCAGGCAGCTGTTGCGTACAGCCGTCATACAATAGGCTGCCAGGTTGTTCAACTCCCCCCATTGTTCACGTTTTGCCCACATATTCACCATTACATCCTGGACAGCATCCTCCGCCTCCTCGACATTCCGTAAGAGACCTACGGCAAACCGAAAAAGCTTGTCCTTCATCGGCAAAATCTGCTGTTTAAAGATATCCAGTGACATTCTTACGAAAATGACGGCAGGTCAGGAAGAATGTTACAGACCCTGCCTTTTTTTTCCTAATTTAAATTAACCAAAACGCAAAAACCGCTATGCGCCTGAAAAAGCTCTTACCGTACCTCTTACTGCTGTTTATTGCCGCCGCCTTATCGCGGCCATTGGCCGCCTCCGCGCAAAACCAGTCGGCGGCTAACCCTGCCTCCGCCAAGAGCCCCGTTTCCGGCGTCCCGGACACCATCGGCCGCACCGAGCTGACCGCCGCCGAACAGCTGTTCGACCTGAAATTTACCCCTGCCAAAGAAGATTCCATCCTCAGCGGGCTCATCGACCACCTCCACCTTTATCAATATCTGCATCAGCATCCGTTATCCAACGACGTCGCCCTATCCATGCATTTCGACCCGCTGTTACCGGGAACCGACTATAGCCGCCAGCAAAAGCCTATCACCTGGGATATTCCTTCGGCCGTCCCTCTGCCGTCCAATCCGGATGCACTGGCCTGGTATTCGATACCGGAACTGGCGTCGCTGCTGAAACACAAAAAGATCAGCTCGGTCCAGCTGACGACTTTCTTTATTGCCCGGTTGAAGAAGTACGGCCCCATACTTCACTGCGTGATCGAACTAACCGAAGACAGCGCCCTTGCCCAGGCAGCCCGGGCTGATGCCGACTTCGCCAAAGGCATTTACCGCAGTCCGTTACAAGGCATTCCGTACGGGATAAAAGATCTCTTTGCCGTCAAAGGTTCTCATACCACCTGGGGTACGCCTCCCTATAAAGATCAGGTGATCGAACGGACCTCCTATGTTGCGCAGCGGCTTGCCGGCGCCGGCGCTATTCTCGTCGCCAAACTATCGCTGGGAGAGCTGGCGATGGACGACGTTTGGTTTGGCGGTCAGACCCGTAATCCGTGGAACCTGGCTCAGGGGTCGGGGGGCAGCAGCGCCGGCTCGGCATCCGCTACCGCTGCTGGTCTTCTGCCGTTTGCCATAGGTACGGAGACCTATGGTTCCATCGTAGATCCATCCATGCGCTGCGGCGCTACCGGTCTGCGTCCTACTTTTGGCAGCATTGCCCGCACCGGCTGTATGGCGCTTTGCTGGAGCTCCGATAAGGTCGGCCCCATCTGTCGCAGCGCGGAGGACGCTGCCTATGTCTTCGCCTATATACACGGCCAGGATAGTATCGATCAGTCTTCCCGGTCGATGCCCTTTAACTATACCGGCAAGATCGATCTGCGCAAGTTAAAGGTCGCGTACACCCGAAATTATATCGACAGTCTGTCAGACAACAGTCCCGAAAAACAAACGCTGCTGATCCTGCGTAAGCTGGGCGCCCGCCTCACTCCTATCGATTTCCCCGAAGACCTTCGTGGAAACGACATACTGTCCCTCATCGTGTCGGTCGAATCAGCCGCCGCTTTCGATCAGCTTACCCGTTCCAACCGGGACGACGAAATGGTACAACAAAACAAAGACCGCTGGCCCAACACTTTTCGTACAGCGCGTTTTATTCCTGCCGTAGAATACGTCAACGCCTGTCGCGCAAGGACGGCCATCATGCAAAAAGTAGATCCGCTGATCAGCCGGTACGATATCATCATCGCTCCCCCCGAGACCGGGGATCAGCTGGCCATTACCAACCTGACGGGGCATCCCTCCGTTACTTTACCCGTCGGCTATCGTCCCGATGGCAGCCCCGGCTCCATCAGCTTTATCGGTCAGCTCTATGGAGAAGCGCAGCTGCTGGCTTTTGCCAAAATATTCCAGGATGCGACGCCTTATAACAAACAGCATCCAAAACGATTCGAATAGCTGCTGTCCCGCCGTGCATTCTTGGCAAGCCGCCGGTCCAAATCCCCGGCCCGAGACTGCCGGGTCCTGTATCAAAAACGGACAACTCTTGTATTAAAAACGGACTTACGCCTATGCCTTTATCACCCAAAAGTTTATCAACCAACTATTTATGATATGGCATGAATTAGGAAAGACCTGGGTTATGATAAAGAACTATTTCCTCATCGCCTGGCGAAGCCTTTCCAAAAACAAGGTCTACTCCGCCATCAATATTACCGGTCTGGCCATAGGGCTCTCGGTATTCTGGTTGATGTCTCTTTATATCATCGACGAGCTGAGCTATGACCAGCAGTCGCCTAACGCCGGCAGGGTCTACCGCGTGGTCCACTCCGGCGAATGGGCAGGCGGCAATTTTCATCTGGCCGTTACGCCTGCGCCCTTTGCCGCTACGCTCAAAAAAGAGTATAGTGGTATCGAAGAGGCTGCCCGTATCTCTCCCGAAGGCGGCGGCACGATCCTTTATGGCGATAAAAAGATAAAGGCCGAGGACATTTTCTTTGCAGACAACAGCCTGCTTACTATCTTCCGTTATCCATTCATCGTTGGGAATCCCAATACGGCGCTGGTCTCTCCCAATTCCATCGTCCTAACAGAAACCCTTGCCCGAAATATTTTTGGCCGCCCCGAGGACGCGCTCAACAAATCTATTACCTTCGAACACGATGCAAGTTACCAGGTTACGGGCGTCATGGCCGATATCCCGGTCAACAGTCATCTTACTTTTAGCGCATTGCGCAATATGCCGCCCCAGCCCGACGACTGGATGAACTCTTATCTCTACACGTATGTGCTGCTGAAAAAAACGACCAGCGCAAGTGACCTTGAAGCCCGTCTCCCCGCCTTCTTCGATCGCTGGTTAAAAGACCCGATGGGCAAAGGTGCTCATTATAAAGCGGAGCTGCAGCCTTTGACGGCTATCCACCTGCACTCCCGGCTTGATTATGAGATCAGCCGCAACGGAGACATCAATTATATCTGGATCTTCTCTATCGTCGCCCTCCTCATCCTTGGTATCGCCGTCATCAATTATATCAATCTTGCAACAGCCCGTTCTTCTGTCCGTATCAAAGAGATCGGCATCCGCCGTGTAGTGGGTTACGGGCGCGGACAATTGATCCTCCTTTTCCTCGCCGAATCGGTCAGTTATACCTTTCTCGCAGCCGCTATAGCGCTGGGACTGGCGGGACTGCTGCTGCCGCTCTTCAATATATTGGCAGGCAAGACGCTTTCCCTCTGGCAGTTTGGAATGCTGCCCACGCTTTTTCTTTTGGTGGTATTTGCCTTACTCACGGGACTCACGGGAGGCATATATCCTGCCCTCTTTCTCTCCCGCTTCCAGACCATACCCGCGCTGAAAGGGCAGCAGGGAGACCAGCATTCTACCATCCTTTTCCGGAAGGGACTGGTCACCTTTCAGTTCATCATCACCGTGCTGCTGATCGCCGGCTCAGCTATCCTTTACGGACAGCTGCATTTCATGCAGAATAAGGACATGGGCTTCAACAAGGATCAGACACTGGTATTCCATATCCACGACAAGAAGGTCAGAGAGCGTATAGAAGACCTGAGAACCAGGCTGCTTGCCAGTACGGCAATAGAAGCCGCAGCGTCTGCAGGCAACCCCATCGGCAACAACGACATCGGGACCGTCAGTCTGAATTTTGAAGACAAGGGCGCCCTTTCCCGAAAACCGCGTATTGTACAAAGCTTTTACGTCGATGCAGACTTCCTGCCGACGCTCCAGCTGAAGCTTGCCGAAGGGCGCAATTTTTCGAAAACACAGCCCACCGATATTCATCAGTCCGTACTCATCAACGAAACCCTGGTCAAAGAGCTGGGATGGACCGATCCGATCGGCAAAAAAGTCCAGACGGGAACCGACTCCGCGGGACAGCCGCAATTGTCCACGGTGATCGGTGTCGTAAACGATTTCAATATCTACTCCCTGCAGCATAAGATCGAGCCCCTGGTATTGGCGATGCCGCCGGTAGCAAGGGAGCAGGACAATCTTTATGTGCGTATCAATCCGCGGCGTACGGCCGAGGCCCTTACTCATATCGCTGCCGTCTATCACGAATTCGACCCCGGCGCTGCATTCGACTACCATTTCCTCGACGAGAATTTCTCGCAGCAATATCAGTCGGAAAAAAATCAGGGCCAGTTGCTCCTGGCTTTTACGATGCTGGCCATCCTGATCGCCTGTCTTGGATTATTCGGTCTGGTCACTTTTAGCGTAGGACAGCGGACAAAAGAGATCGGTATACGGAAAGTACTGGGCGCCAGCATTGCCAGCATCGTGCTGTTGATCGGCAAAGATCTGGCTCGTCCGATCCTGTTGGCGATTGCCATCAGCATCCCCATTGCCTGGTATACCATGGACAAATGGCTCCAAACCTTTGCCTATCGTATGCCGCTTTCTATCGGGCTGTTCATCGCCGCAGGCGCAGCCGCGGCCGGGATCGCAGGGGCAACCGTCGGCGGAAAAGCCTGGATCGCCGCAAAAACAAATCCTTCGAAGAGTCTCAAGACCGAATAAAACCTTACTTATGTTCATCACCTATCTCAAGATCGCCTGGAGAAACCTGCTTCGAAATAAGGTCAACAGCTTTATCAATATTGGCGGCCTCGCACTTGGAATTGCCAGCGTCGTCTTTATCGCCAGCTATATTCAGGATGAGACCAGCTTTGACAAGTGCTTTGCCAATGGCGATCAGATCTACGAAGTAAACCTCGACGGCAATTTTGGCGGCCAGCAATACAATACCGCCTTTACGCCGCCGCCCGTAGCCATCGATCTTCATAATACCTTTCCGGAAGTAGAAGCCTATACGCGTATTTATCGCCCCGGTAACTGTGTGCTGCATAACGAGAACAATACGCGCGCATTTACGGAAAAACGGATCTGGGCCGTCGACTCCAGCTTTTTACAGGTCTTTTCCTATCCGCTGCTGGCGGGCAATGCCGCAGCCTGTCTCAGCCAGCCGCATTCCATCGTCCTGACCGAGACGATGGCCCATAAGTATTTCGGAGACCAGCCGGCACTCGGAAAAACGCTTCTGATCGACACCAATAGCAGCCCGCTCCTCGTCACCGGCATTTTAAAGGACCTGCCCAATAACGTATCTCTTCAATTCGACGGACTGACATCCATACGGGATAACCGTCTGGTCAATCACTTCAGCTGGTCCTGGATATGGGGGCAGCTGACAGCTTATGTCGTGCTGAATAAAAAGACGGCCGCCAGCCCAGCCGCTATCATGCAGCTGCAATCCCGCTTCCCGGCAATGGTCCGGCGAGACGCGGCAAAAGCCTTTGCCCGCATCGGTCAGAACTACGACGACTTTATCCGGAAAGGCGGCAAATGGGACTTCTATCTCCAGCCGCTAACCGCAATACATCTTAATTCCAGCCAGATCGGGACCCCCATTGAAAATCTGAGCGATATGGAATATATCTATA
Organism: Chitinophagales bacterium; assembly: GCA_015654595.1. Lineage (GTDB taxonomy): Bacteria > Bacteroidota > Bacteroidia > Chitinophagales > Chitinophagaceae > Puia. Next base: position 20,808 of record JAATGQ010000160.1, on the reverse strand, counting down.
TCTTCTCCATCCTCGCGGTATTTATCATTTTGCTGGCTTGTATCAATTTTATGAATATCGCGACGGCAAGAGCCATGCAAAGGGCAAAAGAAGTAGGTATCCGTAAGGTGATGGGGTCGCTCCGAAGCCAGATGACGCGCCAGTTTTTGTTTGAAGCGCTTCTCTACACCTGTCTTGCCGGCGTGCTGGCCCTTGCCCTTATTTACGCGTTTATGGGGCCTTTCAACGGGATCACAGAAAAACATCTCGGATTCGCGGACCTCTTCCGCGGCTATCGCTGGGTGCTCTTCCTCGCCCTCCTGCTCTTCGCAGGCCTGTTGTCCGGCAGTTACCCCGCCTTCTATCTGACCAGTTTTCAGCCGATAGAAGTTCTGAAAGGCAGCACAGGCGCCAGCCGCAACACCGGCAACCGTTTGATCCGTAACGGGCTGGTCGTCTTCCAGTTCACGGTCTCTATCACGCTGATCATCGCGACCCTGGTCGTTTACCGACAGCTGCAATACATCCGGACAAAAGACCTTGGATTCAATAAGGAAAATGTCCTCATCCTCCCCAACCTCGAAAAGCTGGGCGGAAAAGAGGAGACCATCCGCCAGCAGCTCAGCCGGATCAACGGCATTCACTACGTCAGCGTAACATCGGGGATGCCCGCCAACAGCAACAGTATTTTCGAGGATTTTTATCAGCCGGTGACCACCGACGTAAAAGAGTCACTGGCCAAAGATCTTACTCTTGCCTCCTATCTCGTGGATGAATACTACGTTCCTGCGATGCAGCTGCAAATAGTAAAAGGACGCAATTTCTCAAAGGAATACGCGGATTCGGCGTCAGTGATCGTCAATGAAAAAGCGGTTCAACAGGCCGGCTGGAAAGACGCTATCGGGAAGCAGATCCGCTATCCTGGCAATGACGATCAGACCTTTACCATCGTTGGGGTTGTAAAAGACTTTAATACCCGCTCACTAAAGAGCGAAGTGAGCCCCTGGGCACTTTTTTATACTTCGTCAAAGACCTTTCGGCCCATGTCCAATTATCTTGTCGCCAGCACCGACAGTCGTCATACGACCGAGGTTCTTCAGACGGCTGCAGACGTATGGAAAAAACTGGCCCCCGGCATTCCCTTCGAATATTCCTTCCTGGATAAAAACTACGAAGCCCTCTATCGCTCTGAAGAAAAAATGGGCAGCGTCTTTGGCCTCTTTACGGGTCTTTCGCTGGTGGTGGCTTGTCTTGGCCTCTTCGGCCTGTCTGTCTATACAGCAGAAAAAAGAAATAAGGAGATCGGTATCCGCAAGATCCTGGGCGCTTCCGTCCCGAGTGTAGTGGGACTGCTTTCCAGAGAATATCTGCAGTTGATTGGATTATCTGCATTGATCGCCTTTCCGCTGGCCGCTTGGGGAATGACGAGGTGGCTGGAGAATTTTGCGTACCGAACCGCTCTTGATCCTTCGGTTTTCCTGTTTGCAGCCTTTCTCGCACTGGGGATCGCGATGGCGACCATCAGCATACAGGCGCTACGCGCGGCAACTGCAAATCCAACGAAAAGCCTGAGGGCAGAGTGAGATTGTGTCATCCAGCTGCGGTCATTATACTCAAGGCGCCAACAGCGGGCTCACGACACAAAAATGAGCCCTCCCAAAAATAAAAAACGGGCAGAAGATTTATCCTGCCCGCCCCTTCAAGGGTAAGGTATCCTTGGGTGTGGTATTCGATGTTGTTTGTTCTTAGTTATTTCATCATCTTCTGACACTTTTGCGCCTCGTCCAGGTGATGACGTAATATGTGAAGTGTGCTATCGGCAAATCCTCTTATATCGGCGTCAGAGCCATTCTTTGCTTCATCTTCAAAGGAACTGATCACCTTTTTATGATCCGAAACCATCATATCTATATAGGCTTTGTCAAAGTCCTTACCAGTTTTTTGGTTAAGATCGTCCAGGTTCTTCTGCATTTCGGGGCTGACGGCAGAAGGCAGCGTAAGGTTCTTGGAAGAGGCGATCGTCTTTAATTTAGCCGCCGCGGCGGTATGATCCTTTACCATCATTGCACCATAATCCTTCACTTCTTTGGACATGCCTTTCTGTTCGGCTATCTGGCCGGCCTGGATCTCCGTCATGCCTGCATTCGCAGTGTTCACGACAAATTCACCGTCAGATTTCGACACGGAAGAAGGAACGCTGGAGGAGGGCCCATTGCTGCTATCTTTTGCAACACCGGTGCTGTCCATCCTGGTCGCATTCGAGTCTTTTGCGGCCTGCGTGCTATCTGCCTGGCCGCTATTATTACAACTGAAACATACAAAAGCAAACAATCCAATGGCGCAATACTTTACAATTTTCATAATTAGCTGTTTTTCATGAAGAGAATCATTCTCTTGTAAAACTTCAATTCCTATGCCACGGGAAACAGCAGTATTGCAAACAGGTAATTCCAAGGAGGTGTGGACGGTTAGATGATGCGGGATTTATCAGGGGATAGTGGAGAGCAGAGGGTAGTCCAGGATACGGAAGGAAAAAGAAAAAGAGATACGAGCGAACAACATTACAACAAAAACTAAGCTACAGGGCGGTAAGAAGAAAGCATCGGCATTGCGGGATCAGCCAGGTAATAAGGACGATAGCCGGGACGTGTATTGAAAAGCCAGGAGTGCAGCTGATTGCGGATATCTTTCCACCAACCGGTCTGATGTTCCAGGCCCGCCTCAAAATAATCGGCCTTCAGCATATTTACCCGGATCAATACCATGTGACTATCCACTTGTTCGCGGATGTCCTCGTGCACCAGCCCGTTGATCTCTTCCGGATCGGTTACGATAAATGCCTTTCCGCTGACATGCAGAAAGAATTGTCTGCCCTTCTTAAAGAACTCCAGACGAACCGGAAATTCCTGGTCAAACTCATTCAGCGTCTGCTGTGGACGGGGTACGAAAAACCACATTTGTCCCATTTCATCCACTTTTAGAACGGAAACAATTGTAGTGGCTATTCTAAGTAAGGAAGTATTTTGTGCAAAAAACAGTGCGTTTTTCAGGTCCTGAATTTTCTCCTGCAAGAAACGGAGGTCTGATTGATTCAACATAACATTCTATTTTACCTTCAATTTTTCAAAATCAATACCAGTTACATTTTATCGAAATACCATTAAAACGGACATTTATTCCGGAAGGCTCATTATCAATGTAAAACAAGTTTTCCCCCTCCTACTAACCTACCATTTTAAGGTGGTTTTGCGAAAAATTCCAGGAAAAGAGTGAGGAAATTATACCACAGCGGCTTCCCGCCGGCATTTACCTCGTCTGGCATAATTATTTAATACATAAGTTCGTCAATAAACCTGAAAGAAGAATCCAAGACCCCGTTTCTACGAGGTTTTAATTTTATAAATCAAAAATCAAAAAATTATGATACGTAAGTTAAAATCAGGAGAATACCGGATCTATTCGAGGAAGAAAGATCCGAAGACCAATCGGAGGAAAAATTTGGGAACCTTCCAGAGTATGGAGGAGGCGAAGAAACATGAGAGGGCTATTCAATATTTCAAACACCACTAATAAAAAACGCCGTCTCAAAAAGTAGACGGCGTTTTTTTCGATTATGTCCGGCAGCACTTTGTTTGCCGGGAGAAGGCCGCAGTTATACCGCGGCCTTCCTGAATCTTATTATCGCACCCGCTTCATCCTTCCACTCCATCGTCAGGGACTTATCCGGGTGTCGGGTGATCGATCGTATAATGAACTCATCTTCATTGATCACGACGCCGCAATAATCATCTTTTATCATCAGTGCGTATCGCCAGGCGTCTCTTCCTTTTCCTTCGGGGTGATCGATGTATAATTCCTTAAAAAGGCGGTCGTCATCGACCTTCATCTGGTCGTTGGTAAAAGAGTAGACGTCTCTATTATCCAACCGTTCCCAGTTTCCTGGAAGCAGTATCTCACATTCCTGTAAGTCTGTCGTATTGATCATCGTGTTGTTTTACCTGATTCGTCTGTTGTAACCGTTGCTGCGCCCTTTCCAGCGCCCAGAGCTGACTTTCAGCCAGCTGTTGGAGGTTTTCGGGAAGCCCTTCCTGCAATGCCTGGTGATAGGATCGCTGTATCCCTTCTTCACTCTTCATACATTCGCTAAACAGCCGGCTGTTATCTTCACCGTCGTACATATTTTTCCCATCAAGCCAATGAAGATAGATCTTCCCGGTGATAGTAGACTGCGTTACCGGCGCTCCTCCCATGCGGATGATCTCCGCATGGAGGTCGTTTACATAGGATCTGCTTTCTGTCGCCATTTTATAAAAGAGATCCCTAAGATCCGGGTCTTTGGTCTTATCCTGATGAGCTGCTTTTTCATATCCGGTGATACGATCAATGTTTATCCTGACAAGGTCGTTGAGGACGTGGAGTGTTTTCTTATACCGTGCCGGCACCGTTAATCCTTTCCCGGGAGCCTGGTGACTATGCAGTTTCGGATTCATAAGAAGGTCTATTTTATAATCGATCCTATTTATACAATTTCGGAGTCTTCTTTTGGGTGTCCTCCGTGTTCAACACCGTCGCGCCGCGGATAGCCATGCCGGTCTTTACATCATCGGTGTGGCTCATTCCCAATTTGGGCCTGCGGGCATGATTATGCGGTATTTCATCTTCCATCTTATCCCGCGGCTGCTTGTGTTTTTGATTAGACATATAGCTGAGTTTAAGATCGTTAATAATGAATGTTTACCTATATGTCTATTTATCCTAAAAAATAATGCCATGGCGGCGTATTGCGGTCGTGTGGAGTTTCTTTCCTTATAATTGTAGAAGTAAGACCCGTCTTAGAAAGGATATCCTATAGCAAGGTTTAGCACCAGATCACTTATATCTGTCACTTTGTTAAAGGTCCATTGCGATCCGTCGGGCTGTTTATAGGGATACCTTACCGGTACAGCCAGATCCAGCCGAAGTACGAGAATAGTGAGGTCAAAGCGCAGCCCTGTCCCTACGCCTACCGCAATATCGTTTGCAAAGTGCGGCGTGAATACCGATCCGGGACGGCTGGAATCCGTCCTCAGTGTCCAGACGTTGCCGGCATCTGCAAATATGGCCCATCTGACGATAGAAAAGAGTTTTGCGCGGTACTCGAGGTTTGCTTCCAGCTTGATATCGCCCGGCTGATCAGGAATTGCGGGTGTCCTGTTCACATCGCCGACATTGTAGCTGCCCGGCCCAAGCGCTCTTGACCGGAAAGCGCGGATATCATTGGTCCCTCCCGCAAAAAACTCCTTCACAAACGGCATCGTACTGCTGTTACCGTAAGAATAACCGATGCCTCCCGTAATCCGCGAAACAAGGGTACTATACTTACCAAAGCTCAGATAATGCCGGAAATCCGCTTCTAACCGGACATATTGGGCAAAAGGCACGTTGAAGATCTCCCGTTCTTTGCCTTTATTGATGTTCGCTCCCGACAATATCCCGAGCAGATTATTGGAGAGATCCACATTCCCGTTGAAGTAATAGTTATTTACCCGGTGGTTAGGCTTTGCCTGGGAGTTATAGTTAAAATTATACTGGGGGCCGATGATGAATTGCCGCTCGATCGCTCTCGCCTGTGTGATATTGGTATCCAGCAGCAACCGGTAAACCGGAGAGATATTGGTAGGCCGTACATAGTTTATTCCCAGGATCGTGATCGCATTCTCGGATGTGACCCTGTTTTTGAACACATAGCCAAAGCTCGCCCTGGCGGAAGTAAGCGTGTACTCGTCGCTTCGGTCGAAGATATCATACGCTGCCTCGATCCTGGTCTTTGGGACAAAGGCGCTGCTTGTATTTAAATTGAAAGGAGAAATGATCCGCGGCACATACAGGTTAAGATCGATCCCGGCCCTGCGTGTAGCGACTTTCAATCCATTGCCAATCGATTGTTCTTCCAGACCGCCATAAAGGCTGGCAGTGAACAGTTCTGCGCCGCGCATCAGGTTACGATTCTTCCAGCTGATGGACGCCTCCGTTCCGGTGGTATTATCCGACCTGGTCAGCGCGGACGTTTCGAACTGGATCGACCGCTTCAGGGACGGAGTAAGATAATAATAAGCATTCAACAGGCTGTTGGTGTCATTATCATTGGCCGGCTCAAATCTGGCCTTTACAAATTTAAACACGCCAAGACTCACCAGTCTGCTCAGGGAAAGATTGTGATCATCGCGTTTGTAAACGTTTCCCGGCTTGAAAACCAGCGTCTTTCTAAAGACTACCGGCTTCAGATAATGCGCTGTATCCAGGATATGATAGCCCTCGGGCGTAGTATACGCCCGCTTCAGACTTGTGTCGCTGCGTATATCGTATTGAGCGTAGACCACCACATTGTTGATATGATAAAGATTTCTTGCAACGTCGGGCGTCTCCTCTTTTATGCTCATCCTCATATCCAGCTGGTGATTTCCCACCGTGGTATCAAGGTCATAGTGCAGATAATCCGGGCTGAAAAAATAAAAGCCCTTATTCTTTAATCTTGCATCGATACGGGTCCGCTCATTCTTGACCACATCCAGGTCAAAGGGATCTCCCTTATGTAACATAGTACGACGCATAGTGGTATCTATACGATGGCTCAACGCATCGCTGTCGCTATAGAACCACACTTTCCGGATCGTATACCGCCACCCTATCTGGGCCGTGTAAATCGCCGTCAGATGTTTGTTCTTCACTTTGGTGTCTGTTACTACCGTGTCCTTGAAATAGCCCTTATTCTCAAGGTGATTCTGCATGATCGCACGGTTCTTGTCGATCAGGGTAGGCGTCGCCAGCACCGGCGGTTCCCCGACCTTATATTTCAGCCAGTGTTTAAATCCTTTATCCTTCTTTGGCGTACCCGAAATATTATAGATCCAAAGTTTATAGCGCCAGCCCAGGATCTTTGCATTCAGCTTTGGCCGGAGCAAGCCCGACAGCTCTCCCGTCACTTCTTTCTTCTGCTTTTTGGTGATCGGAACCGAAGATTCCACCTTTGTCGTATTACCCGCATACAAGGCCTGGCCGGGGCCAAGATATTTGGCTTCGTTGCAGGCTATACAAAACAGCACCAGGTATAAAGGCACAAGCTGTCGGATAATACTTAGTTTCCCGGCCATTACTGTTGATTTGAATTCTTAGGAGTTGTGGAGTTTGCTGGGGTTGAGGAGTTGGACGGCGTTGCTTTTTGGGCAGGTTTTGACCTACTCCTCTCGTTTAATTTTTCGTCTCTTGTCTTCTGGAAGATCTCTTTCAGCTTATTGTAATCAAAGGTCAAGATAAAGCTAAGTCCCGATTCCACGACCTGTCCTTCCACCACAGCTTCGTACTGGTTCTTCCGATAGGCCCGAAGCATATAGCGGCCATCCTTTGTCAGTTTATAGTCTACCGCCACATCGCCCGCAATATTCGAAGTCTGCTGACCGGGATTGTTTTCTCCCTGTACGTCAAAGTCGCTGCCTACGCTCACCTTGATCCTGTCGTTGAACAATTGTTTCGATACCGAAACGTTCAGTTCCGTATAGTCCTGCTCGGCACCCGTACTGAAATCCTGCTGGTTATTCAGATCGAAATTGATATCCACGCCCTTGATCAGGCTTCCGGCGAGTTGATCCAATTGGTTGGTCAATATCTGGCTGGCGCTCTGGAAGGCCATGTTGCCAACCGTAGAACCGCCGCCGGCAGCGCTTTGCAACGGGTCATCTCCCACAAACCTGTTCAGCAGCAGCAGCGCAAAGACCTGCTTGTTAAGTTCAGATTCTTCCGCCCTGATCTGCTGCAGCTTCTGATCGACGTCCGGCCAAAGGGTAAGCACATTGGGGGGCAGCGTAATATCGAAAGTGATCTTTGGCTTCATCAGTTCGCCTTCCATCTTCAGCGAGACCAGGAAAGGCAGTTTTTGTTTGAATTTGTTGATATCCGTCTGGCTGCGGCCCGCCACCTCATTGGCGATCAGATCCAGAGATGGCGTATTGGCTGTATAGGCAGCCGTCAGGTCCAGCACCGCTGCGGTGGGGTCGCCCGTCCAGGTGATCGTGCTGCCTCTCTGAATGTCGAACTTGCGTTTCAACACATCCAGCGAAAGGTTATACGATCCGCTTTCCACTTCGAAAGAACCGGTCAGATCCATCTTGCCGCTCTTGTCCATACCAAAGACGAGATTGCTTCGGCCCCGTACGGTGAGACCTTCCCCTGTCCGCTCGTCTATCACCATTGTCAGGATGGCGCTGCTGTCCGTCTGGATATTCATGCTGACGTCCAGCCCCTGCACCGGCGCCTTCCTGGCTTTTAAGATTTGCGCCGCTCTGTCTATCAAGGTATCGCCGGGGTGGTCCTTGTCTACAAAACGGACGACGCCTTCCCTGCTCACCAGTTCCGGGTCTTCCCCGGGGAGTACAAAGTAGAAGTTTGTTTTTTTGTTGATCCGGACGTCCCCATCCACTTTAGGCGCATTCATGTTCCCTTCCAGGTTGATGGCCGCATCGAGATTAAGCGTTCCATAAAACTGTCTGCTGCTGGCTTCCGGCGCGTTGACCAGTCTGAAATTTCCCGCATTCAGGGATATGTCGAAACTATAGTCTCTGTATGTCTTTGTAAACGCATTCCCGTCGATGGTCAGCTTGTTGCCCGCAGAGTCCTGCAAACGGAACTTGCTGAAGTTGAAGCCGTCCTCATCAAACTCTATCTTGTCATTGGAGAGCTTTAAGGGCTCGCCCGAAATAACCGGAACGATCCGGGCGCTGTCAAAGTACAGATTCCCTTTTAACAGCGGTTGATTCATCGTGCCGGAAATCGACAACTGCCCCTTAAGCGCCCCCGACATCGCTTCCACTTCATCCTGTGCGGCACGGGCAAAAGACCCGAGGTTCAGCCGGCCCAGCATCAGCTTCAGATCCATTCTTCCCTCCCCGGTATAGTATTGGCCCTTGATCTTTATATCATTGCCGCTGCCTTCCAATGAAATATCAGCAGACAATGCATTGGCGGTTTGATTGTTGACCTTTATCGCCAGGTCTCCGATGCTGTCCGTTTTATAACTAAGGTGTTGTATGGTCAGATCAGATGTAAAAACGGGGCTGGAAAAAAGATTTTTTATTTCTGCCTTCCCATTCAGCAACCCTTCCACCAGCAGCGAGTCCTGATCGATCAGGTGACTGATCGTACTGAGGTGAAAGTCGGCAAACCGAACGTCGATCGGCGCGGTAGCCGCATCTTCTGAGCTGCTGACCGACATAGAGTCATTGTTATGGCTGATCGTAAAATGATGTACGATCAGGCCGGAAGAATCGTATTGGATAAAGTTATCTTTACGAACCTGCCAGGCATCATAATTCAATAAAAGGCTATCCGCGTTGAATGCCAACTTGATCCCGTCCTTTAACTTGTCCAGCTGGCCGCCCAGCCGATAGCGATTCTTTCCTTTTATGTCCTTTAACAACAAGGTTGTCGTCAGGTGATCATCCTGTAGTCCCCCGTAAAGCGAAGTCTGGTAAAAGTCAAAGCCGCTGCCCCTTCCATCTTTCATATTCACCCCGTACCTGAGCTGTCCTTCCCTGGTTGCCGCCGTTACCGCGAGTCCGTTGAAATGATTATCTCCCATCCGGATATGCGGCGCCAGGAGCTGCAGGTTCAAATCCTTCTGATCGCTGTTAAAGGCCATTTTCATCCCTATGCTGTCCGTGCCTCTGAGGGAAGGCATCAGCGCCAGCACCAGTGGCGATACCCGTAAATGCAGCTGCATCGTCCAATCCTGGGCGGTAAAGGTAGTATCCTTACCCAGATCGAGATGGTAATAGGCATTGATCGTTTGTTTGAGCGCTTCAGCCGTCTCGGTTAACTTGTAATGTCCTTTCCAATCGAGGTCGGCCATTTCGGAATGCAGCTGGATATCTTCTACGTCTTCCGATCTCGAAGCCTGCAGCAGGATGCTGTCGGTCTTCAGCAGCTGTGTACCCTTGACCAGGGATAAATTATAGAGCTTCAATGCACCTTGCAGCGAGTCCGGATTGGTGTCGTCAAAGCCGGCATGAAGATGCCCCTTGAACTGAAGTGTGTCTGTCACCAGGTGAAGCGCATGCAGGTCCACCGTATCGATCTGCCAGTCCAGCTGCAGCGACGGAAATTTACGGGCCATGTCTGCCGTGGCTTTCAGCTCGAAATGAACGGCCGTATTGTTGATAGAAGATATCAGCTGTGCATGCTGGTCGGCAACCGTGCCGTCCAGTGCAAAATCCTGGTAGGTATATCCCCGGTAGACAGCAGACTGTACCGTTCCTTTAAAGGCGGCACTGGCAGTATGCGGGTCAAGTCCCTTGCCATGAATGCGGAAGGCAGAGGTCACCAACCCGTATTGTGCGCTGTCCTTCATGATCTGACCCAGATTCAGCCTTTTTATCTGCAGGGTCAAATCATAGTCAGCGTTGGTTGTAGACCTGAAATGATGCGCGTACCCTTTTACCAGCACGACGCCGGAAGAGGTGGAAAGCACCAGGTCGGACTGCAGGTCATCCATCCCGCCGGCTAATTGCCCATGAAGGTTGAACTTTGCCGGAAGATTGAGATTAACAGGCATCGTTCCCTTTGGCAGCAGGCTCAGTAAGGCAGCGCGGCTGCCTGAAAGGTCCTTCAGCTGCAAGGCGGCCTGTATCCGCTGGATATTCATTGGATGAAGGATACGCCCGGAAGCATCCAGCCGCAGGTCTTTTATACCTGTGAACTGGAGCTGCTGTATCGTCAGCGCATCCAGCGTGCCGTTGAGCCGGGCATTGATATTCCAGACATCCGACGGATGACCAAAAATGGGCTGAGAAGCCAGATCGGGAACAAAGGTCAGTATATCTTTTACCTGTATGCGGCTATTGGCGAGGTCGATCGACAGTTTCGTTTTGTCCGGGCGTTTCAGCATATCCGCAAGCGAGGTATACTCCAGGCTCGCGCTGCGCCGCAGTGTGGTGCCGGGCGTTTCCAGCAACAGGTCTTGCAGTATCGTTCTGTGACTGGAATAGAGGAACCGGGTGTGCAGTTGGTTCAACCGAAATCCGCTCTGCTCGACAAACTGTCCCTTATCGATTCGACCCGAGATCGTGTCGGGGCCATAGACAAGGCTATCCGCGTCGATGGTGAGGTTTTGGAGCCCAAGGTGGCCGTAGTCCATCCCTTTTTTTAACCGGGGTTGGTTGTCGTCGTCATATTTGATATTGTTGTCGTCAAGGCGGAGACTTGCCGCGAGAAAGCGCCAGCCATTGTCGGATGCATTGCCTGCCCCTCCCTGTGGACTTCCGCCTTTCACTGCAGCCTGAGCGCTGTGCTTGGACGCCGTCCCTGATCCGCTGGTCCCCGTGTGCGTTGCCGTCTTTCCCATTCTGACCGCAGCCGTGGTATTCGTCAGCTTCAGCTGATCCAGCAAAACCAGCTGTCTGGTCAGATCAAAGCTTTTTATCCCGCCCGACAGCGACCCCAGCTGTATATCGGCGAAAAGCGCGCCGACCGTATTGCGGTAGTCAACCGAACTGTTCTCCAGGTCCATTGAACCCACGCGGATTTGTAAAGGCGTGGAGGCTGTATCTGCGACCGTTGTGTTTGCGGCAGCCGTGTTGGAGGGTGCGGTGTTGGAGGCTGTTGTGTTGGAGGCTGTTGTGTTTGAAGCTGTTGTGTTTGAAGCTGTTGTGTTGGAGACTGTCGGCAGCGGTGCTTCCTGCCAGACCTTTGCCTTCAGCCCCTTCAACCGGAAAGAGCTAACATTATACTTGCCTGCCGTCAGATCCAGGTCATCCATCTTTGTTTCGCTCTGGTCGATATACAGTTCCACATCGTTTCCTGTCACCGTATCCTTGTACACCACCCGGATCTTGTCGAGCAGCAGGTCGTGTAAAGCGATCTTCATCGGCGTGGAAGCCGTGGTATCCGTCTTTTTTTGCGAAGGGGCGCCCGCAAAAGAGTCGATAATGAACTGGAAGTTGAACGTTGTATCCGGTAATACCCGCAGGACCTTGGCTGTCAAGGACTGTAAATGTATCTCCTTGATATCCACTTCGTGATGGAGCAGACCCCACATCCGCAGGTCAACGGCTATCAGACCGGCGGACAGCAAAGTATCTTTCTTCCGGTCTTCGAGATAAATATCTTTTAGCTCTATCGTCCTGGGGAATCCGACATACAGATGTCCGATACGGACCCTCGTATTCAGCTTTCGGGAAAGGTATTCCTCTGCTTTCCCGCGGATGATATTCTGGATGAAAGGCGTCTGAACAAGGAAGAGAACAAGGATCAGGATGATAAAAATGGTCAGCAGCGTCTTTAGAAATATTCTAACCAACCGGCGGACAAGACTTCTCCTTTTCGGATGTGCGGGTTGGCTTGCGTTCATAAGTGAAAGTTCTGAGTAATGTTTAAGTTATGTTATTAAGCTATTTTAGACAAAAGACAGACCATATTACGGCAAATAAAGATATTTCTTTAAACCCGTGCGGACTGCCCCGTTTGGGTTGTTTTTTTGAAGGAAAGTATTGTAGCTCAACGGATTTGTACCCTTTTTTCCCCAGGAACGTATCTATTTTTCTACAGGAGAAAAGTGGCGGCGCTCGTTTTGTGTTTCGGCTCAACCGCTTGTCTTTTGGCTTCTGATTTGTCGTAAAGGATATACATCTACAAAATTTGGGTATTATGCTGAATCAAGTGCAAACGCAAAAGCAGCAACACACCATCCTGCCGCAACAGATAGAATTACTTAACCTTTTCCACTTGAATACCCTTGAGTTGGAACAACGTATACAGGATGAGCTGAGCGAGAATCCCGCCCTCGAAGAGTTGTCTTCGGGCGAAGACGGGGCTGCTGACAAATTTTCAAAAGACACGGTACAAGATTACCAAGGTTACGAAGAGTATTGTTATGATGATATTCCTGACTACAAAACAGAATACAACAACTACATCAACACAGAAAAAGTCCCGGAAAAACCCATTGCAGAGGTTCCCGATTTCCGGGAAGAGCTTAAGAGACAATGCCGGTTTCTGGACGTTCCTGAAGACAAACAGTTCCTCTTTGATTTCCTGATCGATTCGATCAATGAAAATGGCTTTCTCGAGCAGGATCTCGAAGAACTTGCCTCGGAGATCTCGTTTAAAAAGAAAACATGGATCGAACCCGAAGAGCTTGATGAGGCGTTAAAACTGATCCGTCAGCTGGAGCCAGTCGGAGCAGGATGCCGAAATGTGCAGGAGTATATGCTGCTACAGCTTAAGAATATGAATACGAAAAGGCCCGATGTGCGCACCGCTATCGCTCTCCTTGAAGGCCATTTTCAGGATCTGCGCAGCTGTAATCTTGACAAGCTGCGAAAGCAGATGAATCTTGATGAGGAAGAGATCCGTATTGTGCTCGAACTTCTGTCTCATCTAAGCACGCGCCCTTTCAACCCGGACGCCAGTTCCATCCAAGCCAATCCTTCTATCCTTCCCGATTTTGTCGTGATCGACGAAGGCGACACGCTTGAACTGGCCCTGTATCGTCAGCGCAGCAGCAATCTGCATATCAGCCAGTCCTGGATGGAGATGGTACAAAATTCCTCCCAGAACGCGGCCCTCGATAAATCCGCGAAACAATATCTTCGCAGCAAGCTTTCTTCCGCACAGTGGTTTATCAATGCCATCCAGCAAAGAGAATCCAATATGCTGAAGATCATGCGCGCTATCGTAGACATGCAGTATGACTATTTCAAATACGGAGATATCCTGATGCTCAAGCCGATGAAGTTAAAAGATATTGCCGACAAGGTGAAGGTCGATATTTCTACTGTCTCCCGGCTTACCTGTAACAAGTATGCTGAAACGCCGTTTGGCACAGTCCTGCTTAAGGACCTCTTTACTGAAGGGATCATGAACCAGGAAGGGCTTAACATCAGCAATAAGGTAATCCAGAATATCATCGGCGAGGTGATCCAGGCCGAAGATAAAAAGACGCCCTATACCGACCGCCAGCTGGTGGCTATCCTTGCGGAAAAGGGGTATAGTATTGCCCGCCGCACGGTAGCGAAATATCGCGAACTGATGAATATCCCTGTCGCCCAGGTGCGGGGACTATGGAATTGACAATTGGACAGTTCACATATCAGCAGCCCCGCTTTACCAGCGGGGCTTTTCTTTGCACAGCCTGGCTAAGCGACAATTTTCCGTACCGGGGCTTTGGTATTGCCTTTTTCACCGCCTTTTTCACCGATCGGTTTATGTAATTGTATGCCATTTCAAAAAGCGGGTGTTATTAAAATTTTTCTATTTTAATAACATTAATCCTACGCATTTTACCTCAACATTGTACCTTGTAATTCCCTCCTCACCTTGATAATGAATAAGAAACGATAATGGGGAGTGACGTTCAAATGTTATTAAATCGAAGCAAATTTAATAACATCACTTTTTTTACTTCTGGCATTAGCCTTTGTGAATCAGTTCATAACCGGGAAAAAAATGCCCCACCGGTCAGTGGAGGCTACCGGCAAGTTGCCTGGCCGGACATAAATGATCAAGGGCGCTGTCTATCAACTTTAGACAGCGCCCTTGGTGTTGCTCAGCAAAAATCCTTTAAAACCCGAATCCTACATAAATCGATAAACCCGCATTTTTTGAATTAGTCGTCAGATCTCCTGCGAGATTTCCGCTCTTTCCAATATGCGAAAGCCCATAATTGTATCGTGCGCCAATCGTAAAGTTCTCTACGTCGAACCCTACCCCGCCGGCCAGACCGAAATCCCAACGGTTAAAATCGCCGGCTTTCAGATCTGTAGCCCCCTGGATGTCGCCGCTATTGTCTACATTCTTAACATTAGCATTGGTCAGGTAAGCCGCGTAACCACCTGCCTGGATATTAAACCAAGGCGTCAGGTTTACGACAGCCAATACCGGGACTTCTATATAACCGAGGTTAAACCGGTATTCGCCGCTTCCCTGGATGAAGTTGTCGTAGCTCTCTTTTGCTCCTTTTACCGAATACAAGACTTCCGGTTGAATCGAAAATCCCTTGGTAATCGGTAACTTTGCAAATACGCCCGCGTTCCATCCGGCCTTCAGATGTTTGGTGTCGCTGGCGTCGTTGTCATAGAGATAGGTAAGATTCAGTGCCCCTTTAATACCGAACTTTGGAGACAATGTGCTATCCGAACTTGTTTTTTGTTGCTGAGCAAAAAGTGAAGTGGAAGAAAGTAATGCAGCACCCACAAAGAAAAGACTCAGTTTCCGTGCAATGCCTGTCGTTTTACCGCTGTAAACAGCTGTCTCTTTAGTGCGGTTGTTAATCGTCGATTTCATAATCGGTTGTTTTTTCGTTACAGATTAAATTTGTGTGAAAACATGTCCGATTACACTCTTTCAATTGTCGTGCCCGCCCTGGCATGAAGTTTATTCGCTTATATATATATATAATAAATACATCCCTTTATGCGATCAATCTGGACGGGGGCCATCGGCTTTGGACTGGTGAACATCCCCATAAAAATGTACAGCGCTGTACAGGACAGCGACCTTGACCTCGACATGCTCGACAAGAAGGATCACGCTCATATCAAATTCAAAAGGGTCAATGAGAACACCGGCAAAGAAGTTCCGTGGGAAAGCATCGTCAAAGGCTACAACCTCGACGGACGCTATGTTGTATTGACCGACGAAGACTTTGCAGAAGCAAGCCCCGAAAAGTCGAAGATCATTACCATCGAAGAGTTTGTCGATGAGAAAGAGATCGACGGCATGTATTACGAAACACCTTATTATCTCGAGCCCGACAAATCCGGATCAAAAGCATATGCTCTTTTACGCGATGCGTTGGAAAAGACGGGTAAGGTTGGCTTTGGAAGTTTTGTCCTTAGAAATAAAGAAGGGCTTGTGCTGATAAAGCCGCACGAAAATGTCCTGGTTTTAAACCGCATTCGTTGGGCACAGGAAATAAGATCGACCGAAGACCTGAAGATCCCTACCTCGACCAGTAAACCCGCTGAAATGAAGATGGCTATAGAGCTGATCAACCAGCTCTCGGGGACTTTCGATATCGAGAAGTATAAGGACACTTATACGGATGAGCTGATGAAACTGATCAAAGCAAAAGCAAAAGGCAAAAAGGCGCCGGCACCCACGCTTCGGATCGTTCACTCTGCGGGCAAAGACCTGCTTTCGCAGCTCAAGGCCTCTTTGCAGGGCGGAAGCAAGCCTCGGAAAAAAGCGTCTTAGGCGGGGCTGGGGGCGGGGAACAGCTAAGCGGCGGGGTGATGTATTGGGAAGCTGGCGCTTGGCGGCAGGCACGGCAGTGAAGGCTTGGCAGGATGCGGCGGGGTGATATGGGATGCCGCCGGGCTATACAGGGAGAGCCGGGCGATGAGCAGCGGCCCAAACAGGGTGCGGCGCGTTAAGCGGGCAGTTCCCGCGCTTCGCGTTTCAGAATGAATACGGCGGTATCCGTCGGGCGGATGCCGTATCCATTTCCAATCGCATAGGCCTTGGTAAACTCCGCCCCAAAATAAAGTATGATGGAGGAATAATAGACCCAGGTAAGGATCACTATTATTGAGGCTGCCGCTCCATACATCAGTCCGATGTTCGAATGTCCCAGATAAAGACCGATCAATAATTTCCCCAGCAGGAACAACAAGCCGGTAAATATAGCCCCAACAAAAGCATCCCGCCAACTGATGATCGCATCCGGCAGGATGCGGAAGACGATCATGAACAGCAGTACGACAGCGCCAAACGTCAGTGTCAGGTTCACTGTATAAAACAGGTAGACGGTCGCCTCGGAAAAATAATGCTTCAGATAATCACTCAATACATCCATCAGCGAATTGATCAACAGCGCAACCATCGATATAAATCCAAAGCTGATAATTAAGGAAAAACTCAACAGGCGATTCATCAATAACTTGAGCCATCCCTTCTTTGGCTTTGCCTGTATTGACCACATATAGTTAATTGAGCTTTGGATCTCGGTAAAGACTCCCGTTGCACCGATCACCAGGATGATGCCGCCGATGATCGCCCCCATTACGGTGTGCTTCGACTGCTGTGTATATCGTATGATGTCTTGTATCTGTAAAGCAGCCGAGCTTCCAACCAGGTTCTTCACCTGCTGATAGATCCGTCCTTCTACTGCATCACGCCCCCAGAATATTCCGACCAGCGAAATAACCAGGATCAGCAAAGGTCCAATAGAAAAGATCATGGAATACGACAACGACGCAGCCAACTTAAACCCGTTGTCGTTTATAAAGTCGTTTGCTGCATTTTTGATCGCCTTCCAGAAGGCCTTCAGGTTGAATTTCTTCATATAGAAGTTATAAAGAAGATTATGCCAATTCCCTTTTCCGATGGTCACCCGAAAGCAGTTACCGAAGATCCGTGATCATTGAAAAGCCGATATCAATTATGTCGGACGCCCATCTCTTTTCCTCGTAATAGGCTGTAAATGGGGACAATCTTCCCCAAGTTCCTAAAAAATACAGACTTTATAACCGCTGAAAAACTGGCAAGCATTTTTCAATAGGTTCAACAGAACAACCAACATTTTCCTCATACTTAAAATATCTATTTTATGAGCGGTTTACTCTATCTGATCGCTGTGATCCTTATCATAGGCTGGCTTCTTGGAGTGTTTGTGTACAGTGTAGGCGGCCTCATCCATGTATTGATCGTATTGGCAATAATATCGCTGATCCTGGGGATAATCAGGAGAGCGTGACGTTATTTGTTTCGGGGTAATGAATCTGTGCAAACAGATTCGTGGCCGGTCAGACGACCGGCTTTTTTTATTGCCTGTATGCGAGGGGCGACGTGCATGCGCGCAACTTACCCCCGAATATATTTCTTCAATATCTTCATCAATACCCCTTCTTCCGCGGTCAATCCTTGCACCTCCTCTTTATCATCCATTTCGTCCAGGCCATGCAGGTAGCCCATCAGTTTTCCTTCCTCATACAGCTGAATAAGTCCCGGGTGGACATAATATTTTTTACAAACTGCTCTTGTGTTGCCAAGCTCGAGACTTACCTTGTCCAGCACCTCGGCCACATTGCGCTTACATGCTGTAGCATTTTCCGCTTCGCCAATCGCGCGAAAGGCCAGCAGTGCGTGCAGCGAGCCTGCCCAGGTCCGGAAATCCTTCGCCGTAAAGTCCTGCTCGGCGATATCGTGGATATAATGATTGACCATTCCGGAGTCGATAGCGTGTAAGGATCCGTCTTCTTCCTGATATTGGAACAACTCCTTACCCGGCAGGTCATGGCATTGACGCACAATACGGGCAAGCCGTTGATTCTTTACCGTAATAGAATGATGTACTCCTTTCTTGCCCGTAAACGAAAAACTGATCCGTTTCCCGGTGACGGCCACATGTTTATTCTTTAGGGTCGTCAATCCATAAGAGCCGTTGGTCCTTTCATATTCGTTATTCCCAACCCGGATATAGGTACGCTCCATCAGGCTGACCACCGTAGCCAGTACTTTTTCCCGAAGAAGTCCCTTTTTAGACAGATCCGCGGCTATCCGCTCCCGCAAGAGCGGCAATGCCTTTCCAAATTCATAAAGCCGGTGAAACTTTGTCTCGTTCCGAAAAGCATTCCAGGAGGCATGATACCGGTATTGTTTGCGCCCCTTCAGATCCAACCCTGTCGCCTGGATATGCCCATTGGCTTTGGGACAGATCCAGACCTTTGTCCAGGAAGGCGGGATCACTAACCGCCGGATCCTGTCCAGCTCTCCCTTATCCTTAACCGGGGTTCCATTCCATACAAAAGAATACCCCTTCCCGCTCTTTCTGCGCAAGATACCAGGTGAGGCATCGCTGACATAAACCAGATGAGCGGCCGAAGCGGCCCGCTGATAATCCCGATCCGCCAGTAACAGTTGCCGGTGAGATAAAACAGGAGTTATACCCGAAGTAGTCGACATAAAAATGTATTTGATCAGAAAAAGCCCCCCCGGGGAACCGGGGGGGCATCCATTAACCTAAACCTCTATCGCACAATTTTAATATCTTTCTTATCACAATGCAGAAAAACACATGCCAGCCGCGGTCCCGCCATACCCCAAGGCCCGCCTGTTTCCATTTTTCCACGCACCGGGTAAAAATCTGGCTCAATCGTTGTAAATTATAGCTCAAGTTTCAACTTATGCCAGACCAGTTTCTCGACCAGTTTGACAGATTTCCCGACTATATCTGGGACGCTATTCTCATCGGCATATCGATCGTCATCGGACTGATCCTAAAGTTTATGCTGTCCTTGTTGCTGAAGAAGAAGCCAAAAGACGACAGACCAGCCTTCTCCACGACCCGGTCTATCCTGTCCAGGCTTGGCCAGCCCTTCAGTTATTTCCTGCCCCTGCTGACGCTGAACCTGCTGCTGCCGATGATGAAGATCCGGTCCAACGTCATCCCTGCCTTTAACAAGACCGTCGAGATCCTCCTGACACTGGCCTTTGCCAACGTACTTATAGGCGTCGTAAAAGTTTTTGAAGATTATGTGTACCATCACTTCGACATACAGAAAGCCGACAACCTCAAGGAAAGAAAGATCAGGACCCAACTGCAATTCATCCGTCGTCTTGCCATCAGCCTGATCCTTATACTGACCTGCTGTGTGATTTTGCTCAGTTTTAACAATCTCCGAAAAATAGGGACCGGTCTTATCACAGGAGTCGGTGTCGGCGGTATCATCATCGGTTTTGCGGCACAAAAATCCCTGGGCAACCTGCTGGCGGGCTTCCAGATTGCGTTTACCCAACCCATTCGCATCGACGACGTGCTCGTCGTAGAAGGCGAATGGGGACGCGTGGAAGAGATAACGCTGACCTATGTGGTAGTTAATATCTGGGACCAGCGCCGGTTGATCCTGCCTATCAATTATTTTGTAGAAAAGCCCTTCCAGAACTGGACCCGCAATACGGCAGACATACTCGGCACCGTCTTCCTCTATCTCGACTATACGATTCCGCTGGAGCCATTGCGTCAAGAGTTTACGCGACTGCTCGATAAAAATCCGCTCTGGGACAAGAGAGTAAAAGTACTGCAGGTCACCAATGCCAGCGAAAGAACCATCGAA
The DNA here is from genome assembly GCA_015654595.1 of Chitinophagales bacterium. GTDB lineage: Bacteria > Bacteroidota > Bacteroidia > Chitinophagales > Chitinophagaceae > Puia. Next base: position 748 of record JAATGQ010000160.1, on the reverse strand, counting down.
GTCCGCGCTCTCGTCAGCGCAAGCAGCAGCGGCAACGCCTTCGATCTCCGCTGCGATATCCGGGAAGGTCTGATACACTTTGTACAGGAATATTATCCCCATTGTCTGCCGCAGAATCGGGCAATCATCGAAATACCCGCCCAAAACAAGCCCGGCGCTATCAGCCATGCCGATGCAGCTAAACCGGGAACGGGCAAAACCGCGTCTCCCGATCCAGCTGTTACTTTCTCCGGTACGGCCAACGCTCCTGCATCCAATAATGCCAGCGCTCCAAAGGCCACCGCGCCGCATATCGATGCGCCTCCTTCTGTCGCAGCTGCCGAAAAGGTCAATGCGGCCCCGGTCAGCACTACGGGGCAATTGGCCGATGGCGCAAGCAAGGCGGTTGAGGACGGTAATCCACAGTCGAAGGGATAGGTGGGGAGAGTAAGTGAACCAGTCAGGGACACAGACCGATCGGGGTGCGATCGTGGCGATCGGCGGACACATGGGGCCTGTAGTGTCCAAAAGCGGCGACCCAAAACAAAAAAGGCCGGCGCAAAGCGCCAGCCCCCGTACTTAACCTCGAAAGTTTAGATGTCTTCCCGCTCTTCGTGATCATCGTCATCACTCAGGCTGTAGTCATTATTCTCCTCATCTTCCTCCCCCAACTCCTCATCAGGATCGTCATCTTCCGAACCCGGAACATCCAGATCCTCTCCATCATAATCATCGTCTTCATTCAACGGATCACCATCGTCATCGGTAT
>JAATGQ010000183.1 GCA_015654595.1 Chitinophagales bacterium | reverse complement strand
GCCTTCGGCCGTCGGCTCTTGCGCCGACTTATTTTAGACGATGCGCTCACTCGTTTTTTGGGGCTGGCCCCCGGGAGCCAGCGTTCCCCCTTCGGTGCAAGGGGCGTCTGGCCTGATTTGCGTACCGGGCTAGTCCCATCCGCTCTTGCGGCGCCCCTCCTTTATCTGGCTCTGCCGCTTCTTACCCTCTATCCGCCTTTCGCGAGCCGCGGCCGATGGCTTCGTCGGCACCCGCCGCTTCTCCTTCTTCAGGCCCTGTTCGATCAACTCATTCATCTTCCTGACCACTTCCGCCTTATTCCCCAATTGCGTCCGATGAACCTGCGACTTCACCTGCACATACCCATCCGCATTGATCTTTGAAGCCAGCTTCTTCTCCAATACCGCCTTTTGCTCCACAGCTAACAAAGCCGACTCCGCGATGGAAAAATAGCCCTCCACCATGGTTTCCACCTTGTTGACATTCTGCCCTCCCTTTCCTCCGCTGCGGGCAGTCCGGAAAATTATTTCCTTCGAGATATCGATCTTCATTATATTTATAGCTTTCGGTTTGGACTGTGTTAAAGTTACTTTAAAAATTAAAGATCAATTAAAATCGGTGGTTATCGGCCGCTTTATGCTCCCAAAGCTGGTCCGGGAATTGCACTTCGTTTACCTTGCCTGCCATTAGCGAAACCCCTCATGACTTCATGAAAAGTATAACAAAGGATCTATTCAGGAAAGCTTTGCCGCACCTGACTGCTATCGCGGTGTTTGTGCTGGTGGCATTCGTTTACTGTAAACCGGCTTTTGAAAACAAGGTCCTGTTTCAGGAAGACGTACTGCAATGGCAGGGTATGTCCCACAACTCCTTTCAATATAAAGAGACGCATGGTCATTTTCCGTTATGGAGCAACAGCATGTTCAGTGGGATGCCGGCCTACCAGATTGCAATGGACAGCCAATCCATCAGCATTCCCAACATGTTTTACAACCTGTTCACCCTCTGGCTGGTCAAGCCCGCCAACTTCTTCTTCCTGGCCTGTCTTTGTTTCTACTTCCTCGCACTGATCCTTCGGATCAACCCCTATATAGGTATTATAGGGGCGCTGACATATGCCTATGCCACTTATAATCCTGTCATTGTGGAGGTGGGCCACGATACGAAAATGATCTCCATAGCACTCATGCCAGGTGTGGTGGCGTCCCTGCTGCTGATCTGTGAAAAAAAATACTGGATGGGGATGTTAATGACCAGTTTATTTACTGCATTACTCATCGGCTTTAATCATATCCAGATCGTCTACTACGTGATGATCATCGCAGGCGGTTTATTACTCGGATATGGTATTCCCTGGCTCAGACAGGGCGACCGCCGCCGGCTTGGCCGCACCCTTGCCGTGATGGTTGGCGCCGCACTGATCGGCATCCTCAGCAACGCCGTTTCTATCTTCACCACCTTCGATTCTTCCAAGGAGACCGTACGAGGCGGCAGCGAACTGGCCGACGAAAAAGAAGCCGGCAGCTACACCAAGGATGGACTTAGCGAACACTCGGCCTTCGACTTCAGCATGTACAAGGCAGAACCTTTTGTAATGCTGGTACCGGATATTTATGGCGGCAGCACCGATCTGGAACTGTCTCCCTCCCGTTCAAAAGCCGTTCGGACGATGGAGACGTTGCCCTCCGATCTGAAGGCACAGATCGGCGAAGACGGTCCCCGCTTTTATTGGGGCGGGGTAGGAGAGTTCTTCGCCGGGCCGCCTTATGTAGGGGCCGTGATCATTTTGCTCGCGCTGATAGGCTTCTTTATCCTCGACAACAAACATAAATGGTGGATACTTGGCGTGTGCATCGTCACGATCGCCATGAGCTGGGGCGGGTATTTTCAGAGCTTCAATAGCTTTTTGTTGAAGTATCTTCCTATGTACAACAAGTTCCGGGCGCCCAGTATGATCCTCGTCGTCCCGACCTTCCTGTTTGGAATGATGGCCGTCATGACGCTTCAAAAGATCATGGTAGCAGCGGATCGGCCTGCGCTCTGGCGTCAGTACAAATGGGGGATGGCAGCCGTGGCCGGTATCTTTCTTATACTCACAGGTCTTTATTTTCATTTTTCCTATACCAGCGAATGGGACTATGCCCTGCTGAAAAAAGCTGCTGCCAAAGGTTCGGATGCGTTGGGTGCAATGCAGCGCTTTGTCGAAAGTCTGAAGAGCGACAGAAGGGAACTTTATGAATACAGTCTGATCCGCAGCCTGGTCATCGTGCTGCTGGCTGCAGGCTGCGTAGGGCTTTATATAAAGAAGAAAATGCGTCCCGTCTATCTGCTGGCTTTTGTCGGAACGCTTGCCTTCGTAGACCTGATGAACATCGACCTGAAGTATATGAACCATGACAGCTTCAAGGTCAAAGAAGATTACGAACAACACTTTACCGCGACGGAAGCGGATAAAAAGATCATGGCGGACACTGCCAACTTCAGGGTCTTTGATCTTCGGGACAGCATTTCCAACGCACTGAGCTATGGTGCGATGACCGCCTACTTCCATCATTCGATCGGCGGCTACCATGCTGCCAAGCTCAAGATCTACGAAGATCTGATCGATCGCCAGCTGTATAACTATCCCAACTGTGAGCCGTCGATCGACATGCTCAACACCAAATATATTATCAAACCTATGCCCGGCGGCGGTGATACAGCTATTTTGAATCCCCACGCGCTTGGCCCGGCCTGGTTTGTGAGGTCGGTTCAGACAAAAGCGACACCAAAAGAACTGATCACCAGTCTCACCCATTTCCATCCTGCCGATACGGCCTTTATCTTCTCTGCCGACAGCAGCAGCGTTGCCTATGAGGCGTCTCCGGATACCCTTGGCACCATCCACCTGATAAAAAATGACAACGACGAAGTGTCTTATGTTACACAGGCGAAGGGGCAGCGATTTGCCGTCTTTAGCGAAGTCTACTATAAAAGGGGCTGGAAAGCCTGGGTCGATGACAAACAAGTGCCTATCATCCGCACCAACTATGTGCTGCGGGGGCTTTCCATTCCTCCGGGCAGGCATATTGTTCGGATGGTCTTCCATCCGTTGTCCTTCTACTTTGGAAGACAGATCCAATGGATGGCATCCATCCTTTTCCTGCTGATGGTCGCGGGAACGATCATCGTCACCTTCCAGGAGAAAAAGCATGTTCTCGACAGACTGCGCCTGCGCCTGACCGCGCCAAAGGTCGGTACCCCCGCGGCTTAACCCGGCGTCCCCCCAAGGCCTTCACACGCCCGCGCCCGCGCGCTGGCCCACATCGCGCCCGCCACCCGCGCCCGCGCTGCCCACGTCACGCCTGGCCGCGCAACCTCCACGCAAGCCCACGTCGCACCCGTCACCCGCGGCCCAACCACCACGCCCCCGCTGCACCGCCGCCTAACCTCCACGAAAGCCAACGCCCCGCGACGCCCGCGGCCCAACCACTACGCCACCCGCTGCACCGCCGCACTCCGCGGAGCCGCGCCACCCGCCGCCGACCCCCACGCAAGCCCACGCCTGCACCCCGCGGAGTCCACGCACCCCACCATTTTCCCGTATCTTCACGCGAAAAATGCGAGCCGTCATCCAGCGCGTCAGCGAAGCCTCCGTCACCATCGACAATGCCGTCAAATCCTCCATCGGAGCCGGTCTGCTGGTCCTAGTCGGCATCGAAGACGCCGACACAAAAGAAGACGTCGAATGGCTTAGCACCAAGATCGTCAACTGCCGCATCTTCAACGACGAAGCCGGAGTGATGAACGTCTCCGTTAAAGACGCCGGCGGCGACATCCTGCTGGTAAGCCAATTTACCCTCCACGCCTCCACAAAAAAAGGCAACCGCCCCTCTTATATAAAAGCAAGCAAAGCGGATATTGCCATCCCGCTATACGAACAAATGATCACGCAGCTGACCACGGACCTCGGCAAAGCCGTCGGGACCGGCGAGTTTGGCGCAGACATGAAGGTCCGTCTGCTGAACGACGGACCTGTCACCATACTTATAGACACTAAAAACAAAGAGTAAGAAGCAAATGCAAGAGGAACAACTATCGGCAGCACCTGCTCCGGGCAATCCCGCACCCGGCAACCCTGCACCCGCCCCCGACAGCAGCACACCTGTGGAACAAGGAAAGCTCTCCATTCGCGAAGCCCAGCAGCTGGTTGACAACTGGATCCGCACCACCGGCGTCCGCTACTTCAGCGAACTAACCAATATGGCTATCCTCACCGAAGAGGTCGGCGAAGTGGCTCGCCTGATGAGCCGCCTCTACGGCGACCAGTCCTTTAAAGAATCCGACAAGAACAAAGACCTCGGCGACGAACTCGCCGACGTATTATGGGTGTTGCTCTGTATCGCCAACCAAACGGGCGTAGACCTCACCAACGCCCTCGAAAAGAACTTCACCAAAAAATCCATCCGCGATGCCAACCGCCACCAAGCCAACGAAAAACTAAAATAAACGGCTCCTCTCACTCACGGCGTCCCCGGCCTCCGCGGCGTCCCCGGCGTCGCAACTTATCCGCCACTCATCCCCGGCATCCGCAACGTCGGCAACTTATCCGCGGCCACCCGCAGCCCTATCCCGGCCATCTGCAACTCGTCCCCGGCGTCGGCAACTAATCCGCGTCGTCTACGGCATCCGCAAGCCCATCCCCGGCCTCCGCAACTTATCCGCCACTCATTCCCGGCGTCGGCAACTAATCCCCGGCATCCGCAACTCATCCGCAACCCGAAGCAAGCCCACCGGCAACTCGTCCGCGACTACTCCGATCGCAAACTCTTTACCGGATTCATCAAGGCCGCCTTCATTGCCTGAAAACTCACCGTCAACAGCGCGATGATCATCGCCGTCAACGCCGCGCCCGCCAGCATCCACCAACTAATGCTGATCCTATACGCATATCCCTCCAGCCAGTGATTCATCGCCAGCCACGCCAACGGAAGAGCCACTACATTTGAAATCAAAACAAGCTTTAAAAAATCTGCCGAGAGCAGACCCGCCAATCCGGTAGTCGACGCACCCAGCACCTTCCGGATGCCAATCTCCCGGGTCCGCTGCTCCGCCGTATAGGCGGCCAGCCCAAACAGCCCAAGACAGGAAATAAAGATCGCCAGCGCAGCAAATACGCCCGACAACTTCCCGATAAGGCTTTCCGAAGTAAACACCTTATTGAACTGATCATCGACAAAAGAATAAGTAAAGGGGAAAGCAGGATTATCCTTCCTGATCACTCCGCCAATTGCAGCAATGGCCTTCTCAATATCCGCCCCAGGTTTTACCCGGATATAGCAATACTCCACGTTGCTGGTATCAGAAAAGAAGATTACGGGGTCGGGCTTGTCATACATATTCCCATAGACATAATCCTTTACAACGCCGACGATAGTCGAAAATTGAGAACCATTGTATATCTTTTTGCCGATAGGGCTTCCTTTTCCCATCAGGTGCGCAAGCGTCTCCGTGATCAGGATATGATTGCTGTCCGATTGCGCATTCTCGCTGAAATTACGACCCTCGACGATCTTCATTTCCATCGTTGGCAGATAATCTGCATTGATGGAACGATAAGAAACAAGGGTCTTCGACTTGGTGTCCTTGCCTTCCCAGCTAAAACCGTCGGAGTTATTGGAGGTATAAATATTTTCGATACTGACAAGACCCGTGTTTTCGATCAGCCCGGTTTTTAACAGGTCTTCCCGGATAATGCCATAATTCTTGACGATGTCCCCTGTTGCTTTTATATCAAGGAGATTATTGCGGTTGTAACCAAGGTCCCTGCTTTTGACATGCTGCACCTGGCGGTAGATGATAAACGTGCTCACGATAAGAACGATGCTGACGGTAAACTGAACGACCACAAGACTCTTCCTTGTCACCGAAGCTGCCCCTCCTTTTAGTCTTAGTCCCTTGAATACATAGATCGGGTTAAAAGAAGAAAGATACAGGGCCGGGTAACTGCCAGCGACAAGCCCACAAATAACGGTGATCACCAGGATGGCCGCCCAATGCATAGGATTGCCAAGGCCAAGCGTCAGCTGTGCTCCAACCAGCGTATTGAACAAAGGCAGGACCAATGCGATGATCAATACCCCCAGCAGCACCGATAACGCAGAAAGCAATAAAGACTCTCCGATAAACTGAACTACCAGCAACTGCCGGCCTGCGCCCAATACTTTACGAACGCCTACCTCACGCGACCTTTTGCCGCTGCGCGCAGTGGCCAGGTTCATAAAATTGATACAGGCGATCAGCAATATGATCCATGCGATCCAGGTGAAAAGCCGGACATATTCAATACGCCCGCCGACCGGCTTTCCTTTTATAAAAACATCACGCAAATGCCAGTCGTTCATCGCGATCATCACCGGCTGCGCAAAAGCTTTTTCGTCTTTTGCATGAATAAAAGGCGTCAGTTTATCCTGGATAGCCGCCGCATTTGCCGTTGGTGCAAGCTCGGCATAAGTATTGATGCCGTTGGCGCCCCAGTATTTCAGCCAGCCATTGTCTTGTATATAAACCTCGAAAGGCGCTATAAAATCCAACTGGATCGTCGAATTGTCCGGCATATCTCTGATCACGCCTGTGACGGTAAAAGAGGTCTTGTTGTTAAAGGTCAGGGTCTGCCCAACAGCCGAAGCGACATTGCCGCTAAAGAACTTTTTCGCCGTCCGTTCCGTGATCACTACGCTATTGTTGTTGGGAAAAGCAGCGGATGCTTTTCCTTCTATGAACGGCAGCAGCATCATATCGAAAAAGGAGGGGTCTGCATAGATTCCCGTCTCATATACTTTTGTATCGCCATGGGTAAGCAAAGGCTTTTCTCCCGCTGTCCGACAGGCATTTACGATGCCGGGAACCTCTTTCTTTATAGCATCCGCCAACGGACCCGGCGAGTCGTCAAAGGTCCTGATCTCCCCGTTATAGGTCTGATTCGTCATGATCCGGTAGATCACCGCCCTCTTCGAATAGGTTTTGTCCCAGTCAAACTCCGACTCGACCCATAAAAAGATCAGCCCCGCACAAGCAATACCGATGGCAAGACCAAAAACGTTTAAAAAACTATAGATCCTGTTGTTCCTGAAATTGCGAAGCGCAGTAAGCAGGTAGTTCCTGAGCATAGATCTGATTTGGATAAAGGCAGGCTAAGATGATGCCAGTCGTACAAGCTGTTGATTGTCAAGCATAAACCAGCAAAAAACCAGTCCCCTCTGTTCGAAACCGGACAACGATTGTTCGGTTCGGCAGCAGGGCCACAGGCATTTCACCGTCACTCCGCCGCCCTTCCACCCTCCACCGGCCGCCATTCCCCCAACCACCAGCCTTCCTCCCCCAGCCGCCGGCCTCCACCGGCCGCCCTTCCACCCAATTACTGCGATGCACCTCTCAACTACCGCCATTCCCCGACACCGGCCTTTCCCTCCAACGGCTACCATTCCCCCAGCCGCCGCCCTTCCGGCCTCCACCGGCCGCCATTCCCCGGCCACCGGCCTTTCCCCCCACCGGCTACCATTCCCCCCGCCACCGGCCTTCAACTGCCGCCCTTTCCCCCAGCCGCCCCCTTCCGTCTTCCAGCCGCCCTTCCCCCCTTTCAGCAAGATCATTTTGCTGCTAATCCCACGTGGGGACAAGCCAGCAAACCATTATATTTGCGCCCTATGGCAAACGACACGAACAGGTTCCAGGCGATCATCTCGCACTGCAAAGAATACGGCTTTATCTTCCCTTCCAGCGAAATATACGATGGGCTTAGCGCCGTCTATGACTATGGTCAATATGGTTCCGAACTGAAAAAGAATATAAAAGATCATTGGTGGAAAAGCATGACCCAGCTCCACGAAAATATCGTGGGGATCGATGCGGCCATTTTTATGCACCCCACCACCTGGAAAGCCAGCGGGCACGTCGACAACTTCAGCGACCCCATGATCGACAACAAGGATAGCAAAAAGCGCTACCGCGTCGACCACCTGATCGAAGCGCGTATCGACGAATACGAAAAAGACGGCAAAAAGGCCGAAGCCGACGCGCTGCAAGCCGAACTGGATCGCCTTATCGCCGCCAGCGACTTCCCCGGTCTGAAAAAACTGATCGAAGATCAAAAGATAAAATGCTCCGTCAGCGGTACCTCCAACTGGACGGATGTACGTCAGTTCAACCTGATGTTCTCTACCCAGCTGGGCTCCGTGTCGGATGAAGCAAGCGAGATCTACCTGAGACCCGAGACCGCACAGGGTATCTTCGTCAACTTCCTCAACGTCCAGAAGACAGGCCGGATGAAGATCCCCTTCGGTATCGCCCAGATCGGAAAAGCCTTCCGGAACGAGATCGTAGCCCGCCAGTTCATCTTCCGTATGCGTGAGTTCGAACAGATGGAAATGCAATTCTTCATCCGCCCTGGCACACAAAAGGAATGGTACGAATACTGGAAGGAAGCAAGAATGAAATGGCATCTTGGCCTCGGTATCCCCGCTGAAAAATATCGTTTCCACGATCACGTAAAACTGGCTCACTATGCAGATGCCGCCTGTGATATCGAATACGACTTCCCCATCGGATTTAAAGAAGTAGAAGGTATCCATTCCCGTACCGACTTTGACCTCAAAAACCACCAGGAATACAGCAAGAAGAAATTACAATACTTCGACACCGAGATCAACCAGAATTATATCCCCTACGTGATCGAAACATCCATCGGTCTTGATCGTACGGTTCTGATGGTCCTAAGCGAAGCTTATGCAGAAGAAGATCTGAGCACCTCCGAAAAAGCAGATAGCCGGGTCGTATTGAAATTCCCCCCGAAACTAGCGCCGATCAAACTCGCCGTGCTGCCCCTGACAAAAAGGGATGGCCTGCCCGAAATCGCCCGCGAAATAATGGAAACCTGCAAACCGCGTTTCCGCTGCTTCTACGAAGAAAAAGATACCATCGGCAAACGCTATCGCCGGATGGACGCGATCGGCACCCCTTTCTGCGTCACGATCGATCACCAAACAAAAGAAGATCAGACAGTTACAATCCGTTATAGGGATTCTATGAGCCAGGAACGCATTCCCGTCAGCCAAATTGCTGCGCTGATCGAACAGCGGCTCTGAGAAATACCCCCGCCGGGTCAACAATCCGGCGGGGATTTAAAAATATTACTTATGTTTTGTTGAATGATTCAGGTATTTTATTGCTATATTTGGCGCTGAGTACGGTTTAGGACACCTGCTCCTATCCCCTGATTAACCTCCGTCGTTACGATCCTTAGAAGCCTGTCTTCTTGTTTCAGAACCTTAAATTAAAAACGAACGATGTCTCCACAAACATTCACTTTCGATGTTATCATTAACCCTATTATCTTATTAGCAGGTATAATAGGAGGCGGCCTGGTAGGTTTTGTTATAGGCAAGGCTAGGCTGGCCAAGAGTCAATCCCGCGTACGCCAGCTGGAGGTAGAACTTATGCAGGCCAACCAGGAAACATTGGAATCTCAACGCGCCTATGTAGCACTCGAAAGCAAACTCCAGGATCAGGCCATTCCCGTTATTTCGATGAAGATCAACGGCACCCAAAATCCAAAAGAAAAAGCTTCCAAGTAGACCCACACACGATCTTTTCTTGACTGGCTATCCGTATAACTCCTGGTGAATTGACTTGCGGTCATATCCCAATGCTTGTATACGCTCTTTAGCCTCATCAATCATATTCTTCCATCCGCAAAGGAAAAAATACGCCGGCGGCAGTGTACTCACTGCCGCCGTTAGTTGCTTTAGTACTGCCTCATCTTCGCAGGCAGCAGAGCCCCCTTTACAGATATCTTCGTAAACAGCATGTACGTAACCGGTCCTGTATCCCAATCCCGCAACGCTTTCCTGCGACAGGGTCGGAATATAATGAAACCGCGGCATTGCCCGACCCAGCTCAACCATCTCGTCTCTGTACAAACAGTCTTCCTGCCGGCGAGTCCCAAAGATCAGATAGATATTCTTATACGCGACCGCATGGTCATGTATATAATGAACCATCGACCGGAAAGGCGCAATCCCAGTCCCCGTGCAGATAAAAAACAAATCCTTCTCGATCGGCTCAGGCAACGTAAAGACTCCCAGCGGACCCCTTACGATCAATTCGCTGCCGACATGGCACTCCTCGAATAAATAGTGTGTGCCCGCTCCGCCATCCAGGAGCACGATCACCAGTTCAAAAACATTCGTTCCATCCGGCCAGGAGGCGATCGAATAACTTCTCCACCGCTTGTTTGGCTTTTCGTGAATCGGAAGATCGAGCGTTACAAATTGACCGGGCTTGAAGTCGAAGGAAGATAGCTCGGGAAGCTGTATCCAGAAGCGGCGTGTCTTTGGCGCTTCCTGTTCGATACGAATGATCTTGCCAGTCTGCCAAGGTAGTACCATAATAAACATGCCGCATGCGCTTATGCATGCGGCATGTTATTGCTAATTTACTTAATATTTCGATAACTCTTTTTTCGAAACGAGTTTTCCTCCATGGTAGACCAACACCACATAAACACCATTGGCATAACGCGACAAGCTCAGGTCCTGGCTATAATAGCCTGAGAACACGCCCAGATCCTGCTGGTAAACCTTCTTGCCGGTGATGTCTTCTACCACGATCGATGTGTTGGCCGGATCGGCCAGGCTAAACTGCACCTTTGTGGTTCCCGTGTGTGTCGGGTTCGGAGAAAGGAAGAGATTGTCATCCGATCCGCCCGCCAGATGCACTGCGGTCCGCGTGCTCGGACAGCCGGATAGCTTGATACCCATATTGTAGAAGGGGAAATAGTATTTGTGACCTACCGTCAGACTATCCGACTGGTCATTGTCCTGGTAACTATTGCCGTAAATGGACATGACACCAGGAAGAGTAAAGGGATAGGGATCCTTGGAGATATTCGTGTTCATGAACAACGAAGCGTTGTTGGAAGGATGAACGATAAGAATATAATTCCCTGGTGTTGGAACAGGAATATTCAACAGGTACGTCGCCCCTGTATCGGAATTATCACCCGCTGCCACGTTGATCGTAGAGGTTGTATCCGGAACAGCCTTTGACGCTGCCACGTCTATTGTCGTAGCATAATAAGGGATATACTCATAGGTAATGCTGCCGCCGGAGGCATAGAAATCATATAAGACGGCCAGTGTAATAGTTACCTGACCGGAATAACCGGTATACATTTTTGCGCTCTCGATCGTCAGCGGCTGGCTGGTAGAGATCTTTACATAGGGATACTGATCGATCATCGACGTATATACCCCCTCATTGCCCGTGGTACCCAGCTGCGTCTTGCTGGCAGGGCCAATCTTTGCCGTCAGATCATTGGACGCGACATAATAAGTCCTGTTATTGGGGATCGTCGTGGTATAGGCCGGAGTGCCTGTTGCCACTGGCGTTCCGCCCGTCGCGCTGGTATACCAGATGGGTATGTCCAGCGCAGAAGAAAGACCTGTTACTGTGAGCAGCACCGAGTCCTTACCATAAGTGGTGGCAGTACCTTCGGGGCCCGTTGTGCCCGTCGCTGTGACCGAGGCCGTACTCGCGTCATTGCCGGTGTTGACATCCCCGCTGAGAGACGTGGTGCTGACAAAGGTATACGTGTCATTGGCAATCGTCTGGATCGTCTGGTTATAGGTAAACACGACTTCGGCCCCCGCCGGGATACTATCCATACAGGTCGCGTTCAGCGTTGCAACGACATTGCCGCTGCTGTTCTTCACCACCGTCGTGACCGGAACGCCTTTCGACTGGGAGACTGCGCCATAGTTGTGGATCAACACCGACACGATCTGCGAGTCGCTGGCACAGGCGGTCTGAGCAGGATAGGCAAGACCGGCAGCGCCGACATCGACGGTTGGATTGGTAAAGGTTACTTTATAGTCCTGGGTCTCGCCAAGGGTATAATTACCGCAGGCAGTTACCGCAGAAGGTGTAGACGTTTCTTCTGCAATGATCCGCATCCGCGCATACGTGCCGGTTTGCAGGGTATCCGGTACGATAAAGCTGCCGGAGTAAGTGCCCGTAGAGCTTTCTACAGGACTCTGTGATACCAGCGTGAAATTGCCGTTGTTGGCGTAATCGATATAAACGGAAAGCACCCGTGGATTGACAGCGCCCGAGCAAACGCCATGCGTGATCGATACAGGCACGGTTCCGCCGATGGGCAGACTGGCCACACCCGCGCTGCTATAGTCGGTATAATCGCGGCAGGTATCCTGGGCCGGTGTATAATTGAAGCCGCCGATGGTGACAGTCGTGATGCTGGCCCCGCCTTTTGTCGTAGAAGCAGAAGTACAGGCCGCGGTACCGCCGGCGCCGCTGATCAGCAGCGAATAAGCCTGATGCCCGCTGCTCAGCGTGCCTTTGTGAGAAACCGTGATGAGATAGGTTCTGCCAGGAACGACGCTGTCGCTCATCTCGACCTTTTCGACATTGTCCAGCTTATTGTCTCCCTTTACCGCTGCGGCGCCGGGATTGGTACGGCTGAGCGTCCAGGGCATATAGACCTTGCCCGTCGCGCTGTCGGTGATCCTCAGATCGAGGTCATTGATCAGCTTGGACCCGGCATCGACAAAGTTATGTTCGCTGTTGGTGATGCCTGCGGGTATGGCAGGGACGTCCGTCCAGCAGATGGTAGCGCTGACGGGCATTTTCCCCGAGGCGATGATCTTAAAGGTCTTGGCGGCGGTATCTGCATTCAGTACGCTTTCGATCACCTGCTGACTTTTATTGGCAGAATCGTCCTTTAAAAGCTGGGCCGCTTTTTTCATGTCGATCAATCCCCAGCCATAGCCATAATCGGGGCCCGGCGTGGGACCCGCTTCATCCGCGGTATGGATCAACAGCCCCTTTAAGGTAGACGAAAGCATAAACTCACCGCCATGCATCCTCGACCAGTACTCCTGTAACAGGAACGCAGAACCGCTGGAAGCCGGCGTCGCCATCGAAGTGCCGCTCATGATATCATAGGCGTTGTCCGCTGTGCTGACAGACGAAAGGACATTGACCCCGTCTGCCACAAGATCGGGTTTGATACGGCCATCGCCGGTCGGGCCGACACTGGAGAAATCAGCCAGCACCACGTCCGAAGGCTGGGTATAGCCGCCGGGGATGGGATTGACAGCGCCGATAGTCAGGATATTCTTTGCATTGCCATAAGTGGCGATGGTCATAAAGCCGCCATTGCTGCTGACGGCATTCGTTCCGGTACTGGATCGGGTGGCCCGAACCCAATTATAGCTAGCGTCATAGCGATAAAACGATGTACCGACAGCCGGGCCCTGCTCGCCGCGGTTATTCCCCGCCGCTTTTACCATCAGGTAATTGGGGGCCGCATAAGCCAGCGTATCCCAGGCCTTCGCATAGGCATCATACAAGCCAAAATTGATGTCCACGGTATCGCCGGAACGTCCATACCAGTACCAGACCCCGTTGTCCGTTTCGTCCCAGCCGGAGTAGATGGCATAAGAGTGGTTGGAAACCAGCATACCATTTGCAGCAGCCCCGGTCATTTCGGATAAGTCATTATCGAAATCATACACATCCAGCATCTGTGCGCCATTGGCCATGCCTTTTACAAGAGGGTTGACTCCCGTAGCGATCATCGTGCCCGCAACGTGTGTCGAGTGGTCGACCAGCCCATCATTGGTGGCATCTTTCCAGGTGGTGCGGCCCGTCAGCTCAACATGCGTGGGCCTGACCTTGCCTTCGTCCCAAAGTCCAATTTTGTCCTTTAAGGCGGCAGAACTGCCATTCAGGTTCAATCCGGAACTTCCCCCGCTCCACAAGGTATTGGTCCCGATAGTAGCTGCGGAAATGATATTGTCGGCAACCCCCACATAAAGAGGTTTGCCGGTGCTGGAAAGCCCCTGCAGGTAAGCCGTCCGTCCTTTTTTAAGATGCATGGTCAACGGCCAGCCATTGTCTTTGGCCATCTTTAACAGAACTTTGCGCAGTGCAGCCTGCCGGGTGTTCAGATCCTGGCTGACTTTTTGAAGCGCAGGCTTATTCAGCACAGGCCTTTGGGCGGATGAGTACAGACCGGACAGCACAAGTAAAAGAAGGAGCGGAAAGTGTAGTAAGAGCTTAAACCTGCAGTTATTCATATTGGTTTTTTATACTGTCTAAAATTAACGTTTTTATGGACTTCGCGCTTTTTATCGTCGCCTGTCTCACCTCCATTAACATACAGGTCACAAGCCCAAAGGCCGATACGCTGCATCAGCAGGGGATAGAAGGCGTTGTTTACAGGAAAGGGGGCAATCGCATGCCGGCGCCCAACCGGAGACCGCCCGCCCCGGCCGGAGCCGTTTCTACGGTCTATATTTACGAGCTTACCAACGACAGCCAAACGCTCCGGCAAGGGACAACCCCCTATTATAGGGCCATCTATACGCGTTTCGTTTGCCAGGTCGATACAGACTCCAGCGGAAATTTCCACGTTTCCTTACCTCCGGGAAACTACTCCATCTTTACCAAAAAAGGAGATCTTTTCTACGCCTCTCAACGCGACGAAAAAAACAATATCGCACCCGTTACGGTATCGCCTGGCAAGATGAGCAGGGTGCAGTGCAGTGTAGAATCCGACCATAAGCCTCTTTATTAGGATTTACGATAATTTAAAGGCATCGGTTGCTTGCAGGACTCCATTTCGTCGCTGCCGTAGGCCTCTTAACCGCCGTTTCCTCCATGTCCGCGTTCTCTCCTCCCTCGACCGTCAGGCGGCAGTCTTCCCTCGACCGGCAAGCGACAATCTTCCCTCGACCGTCAGGCGGCAGTTTTCCCTAGACCGTCAGGGCGACAATCTTCCCTCGACTCATTTTCGCTAATTCTCCTTAACTTTGCGCCGGAATGTCAAGTGAGGTTTTATCAGGTATTTATTCTAATTCGCCCCGCCTTTTTCAGTTGGCGGACAGACTCTTATTGTCCTCTCCACAAAAAATTGCCTGCAAAAACCTGCAGGGCAGCTCTCCCGCCTTCCTGATCAGCGCCGTCTTCCAGCACGAAACTACCGGACAGCTCAACCACCTGGTCGTCTGCGAGGACGCCGAAGCCGCGGCCTATCTGCACAATACCATCGAAAGCCTGACCAGCGCGCTCGACCTCTTCTACTTCCCCTCTTCCTTTAAGAATAAGAAGAACTATAAGCTGCTCAACAGCAGCCACGTCATGCTCCGGACCGAAGCCCTTACCCGGCTTTCGGCAGCCATGGGACAGCTGGGGAAAGCAAGCCTCGACACCCAGGGCATGAAACCCCTCGGATCAGGCGCCTCCCCCCTCGGCAGCGGCAAAAAGCTGATCATCACCTACCCGGAAGCGCTTTTTGAAAAAGTAGTCCTCCCCGAGGAACTCAGCGGCAATATCATCTCCCTGAAAGCCGGCGACACGCTCGACCTCAACGGCTTGCTCGCAAAGATGGTGGACAAAGGCTTCGAACGCACCGACTTCGTCTACGAACCGGGACAATTCGCGCTCCGCGGCGGTATCCTCGATATTTACTCTTTCGGCAACGAGAAACCCTACCGGGTCGAACTCTTTGGCAACGACATCGACTCCATCCGGATCTTCGACCCGGAGACGCAGCTCTCCGAGCGCAAGCTGCTCCAGGTCAACATCATCCCCAACGTCGAAAACAAACAGGACAGCGGTGAAAAGATCTCCCTGCTTGAATTCATGCCCCCCAACACCGTCATCTGGATGCAAGACTGGGCCTTTACCCGCGAACGCCTGACCATCCAGGAAGAAGATCTGGGGCTCTTTATAGAATCCCTGCAGGCCGATAAGGAAATAAAGGCCCGCCAGCAGGAAGAGCTTACCCTCTCCGGCGGAAAAAGAAAAGGCCGCGCCCTTCCCCCCGACACCAGCATCGATGGCGATGAAGACAAGCTGGAGAAGAAGGATATCTCCTTCGACGAATTCGTCACCGCCGCCGATATAGAAAAGCAGCTGGAATCCTTCCACCTGGTGGAATACGGTCCCTCTGCCAGCTCGGGGGCGCCCTTTGTGATCGAATTTCATACAAAGCCCCAGCCATCCTTCAACCGCCAGTTCGACCTGCTGATAAAGGATCTGAGAGCTCACGAGGCAAAAAAATACACGATCTACCTCTTTGCGGAAAACCCCAGACAGCTGGAAAGACTGCATACGATCTTCGAAGACCTCAAGGCCGAGATCGCGTTTACGCCCGTTGCGCAAAACATCCACGAAGGCTTTATCGACGAAGACCTCAAGCTGGTCTGCTACACCGACCACCAGATCTTCCAGCGCTACCATAAATACAAGGTCAAACAGGCCTATAATAAGAATAAGGCGATCACGCTTCGCACCCTGCGCGAGCTGCAGCCCGGCGACTACGTCACCCATATCGACCATGGCGTAGGCGTGTACAGTGGACTGCAGAAGATCGAAGCCAACGGCAGATTGCAGGAAGCCGTTCGCATTATCTACAAGGATAGCGACATCCTCTATGTCAATATCAACTCCCTGCACAAGATCTCCAAGTATACAGGGAAAGAAGGCTCCGTTCCCAAGGTCAACAAATTGGGCAGCGACGCCTGGCAGAAGCTGAAAGAAAAGGCAAAGACAAAGGTCAAAGAGATCGCCTTCGACCTGATCAAGCTCTACGCACAGCGTAAGGCGGAGAAAGGCTTTGCCCACACCCCCGACAACTATATGCAGACCGAGCTGGAGGCTTCCTTTATCTATGAGGATACCCCCGACCAAAGCAAGGCTACGGCTGACGTGAAAAAAGATATGGAAGCCCCATCCCCGATGGATCGCCTGGTCTGCGGCGACGTCGGCTTTGGAAAAACAGAAGTAGCCATCCGGTCCGCCTTCAAGACCTGCATCGACGGCAAACAAGCCGCCGTGCTTGTGCCGACGACCATCCTGGCCTTCCAGCACTATAAGACTTTCAGTGAAAGATTAAAGGACTTCCCCGTAAAAGTCGACTTCGTAAACCGGTTCAAGTCCGCAAGAGAGAAGAAAGAAACCTACAAACAGCTCGAAGAAGGCAAGATCGATATCATCATCGGCACCCACGCGCTGCTTGGAAAAGAAGTCAAATTCAAAGACCTCGGCCTGCTGGTGATCGACGAAGAACAAAAGTTCGGGGTCGCCCACAAGGAAAAGATCAAGACCCTTCGTACTCACGTCGACTGCCTGACGCTGACCGCAACGCCGATCCCCAGAACCCTCCAGTTCAGCCTGATGGGCGCCCGCGACCTGAGTATCATCAATACCCCGCCGCCAAACCGCCAGCCGATCCAAACCGAACTCCACGGCTATAATGAAGATTTTATCCGCGACGCGATCTATTATGAAACCGAGCGGGGTGGACAGGTATTCTTTATCTATAACCGCGTTCAGGGTCTGGCGGAAATGTCGGCCATCATACAAGGTCTCTGCCCCGATCTCAGCATCAGCTATGCCCACGGACAAATGGAAGGCCACGAGCTGGAAGAAAAGATCCTCGACTTTATCGACAAGAAATACGATGTGCTGGTCTGTACCAATATCGTCGAGTCCGGCGTCGATATCCCCAACGTCAATACCATCATCGTCAATAACGCCCACCATTTCGGACTAAGCGACCTCCACCAGCTGCGGGGCCGGGTAGGGCGCGGTAACAAAAAAGCCTTCTGTTACCTGCTGGCGCCTTCACTGGCGACCCTGCCTGCCGACTCGAGAAAGAGGCTGCAGACCCTCGAGCAGCACAGCGACCTGGGCAGCGGCTTCCAGATTGCAATGCGTGACCTCGATATCCGCGGCGCCGGGAATATGCTCGGGGGCGAGCAGAGCGGCTTTATGGTCGACATCGGATTCGAAACCTATCAGAAGATCCTCGACGAAGCGATAAAAGAATTGAAGCGGACCGAATTCCGGGAACTCTTCAAAGAAGAGATCTCCAAACAGGAAGACTATGTACAGGACTGTACGATCGATACCGACCTGGAAATACTGATCCCGGACAGCTATGTCGAAAGCATAACGGAAAGATTGAGCCTCTATACCCGGCTGGACAACAGCGGGTCCGAGGAGGATCTGCAGCATTTTCATGAGGAGCTCATCGACCGCTTTGGACCTGTGCCGCCGCAGGTCGATGGCTTATTCGATACCGTTCGGATTCGTCGAATCGCGGTGGGCCTGGGTTTCGAGAAGCTGATCCTGAAAGACGAGGAGGTTCGCTGTTATTTTATCAACCGGCCCGATTCCCCCTATTTCGAATCCGATACTTTCCGGCTTATTCTCGAATACCTGCAAAAACAAACCAACAAGGGCCGCCTGAAACAAGCCGGTAAAATGTTTTTGATGGTGGTTGACGACATCCGGTCGATGGCCGATCTCCTGTCCTTCCTGCGGCGGATGAACGCCTTTGTTCATGCTCCCGTCAACGTGTAAGGGAGCAACCCTTCCGCCGTCCTCCGCCGCGCGAAATAACCATGCCTTGTGCGGGCCGCAAAAAAGTGCTATTTTCAGCTAAATAAAACCCAATCACAATGGCCGAAGATTACCCCTTTTCTACGCCGGATAACGATGAACGCGTGCTGAGCATACTCTCGCATATCCTCACTATCGTCCCTGGTGTCGGCATACTGGCGCCATTGATCATCTATCTCATCCGCAAACCAGAGCAGACCTTCCTGGACGCAAACGCGAAAGAATCCCTCAACTGGCAGATCTCAGTGTGGCTGGCTTATATAATAGCCATCATACTGTGTTTTGTGCTGGTGGGCATTCCGCTGCTGATCCTGATTGGTGTGCTGAACCTCGTCTTTGTGATCCTGGCGTCCATAAAAGCCAGCGAGAACAGGATCTACCGCTATCCTTTCAATCTAAGGCTGATCCGGTAGCACGGACGGCTCATACGGCGATCCAGAACGAACGATTACCGATCGCAGCCACCCACTGAGGGGCGAGGCTAAAGCGTCTTTTCCATAATATAGTGCGGGATGGTGACCTCGACAAACTCGGGGCCGGCGACGGCATAACCCAGCTTTTCGTAAAAGCCGACGGCCGTTTTTCGGGCGTGCATACATAGTTTCCTGTATCCAAGATCGCGGGCAATATTTTCGGCGAAGATCATCAGGGCCCTGCCGATCCCCTTTCCCTGCATACTTCCGGGGACGGCCATCTGCCGTAATCTCACAGTGGTGGGGTCCATCCGGGTAAGCATACAGCAGCCGAGGATACGATCATCTTCGAAGGCGCCCATCAGAATATCATCTTTTTCTTTCTCCAGTTCAGCCGCATCAAACGATAGACCCAGCGGTTTGCGCTGGATGTCGTTGCGCAAATTCACCATTTGCTGGTATTCCCTCGTTCCGTGATCTATCATCCTAAGCGCCATGCTGTTATTGAGTTTTGTGAGTCTAACGTAAGTTATTAAAATTACTGATTCCGGGGTTTAAATGTTGTCCAAATCGCGAAAATGCTTTCAAAAAAAGAGAATCCAAACTGCAAAACCGATAAAACAAACAACCAGATTCGGTAAAAACCTTCCCCAAGGCGGAATTAAAAGTGAAAAAATTCAAAAATGCGATTTTGTTCTATTAGTTGCAATACCATATTTTTGCGGTCGTATAACTAAAATTTACAAAAATGTCAGACATCGCTACAAGAGTTAAAAAGATCATCGTTGATAAATTAGGCGTTGAAGAAGCTGAAGTTACCAATGAAGCTTCCTTCACTAATGATCTGGGTGCAGACTCTCTGGACACCGTCGAATTAATCATGGAATTCGAAAAGGAATTTAATATTTCCATTCCGGACGAACAAGCTGAAACCATCACTACCGTTGGTCAGGCTATCGCTTACCTGGAAGAGCACGCTAAATAAGCAGGAAAGATTCCAAGATCCTCTTTTGGGGTTTGCTGCAATAAATTTGTTGGATCCGCCTTTTCAAGTTCAAGCAAATTGGCTTAGAAGGCGGATTTATCCTTAAACTTAGGGCCGCTGAAAGCGGCTTTTCGTCCGATATAATAACTAATCTCCTGGGAAAAGTCCACTATGCAATTGAAACGCGTCGTTGTAACGGGCATCGGAGCCCTGACACCTATTGGCAATAATGTTCAGGACTACTGGAACGGGTTGCTCCAAGGTGTATCCGGTGCTGATACCATTACCCTGTTTGACTCTTCGAAATTTAAGACCCACTTCGCCTGTGAGCTAAAAGGTTTCGATCCTCTCAACTATCTTGAGAAAAAAGAAGCCCGCAAGGTTGACCGCTATACGCAAATCGCACTGGCAGCCAGTGACGAGGCCGTAAAAGATGCGGGTATCGA
The DNA here is from genome assembly GCA_015654595.1 of Chitinophagales bacterium. Lineage (GTDB taxonomy): Bacteria > Bacteroidota > Bacteroidia > Chitinophagales > Chitinophagaceae > Puia. The sequence continues at coordinate 14,035 of JAATGQ010000183.1, read as the reverse complement.
TAAGGAAAATATGAACCCGGACCGTATCGGAGTCGTATTTGCCAGCGGTATCGGAGGCCTGATCAGCTTTCAGGAAGAAGTCATAAATTTTGCAAAGGGCGATGGCACACCCCGTTTCAATCCCTTTTTCATTCCCAAGATGATCCTGGACATTGCAGCCGGACAGATCTCTATGCGTCACGGTTTCCGCGGCCCCAACTTCGCCGTCACCAGCGCCTGCGCTTCTTCCACCAATGCGATCATGGAAGCTTTCAACCTGATCCGTCTTGGGATGGCCGACATCCTGATCAGCGGGGGCAGCGAAGCCGTCGTCAGCGAAGCCGGCGTCGGTGGATTCAACGCCATGAAAGCGCTCAGCGAAAGAAACGACGATCCCAAAACAGCCAGCCGCCCTTATGACAAGGACCGCGACGGGTTTGTAATGGGAGAGGGGGCCGGCGTACTCGTGCTCGAAGAACTCGAACACGCAAAGGCCCGGGGCGCAAAGATCTATTGCGAGGTCATCGGTTGCGGAGCCACTGCGGATGCCTACCACCTGACTGCTCCCCATCCGGAAGGATTGGGCGCAAAGAACGTAATGCTCGCAGCGCTCAAGGATGCGGGTATGAAACCCGGGGATATCGACTACATCAACACTCACGGTACTTCTACCCCCCTGGGTGATATTGCAGAAGTAAAAGCCATCACGGACGTTTTCGGAGAGCATGCTTACAACGTAAACATCAGCTCGACAAAATCCATGACCGGCCATTGCCTCGGAGCCGCAGGTGTGATCGAAGCCATTGCCTGTGTGATGAGCGTGGTACACGACCAGGTACCGCCCACGATCAACCACATCACAGACGACCCAGGCCTTGATACCCGCCTCAACTTCACCTTCGCCCAACCTCAGCAGCGTACTGTCAAAGCCGCCCTCAGTAACACATTCGGCTTTGGCGGACACAACGCCTGCATGATCGTTAAAAAATACGAGGCTTAACAGCCCATTCGGGCCAGGTGACACGACTTGGCCCGGATGAGTGAAAACTTATATTTTTTATTGACAAAAAAATTGTAGCTTGTCGGCGTGGGAATTCTGGAACGTATCATAAAGGGCGATACCGCCATAAACTCGTTCAAACAGCAGCTTAAAAACGTACTCGGGTTTGCCCCGGGCAAGGTCGTTTTATATAAAACTGCGCTTACACACCGTTCGGTAAAAGACGGGGCCGACGAAAACAACGAAAGACTCGAATACCTGGGCGACGCCATCCTCAGCGCCATCATCGCCGACTTCCTTTTCAAAAAATATCCCTATAAAGAAGAAGGATTTCTGACAGAAATGCGGAGCAAAATGGTCAACCGCAACCAGCTGAACGAGATCGCCATCAAAATGGGGCTCAAAAAGATAAGCAACTACAACAAATTCGACAGCAGCCTCAAGATGAGCCAGATCTTTGGCAACACTCTCGAGGCGATCGTAGGCGCCATCTACCTGGACAAGGGCTTCGAAAAGACCCGCCAATGGGTAATGGAAAGGGTCATCCAGCCTTATCTCTTCCTCGACGATCTCGAAAATCTGGAGATCAACCACAAGAATAAACTCTACGGCTGGGCCAATAAGAACGGCAAAAACCTTGAATTCGAAACCCTTGACGAAAGGATCGAAGGGGGACGCCGGCTATTTACCGTTGGGGCCGTTGTAGACGGAGAATTACTATCCCAAGGCAAGGCCTACAACAAAAAAGACGCCAGTCAAATTGCAGCTCAATTAGCACTTGACAAGCTGGGAATCAATAAAATAGACGTTAACGAAGAGCATAGCTAGGCTATCGCCAAGGTTCCACCCCAATTTTTTTTTCCACAATCGCTTGCACATTCCTCGTATTTATACTACTTTTATTTCCTCTAATACCTCTACCCGCAGAATACAATTAGCTTTCCTAACAAGCATAGTACCCAATATTCCTTCCATTCGTGAAAACCAGTTTAACATAGTCCGGTGATTTCTTTATCGGCTGACACGCAGTGCTGATGCACAATCCAATTCATTTGTAAAAGCTTGACAATCCGTTCATTGCTATGGATGCCCTAAATCCATTATTGGCTATGGTTTACCAAGGCGGGCCTTACCGTTCGCGTACCAAACCACATTCAATTTATTTAACTATCTGTCGTACAAATGAACAAGCTTTACACCCTGATCGTATTATCCGGCCTTCTTTCTTCTTCTCATTCACTTTTTGCCCAACAGGGCGGTCATTATGTAACCATCCAGGCTGGTAACTGGCATACGGCCAGCGGTCCTGGGATCTGGCAAGGCTCCGAACCCCCTTCCAACTGTAATGACTGTCTGATCGAACTGAAAGCCCCTGGCCAGTATGTGCTGAACACAAGCATCACCGTCAGCAACGGTACCCAGATCCAGCTTGGCGATGGTACAAACATCGCTCAGCTGCTGATCCCCAGCTCTAACTCGAATACCCCGACACCAGCTGCTTTTTCGCAGGGGTATAACATTATCATGTCCACGTCGGGCGCCGAGTCTGTGATACAGGTGGCGGCCAATGCCCTGGTCAGCGCCGGCAGCGCTGGTACTTATGACGGGATCATCGTAAATGACCCCTCTAATACAAACACCAAGATGTTGGGCAATGCTCCTTCGGTTTTCAACGGCAACACGCCCACGGCTTACAGCAGCCTTCCTGCCGCCTATGAAACAACGATCAACGGCGCAGCCGTCCTGAGCTCTACCGGTACCCTCCCGATCACACTGACCAGCTTTGACGCAAAGCTCGTTGGTACGCAGGTTGAACTGAGCTGGGCGACTTCCTCCGAGTCTAACTCCGATCATTTCGCCGTGTTGCGCAGCGTCGATGCCGGCAGCCATTGGGAAACACTCGGAACCGTTGCCGCCCAAGGTACTTCCACCACAAACGTGGATTACTCCTATACCGATTTCAAAGTACCCGCCGGAACCATCGAATACCGTCTCCAGCTGGTTGACAAGGATGGCCGCTATGTATACTCCGGTGTTGACGTAGTCAGCGGCGGCCCGATCACTTCTGTTTCCGTTTACCCCAATCCCGCCCATGATTATGCAAATGTCACCGTGGCTGGCTCCGCTGCCATGAGCGCAACTATCCGTCTCTTCAACCAAAGCGGCCAGATGCTGGTTGAAAAGAACGTGGCAAACGCCGGCGGCACCGTCACCGCGCTGCCCATCGGCGGTTACCCCGAAGGCACCTATGTCATCGTCGTTTCCGGTTCCGATGGATCCAAGTCAACGCTGAAAGTGCTCGTTACCAAGTAGTCTATACTCTTATAACAATAGCGCAAGCCGCCTCCCTTCAACAAGGAGGCGGTTATTTTTTGGGCCCGCGCGGCCCGGGCAACCGCGCCCGCGCGGCCGCGCCCCATCCGGCGCGGCTCTTCGCATGCTCCCGGCAACCCCGACGCTTCACCGGCTGCATCCCATCCGGCGCGCTGCGCCTTTTTCCTCCCCCATAAAATAAATAATAGGTATTCGGAGTTATATCCGCGATCCAATATCCGTCCAATGAAGAATGCCGTCATCTCTCTGGTGAAACTTGGGCTGGCCTTAGGTGCGGGGATAATCCTGCACAGTAGTGTTCAAGCCCAATGCAGCGCTAACAACCTGCTCACAAAAACCTATGATACAACCTTAACCAGTACCGGGTTCAAGGTATATAACCTCACCTTTCCACAATGGAATCCGGAATACGGCACCCTCTTTTCGGTTAAAATAAGCGCTACTACCAATTCCCAATATCAGTTCACCCTCCGTAACGCCGACACCGCCACCTCGACCTATCTGCTGACGGTCGGCCAGGAAGACAAATTTGTCAGTTCTGCACTCCCTTCTACTTTTACCAACCTGACATCAAAGGATATCGACTCTTACACACTTGCGCCGAACCAATCGATCACCCAGGCCCCCTTTGCTTTCCTGACCAACTATACCGCCTCCGACAGCGTTACCGCCGTGGCGCCCTTCCTCGGAACGGGAAATATTTCGATCAGCTACACCTCCTATACCTATACGAATCTCGGCTCCTATAATAATTCGTCTTACGATTATAGCACAACGATAGCCGACAACATGAAGGTGCGCGTTCAATATCAATATTGCCATAGCGGGATCGTGCTCGCCACCGGCCTTACGGACTGGAATGCCGTCCCCGACTGGCCGTCTACGGCCCTGCTCAACTGGGCGATGTCCTCCGAAAAACCCAACCGCCAATACCTGGTCCAGCGGAGCGACGACGGCAAGACCTTTACGACCGTCGCAACGGTGCCGGCAACAAACGGCTCAACCGTCGCCCAATACAACTACGCCGATGTGCTCAATGTCAGCTCTCCGCATGTCTACTTTTACCGCTTGCAGGTCGACGATAGTGACTGGACATCCTATTCCACGGTCAAACAAGTGCTGCTTGGCTGGAGCCCTCCCGCGTTCAAGGTCTATCCGAACCCCGCCACCAGCTTTATCAATATCTCCGGCGGCTACGGCTCCGACTGGCAGACCGAAATATTTTCCTGCGACGGCAAGCTGGTCCAGCGCGACTTCTGGCCCCAGGCCGAGACCTTTCGGATCCAGTTCCACAGCCGTCTCGCGCCAGGCGCTTACTTTGTGCGAACCATCGACCTGAAGTCACAAAAAAGCCAGGTTTCCTCCTTTATCGTGACGGGGACGAATTAGCGCAAACCAGCCCGCCAAATTGTACATTTGTACATGGTCCAGCTCCCCATCTATCTCGACTACAATTCGACCACCCCCTGCGATCCACGGGTCGTCGAAGCTATGCTGCCTTACTTTACAAAACATTTTGGCAATGCCGCCAGCCGGACCCACGCTTTTGGCTGGGAGGGGGAGGAGGCCGTCGAATATGCCCGCGAACAGGTTGCACAGCTGATCGGCGCCGAACCAAAAGAGATCGTATTTAGCTCGGGAGCGACAGAAGCCGCTAACCTGGCCCTGAAAGGTGTCTTCGAAGCCTATGCGGCAAAGGGCAATCATATCATTACCGTCGTTACCGAACACAAAGCCGTCCTGGACAGCTGTCATCATATCGAAAGACTTGGGGGGGAGATTACCTGGCTGCCCGTCGACAACGAAGGGCTGATCTCGCTGCCCGAACTCGAGGCGGCCATCCGTCCCACTACGATGCTTATCGCCGTTATGTATGCCAACAACGAGATTGGCGTCATTCAGCCGATAAAGGCCATCAGCGATATTGCACGCAAACACGGCGTACTATTCTTTACCGACGCTACCCAGGCCGTGGGTAAGGTGCCTATCGACGTCAACAAGGATGGGATCGACCTGCTCGCGCTCAGCGCCCATAAGTTCTATGGACCAAAAGGCATCGGGGCGCTGTATGTTCGTCGGAGAGACCCGCGCGTAAGACTGGTCGCCCAGATGGATGGGGGCGGCCATGAAAGAGGTATGCGCAGCGGCACCCTCAACGTACCCGGCATCGTAGGAATGGGCAAGGCTGCCGAATTGTGCCGCCAGGAAATGACTGCCGACGCCCGGCATACGGCTGAACTCCGTGATCGATTAGAAACCGGCCTGTTAGCCATTCCCGGCGCTCACATCAACGGCAGCACTACACACCGCCTCCCGCACACGACCAATATCAGCTTTCCCGATATCGACGCTAATGCCCTGCTTGCCGCCCTTGGCAAAGACATCGCCCTGTCCTCCGGCTCCGCCTGCACCTCCGCATCTATGGAACCCAGCTATGTATTGAAGGCGCTGGGTGTTGACGACAAAGTTGCCCATGCTTCCCTCAGACTGGGCCTTGGACGATGGACAACAGCCGAAGAGATCGACTATGCGATCGTCCGGATCAGCGAAACGGTTGCCCTCCTTCAGGCCAGAAACGTGCAGTATAAAAATGTATAATACGTTTATGTAATTTATATATAATATAAGTGGAGGCCTTTTCGGACCTTCCTCATTATCCGTCATTTATCCAATAAATAACGTGTTAAAACGGCGAGACTATCCTTTCATCAATAACCCTTAAGATTACAATTCTGATCCGAAAAGATGATAATTGCGAACCTGGAGATAAAGGAAGTACCCGAAACATCCTTTTCCCATTGCCTGATGATTTAGTATAAGCCAGTCTGGTAAAGGATTTGCAGTAAAATAAAAGGAAGACATTAATAAAACAAAAAACCCGCCTGTAGTGGGGCGGATTTTTTCATGCAGTTGGTTTCGGTGGAATATCTTTTTTGACATCACCATTAATCATATTTTCTAAGGAAGGTTGATCTATAAGAGCATGCGAATATAACCATAAACTTTATACAAAGCGTATTTCTACTCATCTAATTTAGGTTACTTTTCCACATTTAATTTAATATAATATATTGTTTTTGGCGGCTCTTCATTTTCCGCTGTATAATTTATAAAGGACTCTTTTCGCTTCCACAATAACAATACAGCTTCAAACGATTATATCGCATATTTTCGTGTCTATGTGGGCAGTATGCAAAAAAGAACTCCGTCAATTCTTCAGTAGTCTTACCGGGTATATAGCTATTATCGTTTTTCTTTTATTAAACGGGCTATTCCTCTTTGTCTTTCCCGAGACCGATATCCTCAGTAATGGTTATGCTACGCTTGACAAGTTTTTTGAACTGGCGCCCTGGATCCTGCTCTTGTTGATCCCTGCCATCACGATGCGCAGTCTCTCCGAGGAGTTCCGGATGGGAACCTTTGAGATCCTGCAAACGACGCCTCTCAGCCGTATTCGCCTGGTCTTTGGAAAGTACCTGGCCAGTCTGCTGGTGGTCGTCATCGCCCTCATCCCAACCCTGATCTATTTCCTTTGCATACAGCGGCTTTCCGGCCAGGGGGGCATCGACACCGGCGCCACGATCGGCAGCTATGTAGGCCTCTTTCTGCTTGGCGCTGTCTTTACGTCGATAGGTATCTGGTGCAGCGGACTAACGGCCAATGCTGTGGTTGCATTTATCGTAGCCGCTTTTGCCTGTTTCATATTGTATTCCGGCTTCAATGCCATCAGTGCGCTGCCGGTATTTGCCGCAGGGCCAGACTACTACATCGCGATGCTGGGCATCGACTTTCACTATCGCAGCATCAGCCGTGGAGTGATCGACAGTCGTGACCTGCTGTACTTCTTTACCCTCATCTTCCTGTTCCTTTATCTGACCAGCCGTCAGCTGGCCGGTAAGGCCGACAGTACGAATAAGAGGCGACGGAAAGGAAAAACCCGGCTTGCCCTGGCAGGCCTCGTCGTCCTCCTTGCCGGGATCAATCTCCTGGCTTCACAGCTGCACGCGCATCTCGATCTCACCCAGGACAAACGCTATACGCTGAGTCCTTCCACAAGAGAAATGCTGCGCAGGATCGACAGCGATATCCAGGTAGACTTCTTTTTGGCGGGCGACCTCAAGGCCGGTATCCGCAAGTTGTCCAAGAGTTCTGAAGAGATGCTTCAGAGTTTCAACGAATACTGCGGCGGAAAGATCCGGGTTCACGTCTTTGATCCGCTGACAACGCTGGATGATTCCGCAAAAGCAACCTTCCTCGATTCGCTGAGCAGGATGGGCATCCAGCCGATGACACAGGTTGCGCAAGCCAGAAAGGGAGAAGAGCAGAGTCAACGTATCGTGATCCCCGCAGCTATTGTCCGGTATAAAGACCGGATCTACCCGGTGAATCTGCTGAAAGGAGTGCAGGTCGGGGGTGGAGATCAACCCGAAGAGCAGCTATATACCAATGCAGAGACCTTATTGGAATATAAGTTTGGAAGCGCCATCGACAAGATCACGACCGAAAACGTTCCGATGGTGGGTTATGTCACCGGTAACGGGGAGCCGTTGGATTTCCGGGTCTATGATCTGATCCAGGGCTTGCGCAGCAGCTATCATTTTGGGATCGTGCCGCTGGACAGTATGGCAGTCATTCCTCAGAAATACAAGGCGCTGGTTGTCGTCAAGCCAACTCAACGCTTTACCGACCGCGAGAAACTGACCCTCGATCAATACGTGCTTCACGGTGGTCAGATCATCTGGGCCGTCGATGAACTATATGCCGAAAGAGACAGCCTGCGCCAGGACCAGGAGACGGTCGCCTATGACCGTGGGCTTGAGCTGGAAGACCTCTTCTTCAAATACGGTGTTCGGATAAAGCAGGACCTGGTAGAAGACCTGCAGTGTGCCAGTCTCAGTATGGTGGTGGGTGTACAGGGGAACAAACCCCAGATCCAGGCGCTGCCCTGGCCTTACTTCCCTTTGTTGAATGGAAGTCTGACCCATCCGATATCGAAAAATCTCGATCCCGTTTTTGCTCAGTTCGCCAATAGTCTCGACACCGTAAAAGCTCCCGGGATCATCAAGACCACTTTGCTGCAAACATCAGCCAATTCCCGTACCGTCAGTACGCCGGCCCTGATCACCTTCCAGGTGTTGAAATATAAGGACGATCCAAAATACTTTAACCAGTCCAACCTGCCCGTGGCGATGTTGCTGGAAGGTAAGTTCAAATCCTTATACGCCAATCGCGTTGACGCTGCCGTGGCCGATAGCCTCGCCAACGTCTACCAGCAGCCTTTTATCGCCGAGGCGACCGCTGCTTCCCGTGTCATCGTATGTGCAGATGCCGACATTTTTATGAACGACGTGTCTCCCGAAGGACGTCCGATGCCGCTGGGTTTTAGCCGCGACAACAACTTTACATTTGCCAACCAGGACTTTATCGAAAACAGCGTCGAGTACCTGGTCAGCTCTTCCCATATTCTCGACACCCGCTCGAAGGACTTTACGATGCGTCTGCTCGACTCCGCAAAGGTCGATGCCGATCGCGGGTTCTGGCAGTTCATCAACATCGGTCTCCCTATCGTGCTGGTCATCCTCGGCGGTTATATCTACCAGTTCCTCCGCCGGAGAAGATATCGCGTTGCGGTGAAATAGGTCATGAGCCGAATTCCAGCTTTGATGAGCAACAATTTCCATCTGCAGAAAATCTATTTTGGAATACACGGACAGTGATCAACATTTGTAAAGAGTAATTTTCAAATGGCAGGACTCTCATACGTATAACGGATTTTCGACTTTTTTTTGGCTGTGTTAATAGACGGATAACTGTGTGTGAAATTAAAAAAAGCGTGCTTTTTTCGGCTTAATCACGTTTGTTCGTGTATCTGTCCTTGTTATAATCCCAAAAAGTTTATTCGATTTTATTGCATATTTGGAATAGTTTATTTTACTTTGCATTATCTATTCCGCTCCCGTCTTATAATAATTTACACCTTAACTCTTAAACTACTTCTTATGTCTCTACCACACGCGCTAACCCGTGCCCATTACCTTTCTGATACGCCAGGTAATATATTCCTCCCTTATTATTGTTAATTCCAGAAACTAAATACAAGTTTGTTTAGTGCGCATCTCCAAAGATGCTCATCGGGATTTAGTTTCTCTGTAGTAGCTAACTGTCACACACAATTTCATAGTCGGCAATCCTTGCCTGATTTTACTTTATCCTTCTTTGTTCTATTCGTCCGGTACTTGATACCGTACATGGAATTGCTTTGCCATTGACTGAATAAACACTCTAATTCATAGCTATGTATAAATTGCTACGAAGCGCACTTGCTTTGTCTGCATGGTTCGTTGTGTATAATACTAATGCACAGGATACCACGCAAATACGATCTTCAAAGGTCGACTCTGCGTCTTCTGTCCTTAAACAACAGTCTAAGGCAGTGACTTCGCAATTGTCTGCGCCCGTGTCTTCTCTGAAGACTACGGCAAAGCAAGCCATTGCTCCCTTACAGCAATTGAATCAGGGCATAAATATATTCGATAACAAAAAGCCCATAACCGTCTCTCACCTGAGTACGGAAGTAGATTACAATTATTTCCAGGACACCTCCGGCATGGGGCTTGGCGTGCTTCAGAATATGACGGGAACCTTTTCCTATCTGATTGATTATACTGTTGGCATCAATAATATGCCCTTTGCGATGACACTGCGGGAAGGAAATGGGATCAACAGCATGAACTATACTCCCTTTAAAAATTTCACGCAATTCAATTTCGATCACGAACAATACCTGCAGACCCTCAGATCACAGGTGATGGCTAAAGTCAGCCCGGATGCGATCATGAATTCTGCTTTAAGCAGGGTGAAAACGATCCGGATGAACTACGAACAACAACTGCAAGGAGAGATCTCTCATATGCAAAGCGATTATACAAAGCAGTATAACACCCCGTTGCCCATCCCTACCGACGCAAAGGATCTATCTGCGAATGATATGAGTGCGCTTCGGAATCGTCTTTTGCCAGGCTCTGCGGTAACTCAATACCAGCAAAACCTGTCAAAGCTTTCCTATATGAGCCAGGGAAAAGATCAAAAGACGCTTGCTGCCGATTCCAATTATCAAAAGACGCTCGCCGAAGTTAAAGGATACGAGACAATGGAAAAGGTATACGACAGGATCACCTTCTTTAAAAGTAAATATGAAGACAACCCGCTCGTAAAACAGCTCCTGTCTACCTCTTCCTATTCGCCCGGCGCCTTGAAAAATTATCTTTCCGATCCCAATCATTTAAGCCAGGTACTCGATGACCAGGCCAGCCTTAACACGATCCAAAAACTGTTCTATAATCTGAAGACGCTTAACCTGGGCCAGAACTCTGTAAATACCAATGACATGAGCATGGCCAATGTGGTCAATACCGGTGTCAATGGCGAGTTTCAGAATAAGTCGGCGTCTGTTGGAATGATCTATGGGCAGAACAATTCTGTCAATAACTGGCAGCAGGCGGGCCTGACCAGTTCGGTGACCAACGAGTACAGCAATCTGACTGGATTCAAAGTAGGCGGCGGCAACGGAAGCCAGTTCGATCAGTCTCTATCCGTGAACTTCTTTAATTTCAATAATAGCGTAAATAGTCTTGGATCAAATTCCGGAGCTTCTTATCTGCCCGTTGCTCCCAGACAGGATGGCGTTATCACCTTGCACTTCGGTATGCCCATCGGAGCAAAACACAATGTGACGCTGGATGTGTCTAAGTCGTTTGGTTCCCCAAATCAAGGCTCCTCTACCGATAGTTCCGGCTCGAAGTCTGGATCGGAGGGGTCCCTGTTCAGCAATAGTGGTAAAGCCAACTATGCAGCCACCCTTAATTACACCGGCGAGATCTATAAGACCGACATTCGCGTCTACCTGAGAAAAGTAGGACTTGGTTATAATAACCCAGGCAATGCACTATTGCATAGTGGCGAAAGCGAAATGGGACTCGACCTTGCCCGTAAGTTTTTAAGCAATCGGTTGACCGTCAAATATGCCGGTGATTTTAAACAACAGGTATTCGATCCCTATAGCAACTTCGTCTATACCTCTATCGGCAATAAATTATCGACAGGCTTTAAGATCGACCGGAACGATAAAGTAACCCTGACCTGGCAAAGAACAGACTACAAAACGGACTTTTATGGTCAGTCACCTATGAACGGGGTCAACTCCAGGCTCCAGCTGGATGGTGCTTATCGCTTTATCGTAGACGGCAAAAAGATCATGAACAATATTACGCTCAGCCGCCAGACCATGAATATCCCGATGACATACGGCGGGGAATATTCAAATACGTCCGTGTTATTTACCAATACTTCTTCCATGATGCTAGGGAAGAACTTGCTGTCGCTGACGATCCTGACCAATCAATCGACCAATAATAATTATTTCTTCAATACCTCTATGTTCAGCGCCGAGATGGGGTACTCCTATTCCGTTTCGGGTCCTGGCAACTTAAAAATGACAACGACACCCGGCTACTATGATAATCAGGGGTGGAATACACAGTTGGGTATCCGCCAGCAGATGAGTGCAAGCCTCTCCGGAAAGATGAACGTAGACCTTCAATTCGGGTATAAAAAGGGAATCCAGGTCATTCAGACAGCGCTGGCTAACCAACTCTTTGTCAGTACCAGCGCCCATTACACTTTTAAATAAATGCTATGCTTCGATATCTGATCATAACGTTGTTGACCGTAAGTATGCTTGGAAAGGTATCCGGGCAGGGGAATTTTGTATTTATCGGGGAAGTCTACGGTCGCACACTCGACGGGCTTGCCAACTTCCAGATCCAGAATTTCTCCGGACAGGCGCATCAGGGAAAAGTATACCTGACGGTTAAGGAGAATATCAGCAAAAATGTGGTAGTCAATATGGTTTCTCCATTGATCACGCTTAGCCAGGGCAATAACCAGTTCCCGGTCAGCGCGTATACAGGCAGCTCTTTTAGCTTCCCAAACAATGCGATGGCTGCCATTGTCAGCCAGACCCGCAACTTCCCACCAGGAGAGTATACCTATACTTTTCGTTTTCAGCCCAATGACAAAAGCGATGACTTCGAGAGCGTCGTTGACGCGAATATACAGCCACTTGTCCCGATCAACCTGATCAGCCCTGCTGACCAGGACAAGATCTGCGAAAAACGGCCGCCATTGAGCTGGCAGCCGCCAGTACCATACCCGCCGTCTATGCGTTTCCGGCTTCAGCTGACAGAGAAGAAGAGAGGATCTGATATAGAAAATCTGTTGATGAGCGCTCCACTGGTCTTACTGGATAATATCCCATCTACTACGGTCAGTTATCCCTCCTACGCTCCTGATCTACAGGAAGGGCATACCTATGTCTGGCAGGTTATTGCTTATCAGAATGGGATCATTCTGTCTAAGTCTGACATCTGGGAGTTTACAGTGCAATGCTCCGATTCTGCGAAAGCGAACCCAAATGATAGTTATCGGGAATTGCGGGAATTGGTTAACGGGAATTACTATTACGCAACCACCTATTTAAAATTCTCTTATCAGAATCATTACAACATCAGGAAGCTGGATTATGAGATCTACGAAACGGAAGGTGGCTCTAAAAAAATCAAGAACCTTCCTGATATTCCATTAAATCCAGGACACAATAAAATAGACATCGATCTCAGTCAGCTGGATCTTGAAGAAGGAAAGCATTATATCATAAAAGTTTATCCATTCAACGAACCCGCTGTGATTGTGCGATTTGTTTACCAGGAAAATTCGAACCAATGAAAATGACGACGACATCAGCTTTGCTTTGTTTCTCTTTGCTCGTGGCCTGCAATCATGCCGGCTCTTTACAGACTCCTGAAAAACACCTCGTAATGTTGGCCCGGCCCGGCTCGTCACTCTATCTTGACAGGGCGAGTAACCGGATGGTGATGCAGGAAGACTCGTCGGCAGATAGCCATTTTTGCTCCTTCCAGGTAGGATGGGCAGATAGTCTGCCGGATAAGGATAAAAAAGCTTCGATAGCCAAAGAGCGCTATTTCCAGTATAACATGCAGGGTGACTGGAAGGCCCTGATCAATGGAGACAGCCTGCAGGTTGTCTTTTTCCAGGAAAAACCCAGTCTGCAGCAGGAGAAAAAAGAGGCCGTAATGGTCTTCGAAACACCTGGCGGACAACAGCCCGATACACTGGTATATAGAGATTCCTTTGGTTCCTGGGGTACCCAAATTTTTGTCGTAAATAATCGAAAATAGTATATAGGATGTTCAGTGCTAAAAACAAGAGAAATAAGTGGATTGCAGTCTTCTTTCTGACGCTGGTTACTATTCAGAATTTTTATCCCGCCGCGGCTTATGCGCTGACTTCCGGGCCAGCTCAGCCAGAGATGCAGAAGTTTCAACCCGCCGGAGTGAGCAATCTGGTGGATTTATTTTCGGGTGATCTTAAATACGATATCCCACTGATGGATGTCGGCGGCTATCCGTTGAACCTGACCTATACCGGCAGCGGCGGCTTCGAAGATGAAGCAAGCTGGGTAGGGATGGGTTGGTCGCTGAATCCAGGCTCTGTGAATCGATAGGTAAAGGGTCTGCCGGATGATTTTAACGGGACAATTGCGGCTAACAGCAACGGAGATAATGTTGATGTTGCCGATAAAGTGACGTATACTCAGACAAAAAAGAATTATAAGAAGATCGGTGCAAGCCTTTACTTCAAATC
>JAATGQ010000152.1 GCA_015654595.1 Chitinophagales bacterium | reverse complement strand
TTTGACGAATTCAAGCATTCCTTCTACTTCTTCTTTTGCTTGCTCTTTAGCCTGCTGTCTCACGAATTCGATGGTATTCATAACATTGTTTTTATCAAGGATGTTTACCCCTTGTGTAAATATACGATTCATTTCCGGATCTTTAAAAAGGACATAGTTTTCCAGGAAGACGAGAATTGCTCTTATTTTTCTTTTTGGATACTTTCGCTTTAATAACTCTTTAGCTATTAAGAGTTTAGTTGAAAGCAACTGGTTTTCAGGTATTTTGCCTTCCAAAAGTGCTGTTTTGGCAATCAATAAAACTGAGGCGAATGGGTTATTGCTTTTCTTCAATTCCTCGTCGGTATAATCCAATATAGAAAGGGTATGGTATTGGTAAAGAACCTGGGTGTTCCGGTAGCGGTATGAATATCTATCCGGCATCTTTTTAGCATCTGATCCTGTAAAGATGGCCACAGCGAATATGGGTTTATTGTGTTTTTCAAGGATACGATAGAAGTATCTGAACATGCGCTCGGAGAATTCGGCTTTCTTTGATGTGTTGCCCTGGACTTCGACATGTACGAGTACCCAGTCTTCCTTTCCGTTTCGGTTAAATACTTTTATCAGTTTGTCGGCGTGTCGGGTGCTGGACTTTTTATCCGATTCCGGGTACAGTTCAGACAGCTCTTTTTCCAGGAATTCGAAGCCTCGGGCCATAAAGTATTCCTTGTCGGCATCTGGTATGATGAAGCGAAGCAAGTCGTCGAATATTTCTTCCATAATTACTTTCCACAGTATATCGTTCTTCCGCTGTTTCATCAGGTTAAAGTTTAGTTAGATAAAGGGACCTCCTTCGGTGCGATTGGCATCGAATAATCTGCTATCTGAATATTGAGAAGTGTAAAGGTAGCCAGGAAAAAATTTTTTCTGCCGGCGTTTATATATCAACGTTAAAAAAGTTATGCACTTTTTTAACGTTGATAATTTATGGGGTGAGGGTGGGTAAGATTGGGTCGCGGGCGGGTTAAAAGTTTCGTTTTGTGAGGCGGGTGAGGGCGTCGCGGAAGGATTCGCCGACGGGAAGTTCGAGATCGCCAATGAAGATGGAGTTTTTTCGGACGGCGGTGATGGAGGCGATGGACACGATATAGGATTTGTGGATGCGGAGGAAGCGATCGGGGGGCAGTTCCGTTTCGAGGGCTTTTGTACTGGTGCGGACGAGCAGGGGTTTGGGGGCGCTATGAAGGTGCATCTTGACGTAGTCGCCGGAGCCTTCGATCCAGGAAATGTCGTCGAACAGAATTTTAACCAGGCTGTAGCCGACGTTGACAAAGAAATAGTCGGCGGGTTGTGCGGGGGGCTGCCCTGGCTGTGCGCTTTGGGTGGCAGCGCGGCGGAGGTTGCAGAGTTCCTGGGCTTTGTAGCAGGCTTTCATAAAGCGTTCGAGGCTGACGGGTTTGAGCATATAGTCTACCACGTCGAGGTCGAAGCCTTCGAGCGCAAATTTTTTATAGGCCGTTATGATGATGGCCATTGGCCGGCGGGGCAGGCTATGCAGGAATTGCAATCCTGTGAGGCCCGGCATCTGGATATCGATAAAGATGAGGTCCACTTCATTTTGCTGGAGGGCTTTGCCGGCTTCGAAGGCATCGGAGCAGGTGGTTACCAGTTCGAGAAAGGGTATCTTGCTGATGTATTCTTTCAGAAGGGCAATTGCGAGGGGTTCATCATCGACGGCAATACATTTGATCATTAGCTGGATTTTTAGTGCAGTTTCAGTTCTAGTGATATGGTGAACCAGTTGTCGGCTTTGGTGATCTGCAGCGTCTGCTGGTCGCCATAGAGCAGGTTGAGTCTGCGACTTACGTTGCTGAGGCCTATCCCGGACGTCCGGTCTTTTTCCTCTTTCGATTCAGGGTCAAAGCGGTTGCGTACCGAAAAATACAGTATGCCCTTGTCGACGCGAAGCCAGATATGGATAGCGGCGTCTTGTATACGTCCCACTCCGTGTTTGAAGGCGTTTTCTACAAAGGGTATCAGCAGCATCGGTTCGATCTCGTAGAAGCCGGCAGGTTCGTCGAGGTCGACGGTTACCGGTATCTTTTCGCCGAAGCGCTGGCGCTGCAGATCAATATAGCTTACCAGGTATTCCAGTTCTTTGCCGAGGGGTACCTGTTCTTCATCTGTCTCGTAGAGCATGTATTGCATCAGCGAAGACAGTTTCAGGATCGTCGGCGTCAGTTCGGCGGATCTTGTCTGTTCGAGTGCGACGATATTATTGAGTACGTTGAAGATAAAGTGCGGGTTGATCTGCGAACGGAGGAAGGACAACTCTGTCTTGAGGGTTTCTTCCTGTCGTGCCCGGGCCTGCTGATCCGCTTTGCGTTTGTCCTGCACCAGGCGGAAAGCCATGCTGAGGGCAATGGAGAGAATAAAGGGCGGCAATAGGAAATTTGTGGCGCCTTTTATATTGAAGTGTTCCAGGCCGACGATGAAGTAGAAGATGATCGCGTGAGCGGTCATCATGAAGGCGAACAGCAGGATGAGGATCGCGGCGAATGGGAGATAGCGGCGGTGGTTAAAGAGTTTTGGAGTCAGGTAACAGGCGTTGAGGTAGAAGGGGCCGACGTATAGAATGTTGGTCAGGAAGTTGAGTACCTGAAAATTTATGTCGCGCTTACCGTCTTCATGGTGTATACCATGGTGTGTATCCAGCAGGTAGGGCAGCGACAGGGCAATGGCCCAGAGAGCAACGTGAGCTGCTATCCGGACCATTTTGCTATTGTACCATACGGACTTCATTAACATAAATATAGGCGATTATTCCTCAGACTGTACGTTGTTGTTCTTTCTTTTAAAGAGGCTGGCGTCGATCTTACCGAAGTTGTAGGAGAAGTTGATACGCACCATCTGTGGGTCACGAAGGCGATAGTATTCCTGGGTGACATAGCTGCTGGCGGTATATTGATCCTGTCTGCGGCTGCGGAACATGTCGTTGAAACTGGCGGTGACGGCCATTTTATTTTGCATAAATGTTTTCTTAACCGCGATATCCGTTTCCCAGAAGGCTTTGATATAACCCTGTGATGCGCTGGAGGCCTGCATGTTTGGCGGACCGGGCTGATTGGAGTTACTGTTGACCGGCAGGTTGGACTTTGACTGATAGGTCCCCATCAACTGTATGCTGAATCCTGCGGGAAGGCGGAAATTCGTGTTTGCTTTTCCAAACCAGGACCAGAGTGCGGGAGCTACTGTTTCGTCAAGGCTGCCGACATTGATCTTTGAATGATAGAGATTCCAGTTGAGGGACAGGTCCCACCACCGGGTGATATTGAACTGGCCGGTCAATTCCGCTCCGACGGTATTGCTGGATTCAGCATTGATATAAGTATTGATCAGTGCGGTGCTGCCAGCGGTCGTATCCGTCTCGATATAGCCAGTGATCAGGTGGTCGGTGTGTTTGTAGTATACAGAGCCCATGATCATGTTGTTGCCGGGGAAGTTCTTCAGGTAGGTCAGTTCGACGGACTGTGTGAATTCCGGAACGAGGTTGGGGTTGCCGCGGGTGATGTTCAGCTTGTTGGACGAGTCTGTGTAGGGGACGAGCTGGTTGAAGTTGGGGCGGTTGACGCGTCGTGTATAGCTCAACTGCAGTTCCTGGTCATTCCCCAGTTTCTGGCTCAGGAATACCGAGGGGAACAGGCTGACGGGGTATTGGTTGCTAAAGCTCTGACCGCTGTTCAGGAGTGTGCCGTGGTAGTTGGAGCTTTCTGCGCGGAGACCGAGCTTATAGGTAAAGTTGCTGATGCTGCTGGCAAAGGATGCGTAGGCTGCGTATACATTGTTCTGGCTTTTGTAGTTGCTGGCAGCCGAGGGGATCAGCGTATAGGCGGCGGATGCGTCGTCATAGGTGTAGTTATTGTTTATGTTCAGCCTGCTTTGGAAGGCGGCGCGGACACCCGCTTCGAGTGTAGATCTTTTACCGATGGGGTCCGAGTAGTCAGACTGCAGGATGATGTTGTGGTCGTTGCCGGAGCCGAGTATTCGTTGTATTTCCGTGCTTGACAGGGGAGAACCTTTTGCGCCCGTATAATAGTTGGTTACGTAGTCCGAGTTATTGGAGGAGTTGCCGCCAAAGTAGCTGGCGTCGGCAGTCCATGATTCCTTTTCTCTAGGGAAAAGCGTTTTTATTCCGAGTGTGGCGCCTCTGCCGCTGAAGGTGCGGCGGCTGGCGATCTCTTCCGTACTGTATTGCGAAAGGGTACCGCTTGCGTAGAGGCTATCCGTGTTCATCGTGATGTTGGAGGTACCTGGACCGTCGTGGTGCATCATGAAGCCGGTGAGGGACAGCGTAGTGCGGTTGGTTATGAAGTAGTCGAGGCCTACTCTGCCAAAGTACATCCCGCCTTTGGAGGTGTCTTTTTCGATCTGATCCAGTTCCGTCATGGGGCTTGTGCTGGTGGTCAGGCGGTCGATCGAGCTGCTGACGCGGTCACGGTTACGGCGGACGTTGAAGTCGGCGGTGACGTTGATCTTGTCTTGCCGGAAGTTGAGGCTTGCGCCTGCGTTGGCTCCGCCATAGCGGTCTGCGCCGGCACGGACGCTGCCGTTGTAGCCTGTCTTGCGATTCTTTTTCAGTACGATGTTCAGTATCCCTGCTCCGCCTCCCGAGGCGTCGTATTTGGCGCCGGGGTTGGTGATGACTTCGATCGTTTCGATGGCGTCGGCGGGTATTTCGTCGATGGTAAGCGTGGTGGGTTTACCGTCTACGAATAGTTGTGGGGAGGCGCCGCGGAGCGCGATGTTGCCGTCGATGTCGACGTTGATGCCGGGCACGTTCTTTAGTACGTCAAGCCCTGTTCCGCCTGCGGCGACGAGGTCTTTGGAGACGTTGTATACCTTTTTCTCCTGGTCTACGGTGAAGGTTGGTTTACTTGCTATGACGACTGCCTGTTCGAGCGTTTTTTCCTGTACCGTCAGTGCGATATTGCCCAGGTCTTTATCCGGGGCCTGCGGCGTAAGCGTCAGATCCTGCGTGAGAGGGGTGAATCCTACGGCAGAGGCGCTGATCTTTAAAGGAGTGTTGACAGGGAGATCTTCTGCGGAGAAGTCTCCGTTGTTTTGTGTGGAGAGGCCTTTCAGGAGTCGTTCCTTGCTTTTGCCTGTGGCGGGGTCCCTTGTTATTTTGAGGATCAGTACCGAGGCATGGGAGATGCCGTGGCCGGAGGTGTCGACGAGTTTGCCTGTGAGGTGGCCGCTGGCCTGGTTTCCGCCCGGGCCTGCCTGGCCCTGACTGCCGGGGGCTCCTCCGCCAGCGGGAGGTTGAGCTATAGCGAGGTGGAGGCTTAGGAGGGCGCAAAGCAATAGGACTAAATTTTTCATGGTACAAAGCTAGGGAAGGTGGTTGGGGCGCCTCAGGCCATTGCGAGGAACCCCGAAAAGGATGCGGTCAAAACCGAAAGTCTGGGTTTTGATGTTGAAGCTGGGCGGTGATTATTTGGAGGCGGGGATGAAGGGGTTAATTGTGGGGGGCCAGGGAGAGAGAAAGGAGGAGGAGCAGCAGGTCTTCTTTGGAGAGGTGGAGGATGGCGCGGAGGGCTTCGAGGGCGCGGGCGGTAAGCTTATAGACGGCTCTGACGTTGATGTCGAGCAGTTCGGCGATCTCCGCGTTGTCGAGTTCGGCAAAGTATTTCAGGTAGATGACTTCTTTCTGGCGGTCCGAGAGTTGATTGAGGGCCTGGAGTAGTTGACTGGACTGGTGGGTCAGCTGAGCTTTCCGGAGTGGATCTTCTTCGACGGAGAATTGCATCGTGAAGTTCTGGTCGTTTTGGATGGCGATGGAGACGTGTTTGTTTTGCGCTTGGCGGTGGTCGAGCAGCTGGTTCTTTAGGGCTTTAAGCAGATAAAACCTTACATTAGCGTTTGGATTAATACCAGACCTTCCTATCCATAGTCTGACGAAGATCTCCTGGATGCAGTCCCTTGTCCAGTCGTCGCTTGCTGAGCGGCGAAACCCATATTCATACAGCATTTCATAGTAGAGATTGTAAATGGCTTCCAGGGCTTGACGGTTGCCGTCAATAAAGGAGCGCCATAATAGAGAATGATTGATCTGCAAGGGGAATTCTAATCAAAAATTTGACTGATTGATCCAAAACTACGAAAAATAAAAAAAAGTTCATATTACGTGGGGCACTTTTGGGCATTTGGCCGTCTTGTGTATGAAACCACCTTCAAATTTATAATCCTGTGAGTTCGAAGTACGATGCTTATTCGTTTGATGATTTTATGGATGATCCGGATCTGATCCGGTTTATCAAGTACCGCGGGGAGCAAGATGAGCGGAGCTGGGGCGACTGGCTGGCGGCTAAGCCGGTTAATGAGCAGGCGTTTAGAGAGGCTGAGCGTGCGTTGACGGTGATGTTGAGTGTGGTTCCTGTGAGGCCGGAGACTGGGGTGAAGGAAAGCGACTGGGTGTTGATCAGTGCGCGGATGGATAGAGAAGAAAGGCGGGGGCGTGTCCTCCGCTGGAGCGTGAGAGCGGTGATTGGTGCAGCGGCGAGTGTGTTGGTGGTGTTGACCGGTTACTGGTATTACAATTCGTCGGTAACCGTTCAGACCGGGAATGCGGAGATAAAGAAGCTGGAGCTGCCAGACAGGAGTATGGTGACCTTGAATGCAAATTCATCGCTGATGTATCGCAGGGCCTGGTGGTTGAGGGGGACGAGAGAGGTCTGGTTAAAGGGAGAGGGTCTTTTTGATGTGACGCATGTCAGTGAGGGGGTGAAGTTTACGGCGCATGCAGACAGAGTGGTTGTTCAGGATCTGGGCACTACCTTTAATATAAAGCAACGTCGCGATGTCGTTACCGTCACGTTGATCTCCGGGAAGATCAGTGTGAGGGATGAACGGCAGAAGCGGCCTTCGATGGTCCTTCATCCCGGAGAGGTGATCAATTTCGAGGATTCCGTTGCGCGTGTCGAGACAGTAGATAAGATGACTAATCAGCCGCAGGCCTGGGTGGATCGCAAGATCGAAGCCAATGGCATGTCGGTGCAGGACATCATCGATAATTTCAAAGACACGTATGGTGTGCAGATCGTGTTGTCTGATCCAAAGAAAGCTTCCATGCGAATCGACGGTACAATGTCTCTTGCAACACAGGAGGGCACCTTGTATACGTTGGCCAATATCCTGAATGCCGATATTCAAAGAGAGGGTGGAGTTATCTACCTCCATTTGAAGAAATAGTCTGATTCTTTTTCCAAAACTAAACTAAACATGAGTACTGCTAAAAATTGGCTGCGGTGGTGTTTTTGTGCCTTATTGTTATGGGTAGGATGTTTATCCGTAATGGCGCAGGGCAGGGATGAGAAGATCACTTTACAAAAAGCGATTGGTATCATCGAAAAGAAATTTCATACCCGATTTGCGTATGAGCATAATTTGCTGGAAGGCAGGACGACGACGGTAAAGGCTACGGAGGGCGCCAGCCTTGAAGAGGTTCTCAAGAGTGTTCTTTATCCCAATAACTTATTGTTTCTGTATGTCAACCAGAACGAGTATTCCATTGTGGCGAGGGATTCCCGTTTCTTTCAGCCTGGCACTGCTGCTGCTCCGGGGGAGAAGGCGATGTCGGACGCTTCTGTGGCGGCGGGAGGGTTTTCCCTTCGCGGGGGTGTGGTCGATCAGAAGGGAGTCGGTGTACCCTTTGCGAACATTTGGATAAAAGGCACGCGTCGAGGTGTTCAGGCCGGGGATCGCGGGGAATTTACCGTTACGGATCTTGTATCGGGCGATACCCTGGTTTTCAGCTGTGTCGGCTATCACAATATGTATGTACCGGCAATTAAGCAAAACTTCCTGACGGTGCAACTGGTAGCGAGTCAGAAGAACGAACTGGATGAAGTGACCGTGGTGAGCACCGGATTACAGAGTCTGCCCAAGGAGAGGGCGACGGGAGCTTTTTCCGTTGTCAGCGGCAAGACGCTGGAGCAGGTGCCTGTACCTAATGTGATCGATCGGTTGGAGGGGCAGGTTCCGGGGGTAAAGATAAATGTGCTGGCGGGTGACAGGAGTTTTGTCTATGGCACGGGTAATCAGCTGTCGGTCAATGGAGGGAACAGGACGGTTGGTAATTTTGATTACAATATGCAGATCCGGGGAACGGGTACGCTGGTCGGGGAGACTTTTCCGCTGATCGTAGTGGATGGCGCGATCACTGACCTCGATATTTCTACGTTGAACCCTGATGATATCGACAATATTACCTTTTTGAAGGATGCGGCTGCTGCTTCGATCTGGGGTATCCGTGCTGCCAATGGCGTTATGGTGGTTACGACCAAGAAGGGGCATGCGACGACGGCGCCCATCATCAGCTTTTCTGCGACCGGTTCCGTGGCGGAGCGTCCCAACCTGAATTATCTGCGATTGATGAACAGTGCGCAGACATTGGGGTATGAGAAGGAGTTGGTGAACAGAGGTTTTATTACTTCGTACGATATCGATCCCTCTTCCTATTACAGTGCCGAGTCTTATCCCAACCAGGGAGCTGTGTTGGCGCTGCAGTTGCAGGCCGGTACGATTACGCAGGCGCAGTACCAGCATTCCATCGATTCCCTGAGTGCGATCAATAACAAGGGGCAGATCAATAAATACCTGATCCGTCCGTCGACCAGCCAGGAGTATGATCTGGGTGTCAGCGGCGGTACGAATAATTCCAACTATTATTATTCCGCGTCCTACAGTAAGGAAGATCCCAATTTACAGCGGATGGCGGGTCAGCGTTTGACGCTCACGTTGAACAACAGCTGGAAATTATTTAAGGTGGCTACATTGTCGACCAGTATCCGTGGAGCTTTTTTTACGTATGACCAGAATGGGGTCGGGATCAACTCCCTGTATCAAAAGGGGATAAATGTATTGATGCCGTATATGGATCTGGCTGATGCCAGCGGGAAGGGGATCTCTTACAATCGTATCAACCCCGGTTTTACGTCGACCTTATCTTCCGGTTTTGCCAACTGGCAGTATAACTATCTGGATGAGTTGAAGTACAATAATAATGTACAGAAGGATAACAACTATTCAGCGACGGTAAATCTGACTGTGCCTATCTATAAGGGATTGTCTGCCTCGGCGCAATATCAGAACGAGCGTCAATTCAGCAATGGCCGGATCTATTATGATCCCCATACCTTTAATTACCGCAATACCGTGAATTATCTGACGGCGCCTGGAGCGACACAAAATGGCCTGGGTCTTACCTCTGGGGGCATTTACAATATCATCAACACGACGATTAATAACTATTCCGTCCGGGGGCAGCTGGCTTATGACCGGACGCTTAACCTGATCCACCAGATCAATGCTATTGCGGGGATGGAAGCCAGGGAGACGAATGAGGGGCAAAGCACGATGACTTTGTATGGTTACAATCCTGCGACGGGGCTTTCCGTTCCTGTCGACTTTGGTTCGCTGGCTTATCCGACGATCGACAACTACTATGGTTCGCCGTCAGGGTCTCCTTCGCAGCTGGACAGGCGGCGCAGGTATCTGTCCTATTTCAGTAATGCCGCATATACCCTGATGGGTAAGTATAGTATTTCTGCCAGTGCCCGTTATGACGACTACAATAATTTTGGACTGGATCGGAAATATCGGGCAACGCCGTTGTGGTCTACCGGTGCGAAATGGATTGTGTCGAAAGAAGATATCCTGTCGGCTGTCAAGTGGATCAACAACCTGGATGTGCGGTTGACCTATGGCGTCAACGGGAATATCTCTACGACGATGTATCCGTATACCTATATCGGATTGTATGGCAATGATTATGCGACCGGTCTTCCGGAAG
Organism: Chitinophagales bacterium; assembly: GCA_015654595.1. Classification (GTDB taxonomy): domain Bacteria; phylum Bacteroidota; class Bacteroidia; order Chitinophagales; family Chitinophagaceae; genus Puia. Next base: position 290 of record JAATGQ010000152.1, on the reverse strand, counting down.
CCGGCGTCGTTGGGCTGGCTAATCCAGAGTTGAAATGGGAAAAGACCTATGTAACCAATCTGGGTATCGATTACAGCTTATTCGATAGCCGTCTGAATGGCGGTATCGATCTGTATCATAAGAATGGGCAAGATCTGTTGTTCAATCTTCCGATCAATGCCGCTCTTGCCGGGACGATCGGAGGGGGGTATCTGACCCGGAATGTTGCCAGTATGAGCGGCAAGGGGGTAGATTTCTCCGTTAACGGTATCCTGATCCAGACGAAGGCTTTTACCTGGAATATGGGCATT
>JAATGQ010000194.1 GCA_015654595.1 Chitinophagales bacterium | reverse complement strand
GTCGACGCTGAGGTGTTCGCCTACGAGGCTGAGGAAGTGTTTGGTCCGGCCTGTAATGATGATCTCGCAGCGTTCTTTGTCCACGAAACGGACGGTGTCTCCGATAAGATAACGCCAGGCGCCCGCACTGGTGCTGAGCAATATCGCGTAGTCCTTACCTTCCTCCACTTCGTGGATCATATAGACTTCAGGGTTAGCGACAAGGTTGCTGTCGGCGTCGAAGTTCTTGTTGTCAAAAGGGACGAATTCGAGGAAGATATGCTGATTGGTCACCAGCTTCATCCCCTTTGAATACTGCGCATCCTGGTAGGCGATAAACCCTTCGGATGCCAGATATGTTTCAATATAAGTGAGGGGCTTGCCCAGCAATTTCTCGAAACCCTTTTTATACGGCTCGAAAGAAACACCGCCATGCACAAAAAATGCAAGGTTGGGCCAGATCTCGTGTATATTCTTCAGATTGTACTTCTCGATGATCTTCTCCATACAAAGCTGTATCCAGCCCGGCACGCCAACGACAAAACCGATATCCCACTGCGGAGCCAGCCTCACGACCTCTTCCAGTTTCTTGGTCCAGTCCTGGGTTTTTGCAATCTTCCTTCCCGGCTTATAAAAAGGCTGGAACCAGAAGGGCACTTTACGAGCGGTGATACCGCTGAGATCACCGGCATAATAGCCTGCGCCTTTTTGAAGAGAGGTCGTTCCTCCGATCATCAGCCATCCCTTGCTAAGACTCTTTACCGGTATATCACGATAAGTGCGGAGTGTCAGCAATTGTTTGATCATCACTATCCGATTGCCTCGAAGCATATCGTTTGTGATCGGTATATATTTACTTCCTGCCTCCGAAGTACCGGAAGACAGGGCATAATACTTGATCTTTCCGGGCCAGCAAACGTCTGCTTTCCCTTCCAGCGTCTGATTCCACCAGGCTTTGTGAATGCTGTTATAATCGAAGGTCGGCACCAGTTCCTGAAATTTTTTTCCAGGATGACGACTCAATAAGATCTCATCAAAGCGATATTGCTGACCAAACTCTGTAAATCTCGCTTTTTTCAGTAGTTTACGCAATACCTTTAATTGCTGCCTCCGGGGTGATTTCTGGGGCAGCCGAAGCGCTTTGGCCAAAGATTTAGGTAATTGAATTTCAATTAACGCCATTAAGTAACCCTAGTCATTTGGTATCCGGCGAAATTAACAATTTGGATGATATTTTTGCTACATTTATTTATGAAGCTGAAACTAACCGCCGCCTATATTCTATCCTTTCTCTGCCTGACCTTCCTGATACATGAAGCGCACGACTGGGTGCATGCGCTTGCGGCACGCCTTCTCGGAGGATGCTGGGGGCCCAGAACCTTTGACAACTGGGCCTTCTGTGAAATGTCGGGCCCTTCATACGGAATGACGATCCTGGCCACACTAGCTGGACCTCTTGTCAACTTCGTGCTTATCTGGATCGCATGGGACAGAATGGATGAACGGAGTTCCCCCGACCAACAATCGTTTGGGCTTGCGCTGACTTTTGCCGTTCTCCCCTTTTCTATGATCCTGGCTGCTTTGCGGGGCGGCGGTGATCTGACCACTTGCATCCGGCTCCTATTCCCGCACACGGATAAAAGCAACCACCATCTCCTTAGCTCCATTGGACTGCTGATCATCCTGCTCATCAATGTGCCCCCGTTACTCAGAGCCTTCAGCATTCTGCCGCCATGGAGAGGACGACTGATGTTCTTCCCGCTCATGCTGATCCTGCCTGGCTTCCTGGACCATTACCTGCTGACCGGCTTGTTTGACAAGCTGCTGATAAAAAATGGGGTCTCTGAAAGGGATTGTTATTTCTGGGTTCTCGGCTGGGGACTGCTGGTGTTCCTGGGCTGGTTCTTTACCCGAAAGTCGCTGTACAAACTTCTTACGGAAGATGAGCTTCCTATATGATCAACGCTTCCCCCTGCTCATCACGCTCGGCACTACCCGCAATAGAAAGACCGCCGGAAGCATGAAATTTGACCCGCTGTTTATTCCGATCAAACGCGTCTTTCTCCAGCGCTTCGATCCCGTCCTTAAAGGAAAACCGCTCTCCTTCGCAAAAGATGATGTCGAGGGCGTCCTGTTTCCTTGACACGGCAACCCGATGGCAGCCCTTAAAGAGGCGTGGCTTCAGCCCCTGGGTTTCCTGTTGATCACCCGTCACAAAGGTTTTCACGATCCGCTTGCTCCCTACAGTTGAACGCACCTTCTGCCGGCCCGCCATCGATACCGCCGCGCGCAGCCTGATCCCTGCCTCCACCATCCCATTGAATACCGCCGGAAACCGGGAATGCTTTTTATGAAACTGGCTCATCGCCTTATAGAACTGCCGGATATAGCGCATATCCTTCCGGGTGCTTTCCCCCTTGAAATGGATGATGGTGGTATCGGCGAGGTAATAATTTACATACCCGGCCTTCTCCAGCCGGTAGCTGAGGTCGATATCTTCGGCATACATAAAAAACCGTTCGTCGAAACCGCCTGTCTTTTCGAGGACTTCGCGCCGGACCCAAAGACAGGCCCCGGATAATACGGGCGCAGCCGCCGTCATGTTTTCTTCAAGATGACCCAGATAATACCCGCTGAAATAACGAGACCTCGGAAAACATCCGGCCAATCCCGACAATTTGCAAAACGCTGCCCAGGGCGTTGGATAGCCGCGGCGGGATTCTTTCAAAAACCGCCCGCTGCCATCGATCATCCTCACACCTACCCCGCCGGCATTGGCTGCCGTGGAAAAGAAGGCAAGGCTCTTTCCGACAAAATCCTCCGGCAGTACGGTATCGGGATTCAAAAAAAGGACATACTCTCCGCCGGCAAGCGCGAGCGCCTGATTGTTGGCGGCTCCGAATCCTTTGTTTTCGGCATTTTCTATAAATTTCACCCCGGGAAACAAGGGACGCAGGTAGTCGACACTGCCGTCATCGGAATGATTGTCAACGACAAAGATCTCGGCATCCCAACCCCGCAGCGCCTTTTGTACGGAGTACAGACAGAGCTCGAGGAAAAAGCGGACCCGGTAATTGACGATGATAACGGAGACGACCATGAATGCGAAATAAGCGGTTTTTGGCTATCGAACAAAATTCGGGGGCCGGGGCTGCCGGCTGTAATTGCGCGAAAGGCCAGTAAAATCAAGCCAAACTTGCACGAGTGTAAAATAATTGATATATTTGCATCTGTCAATTTAATGAGATGGTATTAACGTTCAAGCAAATCGAGAAAATTTCCAAAGCCCTTGGAGACAGTCACCGCCTGAAAATACTCCACTATATTTCCGGCAAAGGCGGCTGCGGCGAATGTTCCGCCCTTCAGGACATCATCGAACTGGCCCAACCCTCCATCTCGCATCACGTCAAGATCCTGGTAGAAGCCGGCCTTATCGAAGGCGAAAAAGAAGGCCGCAACTACAGCTATCACCTCAACAGTCAAACGCTGAACGACTACCTCGACGCCCTGAAGCAATTCGAAACGTCGCCAGTCTTAAAATAAGAGGAGACAGGGACAAGCGTTATGCGGCAGCCGGGATGAACTTTGTTTATAACGGCCGTCCGATTGGACAATAAAGAATTGGGTTGCCTATATTTGTGCCATGCTAAAATCTACACTCATCAGAGCAGCCGAGGCAGGAGCCGCTGTTATGCAGCGGTATTTCCAGGGCGAATTCAAAATATCGGAAAAGGAAGGCATAAACAACCTGGTTACAGAAGCAGATCACGAATCGGAGAAAGCAATTTTCGAAGTCATCAAGAACGACTATCCCGATCACTATCTTCTCAGCGAAGAGTCCGGTGAGATCGTGATGGATTCAACCTATAAGTGGATCATCGACCCTATCGACGGTACGGTAAACTTTGCCAATGGGATTCCGTTGTGCTGTGTTTCCATCGCTCTCGAGCAGGCCGGCGAGATAATCCTTGGCGCGGTCTACAATCCTTTTATCAACGAGTTCTTCTTCGGACAAAAGGGGTGGGGAGCGACGCTGAACAATAAGAGGATCCATGTCAGCCAACAGACGGCCGTAGGAAAGGCCTGCCTGGTGACAGGTTTCCCGTACACCTATCTCGACGAACCGAATGGGCCGCTGGAGGTCTTTTCCCGGCTGATCCGCGGCGGCGTTCCTGTCCGGAGGATAGGATCCGCGGCGATAGATCTGTGCTGGGTAGCTGCCGGCCGTTACGATGGCTTTTATGAACACAAACTAAATGCATGGGACAGCGCCGCCGGGTTTCTGATCGTGAACGAAGCCGGCGGACGGGTATCGGATTTTACAGGCGCAGCTTATGATCCCTACCAGCCCCATATCGTTGCAACAAATGGAAAAATTCACGACGAGCTGGTGGCCGTCATAAATGGCCGTCACGCTACATTGATCAAATAATCGTATTATGAGTGAGAACAGGACAGAGCTTTCGTCCCTTGGGGAATTTGGGCTGATCGAGCATTTGACAGCGAACATTGAAATAAAGAACGCTTCCACGCTGGTCGGGGTCGGCGACGATGCCGCCGTGATCGACCACTTCGGAAAACAGACGGTCATAACGACAGACCTCCTTCTGGACGGCGTACACTTCGACCTCATGTATACCCCCTTACAACACCTGGGGTATAAATCGGTCATCGTCAACCTGAGCGACGTATACGCGATGAATGCGACGCCGACCCATATCACGATGAGCATCGGGGTCAGTAACCGGTTCAGCCTGGAGGCGATGGATGAGTTTTACGAGGGCGTCTATGCGGCCTGCGAAGCCTATGGCGTTGACCTGGTGGGTGGTGACACGGCCAACTCCCAGAAAGGCTTTGTCATTTCCGTGACGGCGATCGGTGAAGTTACGCCGGATAAGTTTGTCAAACGGAGCACGGCTAAAAAGGGGGACCTTCTTTGCTGCAGCGGCGATCTTGGAGCCGCCTACATCGGGCTTATCCTGCTGGAGCGCGAAAAGCGGATATTCCTTGAAAATCCACAAATTAAAGCGGACCTGGAAAACGAAAAATACGTCATCGGGCGTTTACTGAAACCGGAGGCTCGAAAAGATATCATCGAGTTCTTCGAGCAGGCAGGCGTTCAGCCCACATCGATGATGGATATCAGCGATGGGCTTAGTTCCGAAATTCTTCATATCTGCCGGCAAAGCGAGCTGGGTTGTGTGCTGTATGAAGAAAAGATCCCCATTTCGGAAGAAACCCGGAATGCGGCCTATAAATTTGAACTGGACCCGACAGCGTGCGCCCTTAGTGGTGGGGAAGACTATGAACTTTTGTTTACCGTCGCCCAGGAAGACTACGAAAAACTGGTACTGAACGAACAGATCAGCGTCATTGGCTATATGACCGAACCGGAAAAAGGAAAAAAGATCATTACTAAGGGAGGCAATACGTTCGATATTACGGCACAGGGGTGGAATGCCTTTGTCTCCAAATGATCATGCATGAAGAAATACCTGTCCTTACCAATTCTTTTTGGGTCTCTTTTTCTGTTATCCTGTGCGTCCCAACGGAAAAACTTCCGTCCTGACCGGAAGTATCCGCCAGCGGTGCTGAAAAAGGACTATATGGTCTTCCGCCATGTGCTGGAGGCCTGGCACCCTAGTTTGTACTGGTATACGCCAAAGGACAGCATGAACTATTACTTCGACCTTGGCTATTCGCAGATAACGGATTCGATGACCGAATCGGAGTTCCGAAAGGTCCTGAGCTATGTCATAGCCCGCGTAGACTGTGGCCACACTTCGATCCGCGCTTCCAAACGCTATAGTAATTACCTGGACACGGCAAAGCTGAAACAGTTTCCGCTCATCATGAAATTCTGGCCGGATACGATGGTCGTAGCGATCAACCTTGACCGTAGGGATACGATCCTCAAAAGAGGCACCCAGATACAGACGATCAACGGCAGGACCACCCGCCAGCTGACCGACAGTCTCTTCCGCTATATCGTCACAGACGGCTATAACGTGACGGGCAAATATCAATATCTCAGCACCGGCCTGCATTTCAGCTCCTGGTACAAAGACGTCTATGGCTATACGGACAGCTTCGACATCGGCTATCTCGATACCGCAGGTATTCTCCGGCAAACCCGGATACGCATCTATGATCCAAAGGCGGATACGGTCCGGAAAAGCCTGGGAAAAGTGCTGTTACCGGGTACAGGCCAGCGTCAAAAGGGACCAGCCCAACGGATGCGGCGTCCAAGCAAGCACGAGCGGAAAAGCCGTGAGCTGTTGTTTACCCGGAGCATGCAGATCGACACGGCTGCCCATACCGCCTTTCTTACCATCAATACCTTCGAACGGGGATATCATCTGAAACGGTTCTTCCGCCACAGCTTTGAAGAGATGAAGAAGCAGCAGGTCAAGAACCTGATCATCGACGTTCGCTCCAATGGCGGCGGCGACGCGTCCAATTCGACCATGCTTACGCGTTACCTGATCGACAAACGATTCAAACTTGCCGATTCGCTGTATACGATCAGGCGGATCAGCAAATACGATCGGTATATCAATCACGGCTACCTGTATGATTTTCTGACCTTTTTCGCCAGCCATAAAAAGGCTGACGGCAAATATCACTTTGGTTATTTCGAGCGCCACTACTATTACCCCGTCAAGCACAACCATTTTGACTGGCAGGTCTATATCCTCACGGGCGGCAACTCCTTTTCCGCGACCTGTCTGTTTGCAGGGCAGGTGAAAGGACAGCACAATATCACGCTGGTTGGGGAAGAGACGGGCGGAGGTCATTATGGCAATACGGCCTGGATGATCCCGGATGTGACGCTTCCCGGTACGGGCGTGCAGTTCCGGCTTCCCCGCTTCCGGCTCGTTGTCAATAAGACCCAGATAAAGGATGGCCTGGGCATCACGCCCGACGTTCCCGCTCTGCCGACCCGCGATGCGATCGGAAAAGGATTCGATTTCAAATATTCAAAGGCAAAAGAGCTGATCCGGATGCGGAACAGCGCGCAGTAAGCGGCTTGATCCGGCGCATTCGCCGATGGTGGGGCTGAGTTGCGAGCGATGGCTGTGCAATCTACCCCTCTCCCTCCGTTATCACGCGCAGCAGATTCAGTTGCTCGTCGAGCAGTACCAGGTCAGCATGAGCGCCGGCCTGTATCACCCCATAATGTTTTTCCATCCCAAGCACTGTCGCAGGATAAAGCGAAGCCATCCGAAGCGCTTCGGGCAGCGGTATCCCCACTTTTTCGACGCCATTGCGAATGGCTTGTATCATCGTCAGCGCCGACCCGGAAAGGGTTCCATCCGGCAGCACAAAACGGCCTTCCTTATAGAGGTGAATATATTCGCCATAGTGGACTTCGGCAACGGCATCCGTGATAAAGAAAAGCCGGTCCTCCATGATCTTCTTGCTGATCCGAACGGAAGCAAAATCAGTATGGAAGCCGTCGCAAACGATCGAAACGCGCACGTCATCATGATCATAGATCGCCCCGACCATACCCGGCTGACGACCCTGAAGGGGGGACATCGCATTGAAGAGGTGGGTGGCCGCGGGGATGCCCTGATAAAATCCGTTCATCGCCTCCTCGTATGTCGCGTTGCTATGACCGGCGGAAACGATCACCCCGTTGTCCATCAACAGTTGGATACAGTCCCGGTCGCATTGTTCGGGAGCAAGGGTCATCATCCTGAAAACGTCTTTACCCTTTTGCAATAGCATCCGTATCTCTTCGAGAGTTGGCTTCTTTATAAACCGCTCTGCGTGGGCGCCTTTCCTGACCGGATTGAGATAGGGGCCTTCCAGATGAACACCCAGCAATCCCTTACCGCCGCCGGCACGATACCGGCGAGCTACTTCCAGTCCCTGCACAACCTTTTCGATCGAATTCGTGGCGAGGGTGATCATAAAATGAGTACAGCCGCCCTGCAGGCAGTATTCATAGACAGCGTCCAACGCTTCCGTCGTCATCTCCGCAGAGAATAGCTTACCGTTGCCGCCATAGATCTGAAGATCGATAAAAGCCGGCGCCAGCATATAGCCTTCCAGGTGGCGGGTATGGCAGCTGGCCGGAATAGCGGTGACCGGCACAATGTCGACGATCCTGCCATTGTTGACCAGCACGGCCTTTTCGGTCAGAATTTCATGTCCTGTAAAAACTTCCCTTGCGATAAATGCGGTTGCCATAATTGTCAGGGTTCGATAGAAAATCGGTCGGCGTCCCGCCAGAAGGGGAAGCGCTGTCTTACGTCTTTCAGGGTTTCTTTTTCCAGGGTAATCGTAAACACGTCTTCTTTGTCGGCCTGATGATAGAGGATCTCTCCCAGGGGGTCGATGATCATCGAGTCGCCGCTATGGTAAATATTATTCCCGTCGTTACCAATCCTGTTGACGCCGACCACATAGGTCTGATTTTCTATGGCCCGGGCCTGAAGCAGGGTCTTCCATGCCGTAGACCGGCGCTGCGGCCAGTTGGCTACATAGAGCAGTAGGTCGTATTCCGGTTCGGCGGTAAGGGTCGGAGTGCCGTCGATTTCCTGGGGAGCAAGCGGCATCGCTTCGCTGGCGGGTACGCCCGGCGCTTCCTCCGGATGGACGTCTTTTTCCTGAAAAGAAGGAGTCTGCCGACTCCAAACGGGGAAACGAAGGTCATAGCACACCAGCGGCATCACCCGCCACCCCTTCACGGAGGTGATCAGTCTTTTGTTTCCAGCCGTATAGTGCTGGTCTTCACCCGCATAGGCAAACCGGTGCCGTTTGTCGTAGACTCCGTATTGACCGTTGGGCTGCATCCAGATCAGCCGGTTATAGTAATTCCCGCCCTCATTGACAATGACGCTGCCGGTCAGGATGATCCTTTTCCGGGCAGCCAACCCGCGCATCCAGGCGATCGTTGGGCCGTTGATAGGTTCTGCCAGGACTTCGGGCCGCATGCTAAAACCCGTACTGAACATTTCGGGAAGGACCACGAGCTCCATCTTTTCCGGGACAGCCTCGATCTTTTCCTCAAACCGGCGAAGATTGGCGGCTTTGTCTTCCCAGACAAGGTCTTGCTGCAGAATGGTGATGGTCAGTGTGGACATGTCTAGTCGTTTATTTCGCGTATGGCCTGCATAATGAGGTCTGGTTCATATCCCTTTTGGAGCAGGTAGTCCTGCAATTTCCGTTTTTTTACAAAGATATTTGCCTCCCCTTTCAACAAGGCCCATTTATCTTCCGCCAGTTTGGTCAAAACTCGTTGATAATCAGCGTTATCGATAGATGCCAGTCCCTTTTTGATGCAATATTCGCTGACCTTTTTTTGTTTGAGCTCGTATTGGATCCTGACGGCGCCCCATTGTTTCATCCGGAAACGGCCGCCAGCGAACTGGACCGCAAACCGCTCTTCATTCAGGTATCCCTCTTCGATCAGCGTGGAAAGGGCTTCCCCTACATCGTTCTTTCTCAGGCCAAGGGAGTACAGCTTTTCCTGTACTTCGCTGTGACAGCGCTCCTGGTAGGCACAGTAATGCCTCGCTTTTTGCAGGGCCTGCTCCTTGGAAAGTGACTGACGTCGGATCATAATCGGTTGGAAGACGCTAAATTACGACCAAATGCCCGAAGGTCGTAGGTTAATATATCAATTCCCTTGGCTATTTCGCAAAAATCAGTAGTTTCGCCCCAAAGAAATATTTTCATGAAGTTTATTGTTTCCTCCTCGGCATTATTGAAACAACTGCAACAGATTAGTGGTGTGATCAATGCGAATACCGTACTGCCAATTCTGGAAGACTTTTTATTCGAAGTGGAAAAAAACAAGCTCACTGTCGTTGCGACCGACCTGGAAACGGTCATGAAAGTACACCTTGAAGTCGAAGCCAAGGAGTCCGGCAGGGTCTGTATCCCCGCCAAGATCCTGATCGACTCGCTCAAGAACATCCCCGATCAGCCGCTGACCTTCAACATCGACAAGCATTATGCTGTCGAGCTGACCAGCGACAACGGCAAGTATAAGGTCATGGGTGAGAACCCGGACAACTTCCCCAAGGAGCCGACCACGGACGAGACTACTTCTTTTACGATGACCTCCCTGGCGCTGGTCACGGCTATCAACAAGACCCTGTTTGCGGTCAGTAACGACGACCTTCGTCCTGCTATGACCGGCGTCTTCTTCGAAATGGACAAAAAGGGGCTGCAGTTCGTCGCCACCTACGCTCACCGCCTGGTGCGTTACAAAAGAAAGGACGTCTCCTGTCCCAAGACAGATTCTCTTATCGTTCCCAAGAAGCCGCTCAACCTGTTGAAGTCTGCGCTTCCCTCCAATGAAGACGAGATCACCATCAGCTATAACAGCAACCACCTTTTCGTAAGTCATGGAACTACGCAGATGAGCTGTCGGCTGATCGACGCGCGTTTCCCCGATTATAAGGTCGTTATCCCCGCCGACAACCCGTACAAGCTGGTCGTTGGCCGGAATGATTTCCAAAGCGCTCTGCGCCGTGTAAGCATCTTCTCTAACAAGAGCACCAACCAGGTTGTTCTGAACATCCAGGGCAGCGAACTGCAGCTCACGGCACAGGATGTTGACTTTTCTTTTGAAGGCAACGAGCGGATGAAGTGTCAGTACGACGGGGAGGATCTGGCGATCGCTTTCAATGCCCGCTTCCTGATCGAAATGCTGGCGTCTACCGACAGCAGCGAGGTTCGTATGGAGCTTTCCACGCCAACAAAGGCCGGAATCATCAAGCCTTCCGAAGAAGACGAGAACGAAGAAGTGCTGATGCTGGTTATGCCGCTGATGTTGAACAGCTAATTTGGAAGGCCCCGTGGCCGAAGAAAAGCCAACCCCATTTTATGAAATTTGTAATCATACGGGCATACGACAATTATGTGTATGCCCATATTGTTTTAGGCATGCTCCAGGAATCGGGGATCAATGCCCATCTGAAAGATGAGATGACGGTAACGATCGATCCGCTGCTGAGTCCTGCGCTGGGCGGTATCAAGATCATCGTGCCCGAGGATGAAGTGCCGCGCGCAGACGAGCTGATCCAGGAGATAGAAAAGCAGCAGCGCGAGGATGTCCCGTCTGATGAGGAATAATTTTACTGCTGCTGTTGCTGCATCATTTCCAGATACCGCTGGTAGGAATTCTTGCCGTCCACCGTGCCCGACTCATTGGTGGTCGGCTGTTCGGCCATGACGGCAACCTCATTGTCGCCGGCAACGCCATTCTCATAAGAGACCGACACTCCCACCTCCAACTTCTGACCGGCAGTGCCCTTATAGGTCCCCTTTACGGGCGAGCAATCCGAAAAGCTCCGGCCAACTGCCAGCCGGACGTGCAAATCCCCGACAAAACAATCATTCGTCGGGTCGAGTCCCACCCATCCATTTGACGGGATAAAAGCCTCGATCCAGGCATGGGTCGCTCCTTCGCCGCGCATTCCGTTCCGGTTCGGACAGATATAGCCGCTGACATAACGGGCGGGGATCTGGATCTCCCGCAGGAACACCAGCAGCATATGCGCAAAGTCCTGGCAGACACCAGCCTTTAGCTTCCAGACCTCATCGAGGGTCGTTTCAACGCTGGTGACGCCCTGTATATATTTGAAGTTGTCGTAGATATATGTCTTGAGCTGCACGGCGGCCTGTAAAGGGGTCTGTGACCGATCCGGGCAGACGCTTGCCAATACTTCCGCCAGGGAAGCAAACTGTTCCTGTTTTAGAAAATCGATATAGGGTACCTGCCACTTCAGCTGTCCGAGCTGCGCCCACTGTTCTTGCGGGTCCATAAAGTCCACGACCGCAGGCCGCGGTTTTGTGATAACCTCTACCTTCGAATCGATGGTCAACGAGGTATGCGGCTCGGCGCTTGTAAAAGAACCGACCTCATTTCCATAATAGTCCTTATGGACCTCCAACACCGGGTCGTTGCTGATGGTCAGGTCGTGTTTCAAAACTTCCTGGTATTCGTCCTTTACCGGGAAAAGCACGATCTGGTTGGCGCTGTCTCTCACGGGTCCTTCGTAGGTATACCTGGTGATATGATGAATGTTGAATCGGGGCATGGTGTGGGCAAAAGTAAATAAATCCTGTAAATGCAATTTTGTTCAGCTGTAGGCAAAGTAATGCTGGTTGAAAGCAATACCTATCTCATATAAATCCTCTTTCACTCCGTTGAGGTAAGCGTGCAGGCCTTGCTGAAAGATCGATTCGACCGTAGTGTATTTTACCTTGCTCCTGATACGGCCGATCATAAAGTCGATCTTGCGATAGGCTTCTTTATTGCGATCACTTTTCAGTCTCTCGAAGTAACGCTGCAGCTGGTTGATCGAATAGATCACGGACCGCGGAAAGTCTTCGTTCAGCACGATCAGCTCGACTACGTTTCGCGCTTCGAAGCCGCTGCGATAGGTCTTCAGATATAACTCATATCCCGAGATGGACAACAGCAGGTATTTCCAGTAGGTCGTGTCCTGCCGTGTCACGTCGTAGCCCCTGTCGCTGAACTTGACGTCGAGGATGTCGGCGGATTGTACGCCTCTTTCGAGGAACTTCCCGATATTGATGAACGAGAATCCTTCGCCCCTGGCCATCGTGACATCGGCGATCCCATAGTACAAAAGTCCTTGCCGGATCAGCACGTCGAGGATGGAGACCGGGTCGTCGGAATGAAGTCCCCGCACAAGCTGCTCATCCCGGATGGTATGATAAAAATCGTTCAGACACTGCCAAAGCTCTTTTGTAATATGGTCCTGTACGCTGCGAGCGTTTTCCCTTGCCCGGGTGATGATATTCAGCACCGAGTTCGCATTCTCCTTATCGGTCACCATGTATTGCAACACTGTCCGGGACTGATGGGCGATGGCGGTGGACGTTTCTTCGTCAAGGTAGGTGAAGATGCGGAGGACCGGCTTCCATGAAAATTCCTGTATATCGTCCTGCGAGGACGCGTAATTTATCTTTAGCATACGGAGGATCCCATCGGTTCTCTCCATATAACGGCTCATCCAATATAGACTGTCGGCAACACGGCTTAGCATGCTCTGTAAATGTGTTTTAGATTAATACCCAGGTGTCCTTACTACCCCCGCCCTGCGAGGAGTTTACCACCAGTGACCCTTCGCGAAGCGCGACGCGGGTCAGGCCTCCGGGAACGATCTGGATCCCGTCGGGACCGCAAAGCGCAAAGGGCCTCAGGTCTACGCGGCGAGGTTTTAGTCTCCCGTGCATATAGCAGGGGGCGGAAGAAAGACTGATGATCGGCTGCCCGATATACTGCCGCGGGTCTTTTAGAATTTCCGCTTTGTAGCTGGCGATCTCTTCGTCGGTTGCGCTATTGCCCATCAACATACCATAGCCGCCGCTGCCATTGGTTTTCTTGACGACCATCCGTTCGATATTGGCCAACACATATTCTCTTTCTTCCAGGTTGCCGAGTTGATAGGTCGGAACGTTTTTGAGGATAGGCTCCTCGTTCAGATAGTAGCGGATCATCGCCGGCACATAAGCATAGATCGCCTTGTCATCCGCGACGCCATTGCCAACAGCATTCACGATCGCGACATTGCCTTTCCGATAGGCGCTCATGATCCCCGCGACGCCAAGCATGCTGTCCGGTTTGAACACCAGTGGGTCCAGAAACTCATCGTCTACGCGCCGGTAAATCACGTCAACCTGTTGCAGGCCGGCTGTCGTCTTCATAAAGACCCGATGGTTGTCGATCACCAGGTCCCGGCCTTCTACCAGCTCGACACCCATCAGGCGGGCAAGGGTCGTATGCTCAAAATAGGCGGAATTATAGATTCCCGGCGTCAGCAGTACGATGGTTGGATTGACCGTCTGGCGGGGAGAAAGAGAGACAAGATTGCGGTGAAGGATGTCGGGATATTCCGTCACCGTCCTGACATTGTTCCGGGGGATCAGATCGGGGAAGATCCGTTTTGTGATCTCCCTGTTTTCCAGCATATAACTTACGCCGCTGGGTGTACGCAGATTATCTTCGAGAATATAAAAGGTGCCGTCCTGGTCCCGGATCAGGTCGATCCCCGCGATATGCACATAAATATCATGTGGGACGGGGAAGCCATGCATCTCCCGAAGGAAGTGGGGACAGCTGTAGACAATGTCGACGGGCACTATCCCGTCCTTTATGATAAACTGGTTATTGTAAACATCCTTCAGAAAGAGGTTCAGGGCCTTTAGCCGCTGGCGGATACCGCTTTCGATATAGCTCCATTCCGAGGCGGTGATGATCCTTGGGATGATATCGAAGGGAAAGATCTTTTCTATTCCTTCGCCGCTGCTATAGACAGTGAACGTGATGCCTTGACTCATGAACATCCGTTTTGCAAATTCTTCCTTCTTGTTCAGCTCGTCGATACTCATTTGTTGCAGAAAGTCGACGACCCCTTTGTATTGCTGGCGGATAGCGTCTCGCGCGTACATCTCATCCCAGGTATGGGTGTCGACATAATAGCTGTTAAGCAGATCGGTGGTTTGCATGCAGTAGATGGTTTTCGTGGTTGTAGGAGCCGGAGGCGGCTCCGGCGATGCAGATGGCAGTCGGTAACGTTAGTGGAGGTAAGTTACTGAAAAAACCTATTTTCGAGTCATGAAAATTGTCGCCATGATCCCCGCGCGGTATGCCGCGACCCGTTTTCCTGCAAAACTTATGCAGGTGCTGGGAAACAAGACCGTGATCCGTCATACTTACGATAATACGGCAGCCACCGGGCTTTTCGACGAAGTGATGGTGGTGACCGACAGCGATTTGATCTACCGGGAGATTATCAGCCATGGCGGCAAAGCCAGGATGAGTATCCGCACACACGAAAGCGGCAGTGACCGGATTGCAGAAGCTATTGCCGATATGGATGTGGATGTCGTTGTAAACGTTCAGGGCGATGAGCCCTTCGTCCGGCGGGAACCTTTGGAAAAAGTGTTGTCTGTCTTTCATGGCGCCGACGGCCAGCAGGTGCAGGTGGCTTCGCTGGTGCAGGTCTTGAAAGAACAGAAGTTCATCGACGATCCCAACTATGTAAAGGTCGCGCTCGACAAGAACAACAATGCGCTTTTCTTCAGCCGAAGCGTTATCCCCTATCCTCGCGATACCAACGCCGCTGCCGTATACTACGAACATATCGGCGTCTACGCTTTCAGAAAACAGGCGCTGCTGCAATTTACCTCCTGGCCGGTCAGTCCGCTGGAAGCCGTTGAGAAGATCGAATGTTTGAGATATCTTGAGAATGGCGTTCCGATCCGTATGGTCGTGACCAACTATATGGGCGTGGAAATAGATACGCCAGAAGACCTCCAACGGGCGGCAGCTCTGTTATAATGCCCATGCTTCAGGCTTGTGCGCCAACAGCCGGCACATAGGCCTGAGTGCATACTCCCAAGCGACTTATAGGCCCCGGCGGGGCCAGCATAAAAAGTTTTCGAAAATGCTAAAAGGCTGATTTATTAAATTTAGCGCCCGGACCCGACATCCGGTCTAAATTACTGCAGACATATGAACCAACCACTATGGGGCATCGACCTCGGAGGAACAAAGATCGAAGGCGTTATTCTCGAATCATTAGCGAATCCGAAACCTCTTGTCAGAACACGCGTCGACACAGAAGCAGCAAAGGGTTACGAGCATATCATCGGACAGATAGAAAAGCTCGTAGCTGAAATGTCACGTCAATCCGGATTGACGCCAACCGCTATCGGTATCGGTACGCCCGGCGTATTGGATCCTACGTTACAGACAATGAAGAATGCCAATACCGTTGTGCTAAACGGTATGCCGCTGAAAAAAGATCTTGAGGAAAAGCTGAAGATAAAAATCGAGCTGGCCAATGACGCCAACTGTTTTGCGCTGGCCGAAGCACACTGGGGCGGCGTCCGTGAAGCCGATCCCAATGGCCGTATGGTATTTGGCATCATCATGGGTACAGGCGTCGGCGGCGGTCTCGTGATCGACGGCAAGATATGGAACGGGCGGCACGGCATCGGCGGAGAATGGGGTCATAACTTCCTCGATGAATCCGGCGGACCTTGCTACTGCGGCAAGACAGGCTGCGTCGAAACGGTTATCTCCGGTCCTGCAACCGAACGCTACTATACTTCTCTCACCGGTCAATCGATAAAGCTGAAAGAGATTGTGGCCCGTTACCTGTCGGGGAATGATCCGGCAGCAACCAAAACGATCGAAAGGCTCTGCCATTTCTTTGGCAAGGCAGTTTCTGTCATCACCAACATGCTGGACCCCGACGTCATCGTCATCGGCGGCGGTGTCGGCAATATCGACGTGCTCTACTCAACCGGCCGTGAGGCGCTTGGCAAGTTTATCTTTAACAACCGGGTCGAAGTAGCCCTTATCAAGCCAAAATTGGGGGATAGCGCCGGGGTATTTGGAGCGGCAGCATTGTTCGCTGAATAAGCGGGATGCTGTGCTTTTTGCGGAGTAGGTAACATTCCCTTAATTTTGCGGATCAATCTTAATCTATTACTATGAAGTTCCGCAATTTCAAAATGGTTGATTATGTGGTGTATGGGCGTGGTAGTTTCAATCAACTCGATGAGATTATAGCACCCCGCCGTAAAGGGGATGCTCCAATGGTTTTTTTGCTCGATCATTTTTTTGAAAATAGTCCGCTGGCCCATCGTATCCCGCTTCGCGGAAAAGACAAGCTGATCTTTGTCGATGTCACCTACGAACCAAAGACGACCTATGTCGATAAGATTGCCGGTGACCTGAAGCAGGAATTTGGTACTGTCAGCGGCGTCATCGGTATCGGCGGCGGTTCCGCGATGGACCTGGCTAAGGCGGTATCCCTGATGATGACCAACCCCGGCTCCTCTGCGGATTACCAGGGCTGGGACCTGGTAAAAGTTCCGGGTGTTTACAAAGCGGGCATCCCCACCCTCAGCGGGACGGGCGCCGAAGTCTCGCGTACAACGGTTCTGACCGGTCCGACAAAAAAGCTGGGTATGAACTCCGATTTCACTCCCTTTGATCAGATCGTGCTCGATCCCGAACTTACCGCAAACGCCCCCGTCAACCAGCGCTTCTATACAGGTATGGACTGTTATATCCACTGTATCGAGAGCCTGACCGGCACCTACCTCAACGAATTCAGCAAATCATACGGTGAAAAAGCCCTTCAGCTCTGCCAGGAGGTTTATGTAAAAAAAGACACCTGGGATGCAGAAAGCGACGACAAATTGATGATGGCTTCCTACGCCGGCGGGATGAGCATCGCCTACTCCCAGGTCGGGGTGGCGCACGCCGTCAGCTATGGTCTGGCCTATCTTCTGGGAACAAAACATGGCATCGGCAACTGTATCGTGTTCGACAAGCTGGAAGAATTTTACCCCGAAGGCGTATATGAATTCAAGAAAATGGTGGAAAAGAACAAGATCGATATCCCCCAGCACATTACAAAAGGGCTTACCGACGAACAATTCAACACCATGATTGACGTTTCTCTTGTAATGAAGCCTTTGTGGGAAAATGCGCTGGGTAAGGACTGGGAAAAACTAATGACCAGGGACAGGCTCAGAGCATTGTACGAGAAATTATAAGCTATTCATTTACAGCTAAAATACCACTCGATGAAAAGTTTTGTTTCGACATCCTTTATCGGACTGTTCATACTTCTTTTCATCGGGTTTTTTTCTTGTAAAAAGACAAAGACCACTACTACCAAGGTTACGCTTACTCCCCTGCAGACCCTGGTGAATGGGGATACCACGATGAGCCTCTTCCACCAGATGCTGATCGAGGGTAATGATGTAGGATTGCTGGCCGACGACAGCGCCACGCTGCTGATCCCAACGAATATTGCGCTAAGGGCTGCCGGCTATACCTCCGATTCGATCAGCAATATGTCCTCCACGCTTGCGGACCGGTTAATTAAGTACCAGTACATCGAATCCGCCAATCTCGTGGCTTCCGCCCAGGATTCATCCTATCCCACCGCATTGAATGTTCCTATCTTCGTCCGGAAACAAAGTCCCGGCCAGCTGTTGTTCAACGAAAGCAGTACTGCTCCCGATACCTCCATCGCGGTCGGAAAGGCTACGGTCTACC
Source organism: Chitinophagales bacterium (assembly GCA_015654595.1). Classification (GTDB taxonomy): domain Bacteria; phylum Bacteroidota; class Bacteroidia; order Chitinophagales; family Chitinophagaceae; genus Puia. Next base: position 27,874 of record JAATGQ010000194.1, on the reverse strand, counting down.
GGCTGAGTTCGCTGCTTCCCGGCACCGCGGATTCCGTCACGGAGATCCTGATCAACGATACCAGCCTTACCTTTCTGTCGGAGGCTTATATCCGGACCAATTTCTATGATTCTGCTCTCCTGACGGGCCAGTACTCGGTATTGCTTCCCAGCAACAACGCTTTCCGGGCGATAGGATACGATACGGTGACGGCCGTCGACTCGATAGGGTACGACAGCCTGGTCCAGCTCCTGGGTCACCAGGTAATAAAAGGCATGTATTTTTCTACGGCCTTTCCGAATCCGGGTCAGGTGACCAGCCTGACGGGAGACGCCGTTCTTACTACGTTTAACAATGGCGTTTTACAGTTTTCCGGTGCAGGGAATACACAGCCTGTCAACTGGCTGAGCGGAAACCTGGTTACCGGCAGCAATATCGTGGTTCATTATACCGACGGGTTTGTCTCGCCTTAGTCTGCCATCTTCCGCCGTCCAGACGCCAGGACCTTGCTGCAGTCCCAGCTTTATAACAGTAAAATAATCCAGCTCCCCTTTTCATAAGCAATACGGGTTCAGTATTTTTGGTATATGCTCAACGATATCAAAAACCTCCTTCAGCATAACAAGATCACAGATTTTGTAAAACTGAATAAGCTCACGCCAAGAGACATCGCCGAATTTGCCAACCGGCACACTCAATGGGCCGTCAAGCTCTTCTCGCACCTTGACCCCAAACATGCGGCGCGCGCCTTCAAATTCCTGCGCAAGCAGAAACAGGAGATCATCATAAAATCGCTGCCGGAAGAAAAAGCCGCCGAGCTGCTCAACGCGATGCAGCCCGACGACCGGACTGCCTTCCTGGAAGAACTGTCGGGGAACCATGTAAAGGAATTGCTCAAGATCCTGTCGCCGGAAGCCCGGGAAAAAACCCTGATATTGCTCGGCTACGAAGAAGGATCCGTCGGCAGGCTGATGACCCCGGACTATGTAGCCATAAAGATGGAAGAAACCTGCCAGGAGGTGCTCTCCATTATCCGTCAGCGCGGGCATGCGACAGAAACGCTCAACTGGCTTTTCGTCATCGACGAAAAAGGCGTCCTGATCGACGACATCAACATCAAAGACTTCCTGGTCGTAGATCCGAGCACGCGGGTAGCCGAGATCATGGATCACCAGTTTATCGCGCTGAACGTCACCGATGCTCAGAAAGTAGCCATCAAGGTTTTTAAAAATAACAGCCGCTACGCGCTGCCGGTGGTCGACAACAACGGTGTGCTGCTGGGTATCGTGACGATTGACGACGTACTGCGTCTGGCAGAATCAGAAGACACCGCAGAAATCCAGAAGATCGGTGGTTCCGAAGCCCTCGACGAACCCTATACCACGATCCCTTTTGCAAGCCTGGTACGGAAAAGAGCGGGCTGGCTGATCATCCTCTTCCTTGGGGAAATGCTGACCGCCACCGCAATGGGTCATTTCGAAGACGAGATCAGCAAGGCCGTCGTGCTGGCGCTGTTCATTCCCCTGATCATCTCCAGCGGCGGTAACTCCGGCAGTCAGGCCTCTTCCATCATTATCCGCGCAATGGCACTGGGTGAGATCGGCTTCCGTGACTGGTGGCGCGTCATCCGCCGCGAGCTGCTTTCGGGTGTTGTATTGGGGACCATTCTCGGAATAGTCGGATTTCTTCGTATCTATATCTGGCAGCACTTCCATCTGTACGACTATGGCGCCAACTGGATGCAGGTTGCCACGACGGTCTTTTTTGCCTTGATCGGTGTCGTTACCTGGGGTACGCTGTCCGGTAGTATGCTGCCGCTGATCCTGAAAAAACTGGGCGCCGATCCGGCCGCTTCTTCAGCCCCTTTCGTCGCGACCCTCGTAGACGTAACGGGACTGGTCATCTACTTTACCGTTGCCTATATCATCATGGCCGGCACGCTGCACAACGCAGCTGCTCCCAGCCATTCCATGCTTTGGGAACACTTAAAAACATCAGTAGCTCATCTCGTCTAGCTTAACCTTTCCCTTGAAGGTCCAGAACACAAAGGAAGTATAAATTCCGACCAGCGGGGTGCCGACCAGCGCCATGATCAGCAGGATGTGCATGGTCTTTTCCGACGATGCCGCGTTATATACCGTAATGCTGTTGACCGGCTGTTTTGGAGAATAGAGCAGATAAGGAAAAACTTCCAATGCCACCATGATCAGCAGCAGCGCGATGGTGACGGCACTGCTGATAAAGGCATAGCGGTACTTACCCTTTTTTACCTGTCTCGGGATGTTGGCGATCGAAAGGATCATCAGCAGCGGGATAATAAAATAACCCGGTCTGCTTCTTATAAAATCGCTGAGATGCGGGAGGTAGAGCAGTGTATAGACCGTCGTAACGACAAAGCTGACGACGAAGAAAATGATAAAGTCGTTGGCCAGGACATACAGTTTTACAAAGAGTCTGTTTTCCGTCTTCATCATCAGGAAAATAGCCCCGTGCATCATAAAGAGGGCGAGAGTGGTGATCGACACAAGGATCGCAAACGGGTTAAAGAAGCTCAGCCAGTTCCCCGAAAACTCATGGTTCGCATCCAGCGGCAGGCCTTCGACGACATTGCCAAGCATCAGCCCCAGCGACAGTGAGATCACGATGGAAGCAAAGCAGTATACGATGTCCCACGCTTTTCTCCACCACAACATTGGCTCCTTACTGCGAAATTCGATCGATACCGCCCGAAAGATAAGCCCCACGAGAAAGACCATAAAGGGGACATAAAAAGCCGAAAAGATCGCCGCGTATGCAACCGGGAATCCAGCGAACAGCGCGCCGCCGCCGATAACCAGCCATACTTCGTTGCCATCCCAGATGGGGCCGATGGCATTCATCGCTATTCTCCGGCTTTCCTCCTTTTTCAGGAACAGGTGGAGCGATCCTGCGCCCAGGTCAAAGCCGTCAAGGATGGCATACCCGCTGATAACGGCGCCAAAGACAAGATACCACCAAAGATTATAGTCCAGTCCCAGGAATGTTTGCATCCTATAAAAATTTTATTCCGCAGCGATCGGTTCTTGATGTTCGTGTTCGAGCAGCGGGTTGTCCCGGCGGGCGCCGCTTTCTATATCTTCTTTTGTACCATGGTCTACCGGGCCGTGCTGGATCTTCCTGTTGAGCAGAAAAAGAAAGAGCGCAAAGAGCACCACGTATACCAGTGTAAAAAGGATCAATGAAAAAACGATCTGGTTGGCGGTGACCACTTTCGACAAGGCATCGGATGTGCGCAAGAGACCATACACTACCCAGGGCTGGCGGCCCATCTCGGCGGTAAACCAGCCTGCCTGGTTGGCAAGCTGCGGTAAAAGCACGCTCAAGGCATAAACCCACAGCAGCCATCGATACTCAAATAACTTCTTCTTCCACCAAAGCCAGCAGCCAAGCAGGGAGAGGCCGATCATCCCCAGCCCGAGGATCACCATCAGATGATAAAACTGGAAAACCGAATTGACCTGGCTGGGCCGGTCTTCTGGCTTGAATGCGTCGAGTCCGGTGATCGGGGCTTTGAAGTCGCCGTGCACCAGGAAGGAAAGGCCACCGGGAATACTGACCCCGCTGGTCTTCTGATTCTTATTGTCGACAAAGCCAAACAAAAACATATCCGCCTTTGCACTGCTGTCGTAGTGACCTTCCATCGCGGCGAGCTTTGCCGGTTGATAGCGTGCTACGCCATCGGCGCTGCGGTGGCCGATAAATAATTGCAGCAGCGAAAAGACGGCAGCTACGGTAAGCGCGATACGGAAAGTAGGTTTTGCGATCTCGAGATGTTTCTTGTGCAGGATGTACCAGGCGTTGACGCTAAGGACGAGGAAGGCGCCGGCCAGGATCGAGCCGATCCAGACGTGTAAAAGCCGGTCAACGCTGGAGGGGTTAAAGACCATCGCCCAGAAATCCACTATTTCCGCGCGGGCGTTCATCCCTTCGCCGACTATGTGGAAACCTGCCGGTGTCTGTTGCCAGGAATTGGCAACTACTATCCAGACGGCTGAAAAGAGTGATCCGAAAAACACCATTATCGTGCTAAAGAAGTGGACCCTTGGTCCGACGCGGTTCCAGCCAAAAATGAGAATACCCAGAAAGCCCGACTCGAGCGCAAAGGCAAAGATCCCTTCCGCGGCAAGGGCGCTGCCAAAGATGTCGCCGACATATTTCGAATAGGTGGCCCAGTTGGTGCCGAACTCGAATTCCATGATGATGCCGGTGGCTACTCCGATTCCAAAGATGAGGGCGAAGATCCGAATCCAGAAGCGGACGGCCATTTCATAAATCCGGTCACCCGTTTTCAGATAGAGGCCTTCCAGAATAACGAGCATAAGACCGAGGCCGATGCTCAACGGAGGATAAATGTAGTGGAAGCCGATGGTAAAGGCAAACTGAATCCTTGCCAGGATTTCAACATTCATAGCTATGCGATTTAAAGGGCAAGCCCTCGCGAACTATTTTTTCTTATATACGGGCACGTTACTGCATGCCTCTCCGTACATAATACTTTTTACCACTGGCTTTAACAATCGGGCGATTTCCAGATAGGCGAAGCCGCCGACTGAAAGATCACCGCATCCCTTTACCACCACACGCTGGTCAGTGAATGGGGTAATATCTATAGAGTGCAGGTTGGAGAGGAAGACTTGCTGCAGCGCTGCCTGCTGATCGCCGAGTACAATCATTTTTGCAAATGGCTGTGCCTGTACGGCTACAAGCATATAGGCCCAGGAGGGGATGATGGCGTCGGCCGTACAGGTGACGGCAAGTATCTTGTCCTGGTAGACTGTCCAGTCAATATTTTGCAGACCGGCTCTGAAATCCTTTTCCTTTAAGATCATTCCCATGAATAACAAGGGCTTCAGATCCAGCACTACGATCTCTTCTTTTGGATAATAGTCTTCCAGGTCAAGTGTCAGCAGACCGCTATTCGCTACTCTATTGATAATTTCTTCGCTCACAGTGCAAAGGTATGTACAAAAAAGAGACCGGCCTTCGTTAAAAGTGCCGGTCTTTTTTCTTTTATGTCCGGCAAAGAATCTTTGCCGGGGGAGACCACACTAAGTATGGTCTTTTTTATCGAAAAACTCGATTTTAGTAAAATTTACCCCTGTCGTCCTTGATCGTTGCCAGCTTCTTAAGGTCGGCAACCATGTTCTGGCCGATGTTCTGGCGCTCGCGCTGTTCGAGCATAAAGCGCTGTTGTTGTACATCACCGGCAGGGTTGGATATTGCGGCGATGTTTTCCACTTTTATAAAGAATACGCCGCTGTTGCCTGCGATGGCGGGCGAAATAGCTTTACCTGTCAATTGCTTGTCGAAGGAAGCTCCGACGACCTTTGGTTCCATCCCGCCATTGTTTGGCAGGTAGGAAGTTCCGAAGAACAGGCTGTCTGCGTGCAGAACGGTCGTATTAGATGCGCTGGCAACAGCATCGAGCGAAGCAGGGCTGCCCAGTTTCTTCGTGATCTGTTCAGCTTTTTTCTTATTACGCAGAATGGGCTCAACACGGAGACGGGCTTTTGCCGCAGACATAGGGCCTTCGTTATTTATTTCCGTTACGATGGCAACGACATATTTGTCGCCAATCGCGTAAGGCTCAGAAACCGCACCGACGTTGTTATCATACAGCCAGCGAACGAGCTGGCGATTGATTCCCAGACCAGGGATGTTGGATTCCGCGGGGTGGATATCCGGGGCCAGCGACTTGTGCAGGTTCGTCTTTTGCAGATTGTCGTCGAAGCTCTTCGCATCGCGGCTTTCTCCGGCGAACTGGCTGGCCAGTCCGGAAGCAGCCTGATCAGTTTCGGGGCTGGTTTCTATCTTTTTGCTGAAGTAAGCAATCTTATAGGCTGGCTCAAAATCCTTCTGACCGAGGATCTCTATATAATGGTATCCGAAAGAAGTCTTTACTATTTTCTTGTCACCAACTTTTCCTTCGAACGCGAAATCGTTGAATTCCTTTACCATGTTACCGGATGCAAACCAGTCATAAAGACCGCCCTTGTCTTTGGAACCGGGGTCGTCAGAAATTTTTGCGGCAACGCTATCCCAGCTCTGACCGCTGTTCAGCATGGCTATTGCGCTGTCGAGTCTTTTCCTGGCGCTGCTGTCGTCGCGGATCTGCTGACCGTTTCTTTCGGTGGTCGCAACCAGGATGTGACGAACTTTTACAGAGTCGGGCAGGGTCTTTATGTCGACGAGCTTGGCGTCTACAAAATCACCGCCATCGAGGTAGGGTCCGAAAACGCCGCCTTTGGGGAGAGCGAAGATGGAGTCCTTAACGGGGATCTGGATACGGTTTTTTCCAAAGTAGGCATCGGCATAATCCGTTTGGGTTCCATAGCGGCCCAGGAATGAGTTGATATCCTTTGTGTTCTTAAATTCTTCAACCTTATCAGCCATTTCCTTTTTCAGTTTCGCGCTATCTTCTTTGCTGGGAGAAGCATCAAAAGTAACATAGGCGAGGCTGCGGCTTTCTTCCTGCTTGAACTGGTCGGGGTGTTTTCCGACATATTCACTGATCTCTTCGTCGCTGATCTTTACCGAGCTGTCGGGGATAGTAAAATAATGTGTGTTGACATAAGAAACCGAAGCCAGCTGGCTGTTGTCGGCGTTCATTTTTTCAACCATCCACTTGGGGACATAGGAGCTGTTCGTCAACAGCGCCATATATTTTTCTTTCAGGCGAACCTTGATGATCTGGGGAATACCTTCTTCGAAAAAGCGTTTTGCAAATTCGTACTGGCTGTTGTCCCCCGTTTTTTTAGGACCGCTCTTATAAAGCGCTCTCAGCTGGTTGATGCGGGCTGCGGCAGCCTGCGAATCAAACATCCCGGTCTTGGGATCAGTGAAGGCTCTGCGGATGTCGGGGCTGGCGTCGGTGCCCACGAGCATGTCGTTTATTTCTTTGTCGCTTACGTCGATACCCAGGGCAGCGATATCACTGCTGAGGATCGCGTCTTCGATCATTTCGTTCCATACCCCGTCCTTGATGTTCTGTTGAACGGCGTCGTTCATCTGATAGCCACTGGCTTTTGCCTGTTCTTCCTGAGCGGAGACACGAGACTGAAAATCCGCGTCTTCAATTTTGTTTCCGTTGACTACACCGATGACGGTGGACTTATTACCAAAAATCCGGCTTCTTCCTACAAAGGCATCCATTAACAGGAAGCCGACAAGGCTGAGCGCGATAAGACCAAAAACTAACCAGGCTGCTTTATCCCGTATTTGCTGAAGTATTGACATAATCTAAATTCTCCGGTATAATTTTGCGTTTAACGTTTTCGTTTTCACCCGGGGCTTGTAATATTATATTATTTTCCGATAAAAACGGATGGCAAAAATAGGGGAAAAAAGATTATGAACAAATTGTGGAAAATAGTGTTAAGTCGGCTTCTGTTCAGCGTTTTAAAAGTTTCTCCTCATTGCTGGAGCCGGCGGGGTCCGGGCGGGTTATTCCTGTGGAACCTTGGGCGTGAAACGATAATCAACAGGGAGTTATGAATAACGTAGTTTTGAGGTGGAAAACCCATGTTTTTTCACGTCAGTTTTTGGGAGTAGTTGGAGAATAAAATTGGTTGGATCGGATCAGCGGATGGTCGACGTGCGAAATTGCCAAGTTATTCCACCGCCGTTGACAAAAAATAGAAAAAGTAGTTTTCCGGATGCTTTTTCCCTCCACCGAAGTGGAAAACCACCCGAAACAGTGATCCAAAGAGATTTTTGAGTTGTTAAGTAAATGTGGAATACTGTGCATAACTATGAATTTTTTGAATTTCAATTGGTTGACACAATATGTTTTCCACGAATTCACAGGGATAATAGTAATAGCTTTTATTTTAAAAAATAGATATTATTAAATACTATGGCAGATATTAACACAGAAACTGCGAGCCAGCAATTGGAGAGCAAAGGTTTTTTGGATATAGCCGTTTCGCCGGAGCTCGATTTGTTTTTGGAGATCGAGAAGTTGAAAAAAGAAAAAAATGCGGTGGTGCTCGCGCATTATTACCAGGACTCCGATATCCAGGATGTCGCCGATTATCTTGGGGATAGTCTTGGGCTGGCGCAGCAGGCGGCCAAGACGAGTGCTGACCTGATCGTTTTTGCCGGCGTCCATTTTATGGCGGAGACGGCTAAGATCCTCAACCCAAATAAAAAAGTGGTGCTGCCGGATCTGAAAGCGGGTTGTTCACTGGCCGATTCGGCGCCGGGTTATAAGTTTAAAGCTTTCCGCGAGGCGCATCCGGACCATGTCGTGATCTCGTACATCAACTGCAAAGCTGAGGTCAAAGCGCTGAGTGATATTATCTGTACTTCCTCGAATGCCGAAAAGATCGTAGAAAGTCTGCCAAAGGATCAGAAGATCATTTTTGCGCCGGACCGGAATCTCGGCGCCTATCTCGTGAAGAAGACCGGCCGCGATATGTTGCTTTGGGATGGTTCTTGTATGGTGCATGAAATTTTTAGCGTGGAAAGGATCACCAAGCTCAAGATCAGGCATCCGGAGGCAAAGGTGATCGCTCATCCAGAATGTGAAGAACCCGTATTGCGTCTAGCCGACTTTATAGGCTCAACAACGGGCTTACTTAATTATACGAAGAAGGACACGGCCAAGGAGTACATCGTGGTCACAGAGACCGGCATATTGCACCAGATGCAGCTTGCTTCGCCAGAGAAGACCTTCATACCCGGGCCGCCGACAAATCATTGCGCATGCAATGATTGTCCGCACATGAAACTGAACACATTAGAAAAACTTTATCTCTGTATGAAGTATGAGCAGCCTGAGCTGCTGATGGATCCCGCTTTAATGGCGGCTGCGCGCAAGCCGATAGAGAGAATGTTGGAGATCAGTGCCCAATATGGGTTGTAAATAATTAGTTTACAACTACTTATAAAACAAATGGCCGGCAAATACCGGCCATTTGTTTTTTTATCGTCCCATGAAGACCATAAGGATCTGGACATCGCTGGGATTGACTCCGCTGATCCGGCTTGCCTGGCCGAGGGTTCGCGGTTTTATCTTTTTGAACTTCTGCAGCGCTTCGTTTGAAAGAGAAGCGACTTTGTCGTAATTGAAGTTATCGGGAATCAGCAGGTTTTCCAGTTGTGACATTTTTTGGACGAGGTCTTTTTCCTTTTCGATATAGACGTCGTACTTGAGTTGGATCTCTGCCTGTTCCAAAGTGTCGGCTGAATAATCTTTTAGCTCATGACCAAGACGATGAATGGATCCGGCCATCGATAGGAGGTCAACGGTTGGTCTTAGCAGGACTTGGGCAGCCTTTTGTTTTTGAGTTAGCGGGGTTGTATTTTTTTCGAGCAGATAATTGGCTGACTCTTCCGGTTCCAATGAGAATTGCTGCAGTGTCTCTTTTATCTTTTCGGTGCCTTCTTTTTTCTTTAGCGTTTTTTCCATTCTCTCCTGTGAAGCGAGACCAAGCCGATAACTCAATTCTGTGAGTCGGAGGTCGGCGTTGTCTTGTCTTAGCAGCGTTCTAAATTCTGCACGGGAGGTGAACATACGGTAGGGTTCTTCTGTCCCCTTGCTGATGAGGTCATCGATCAATACGCCGATATAGGCTTCGGACCGTTGCAGAATAACGGGCTCGAGATGATTTACTTTTTGGTGAGCGTTGATCCCTGCCATCAGGCCTTGGCAGGCAGCTTCTTCGTATCCCGTTGTTCCATTAATCTGGCCGGCAAAAAAGAGGTTGTTCATTCCCTTTGTTTCCAGAGAATGTTTCAGCTGGGTTGGTGGGAAGTAATCATATTCGATGGCGTAACCTGGTCGGAAGATCCGGACCTTTTCAAATCCCGGAACTTGTCTCAGTGCTTCGTATTGTACTTCTTCCGGAAGGGAGGTAGAGAATCCGTTGACATAGATTTCGACTGTATTCCATCCTTCCGGTTCGATAAAGAGTTGATGTCTTTCCCTGTCGGCAAAGCGGTTGATCTTGTCTTCGATGCTAGGACAATATCTTGGACCGACACCTTCGATCCTTCCGGTATACATGGGGCTTCGGTCAAAACCTGTCTTGAGGATATCGTGAACCGTCGAGTTGGTGTAGGTGATCCAACAGCTCCGTTGTCGAGTAGGCTTTGGAATATCCATGTAGGAGAATCCAACGATCTCGTCGTCTCCCTTTTGTTCTTCCGTTTTGGAGTAGTCAATGCTTCTTCCATCGATACGGGGAGGTGTGCCTGTTTTAAGACGATCGCTTTCAAAGCCGAGTGCGACGAGTTGCTCCGTTATTCCGGTAGCTGCTTTCTCTGCTACCCTCCCCCCTCCGAATCTCTTTTCACCGATATGGATGACGCCGTTTAGAAAGGTTCCGCTGGTAACGACGACTGCCTTTGAGTGTATTTCATAGCCGAGACCTGTGATAACACCACAGGCTTTTCCATCTTTTACCAGGATCGAGTTCACCATGTCCTGGTAGAAATCTACATTGGGTGTTTGCTCGAGCATCTCTCTCCAGATGGCGGCAAAAAGCATGCGATCGCTCTGAGCCCTTGGGCTCCACATAGCGGGTCCCTTTGAGCGGTTTAACATTCTGAATTGGATCATGCTTTTATCCGTTACTATTCCCGAATAGCCTCCCATCGCGTCAATTTCTCTTACGATCTGGCCCTTGGCTATTCCTCCCATGGCAGGGTTGCAGCTCATCTGTGCGATGGTCTGCATATTCATGGTGATTAAAAGAACCTTCGAACCCAAATTGGCGGCAGCAGCAGCGGCCTCACAACCTGCATGTCCTGCTCCTACTATTATGATATCGTATTGCTGAAACATGGTGCAAAATTACCATGAAGTTGGGAAGGCGGATCAAATATTTTCACAGGTTCCACGTGGAACTTTGCTGTAGATTTAAGCCGATCTCTTTGGTATTTTAGAATATACAAATGATGGAGATAGTGAGGATAGGTTGGCGGCAAGAAAGCCTGCACCTATTTTTGAATGAATAGGTGAAAGGACTGAAGGAGTGCCTGGCAAATTAAGGCTTACGAACGTGCAGATCCATAAAGTAACCGGTGTAACGACTGAAAAATTGCCTGGCGAATTAAGGAAGGTGGATATAAGGGATCGTTCCACGTGGAACACGGATTGTTACGGTTTCTTAGGAGAAATAAATATCCAGATACTTCTCTTCCATTTTCCGCATCATCTTCTCTTCTTTTACGGTTTTGTCCTTGTACCCGCAAAGATGCAGGGCTCCATGGAAAATGACTCTGTGCAGCTCCTGCTTTAAAGACGTGTTAAACCGAGCTGCGTTATCCTTTACTCTATCAACACTTATATAGATTTCCGCGTTTATAGGTTGGCCGGGATTGGAGAGATCGAAGGTTATAATATCGGTATAAAAGTCATGATTCAGGAACTGTTTGTTGATCCCCAGGAGATAATCGTCAGAGCAAAATACATATTGAATCTGCCCCAGCTTCTTCTTTTCCTTGCGAAATAGTTCGGGAAGGAATGTTTTAAGCCGGGTCCTCTCTTTCAATGTGACCTCCTCGAGGAAGTCAAACAGCACAATGGGAGTTGTCGATGTTGAAGGCATTTTCGAAAATCGTAAGGTTATTTCATTTAACAAAGTTTAATTTTGTTCTCTCTTAAAAGTTGAGGGTATTTACAATGAAGAGATTATCACAGTTAGAACCAGGAACAATAGCAAGGATTCATTCTTTTGAAAAAAATGACCTCTTCCTGAAATTAATGGAGATGGGTTGTGTACCCGGTGAATTGATTAAAGTAGAACAAATTGCCCCCCTCGGAGATCCCATCTCTATAACTGTTGCTGGTTATAACCTGAGCCTTCGCTTAGATGAGGCCGACAATATTTTCATGGAGGAGGGCGACAAATGAAGGTCGGGCTCTATTTCGGGTCATTTAACCCGATCCACCATGGCCACCTGATCATCGCCAACTATATCCTACAACATACTGATATCAAACAGGTGTGGTTTGTCGTCTCTCCACAAAACCCGCTCAAGCCCGCCTCGAGTCTGTTGAATGAGTATCACCGGCTTTACCTGGTACAATTGGCCATAGAAGGAGAGAACGGTTTTAAAGCCTCGGACATAGAATTCAAACTTCCAAAGCCTTCCTATACCGTCGACACCCTCGCCTATCTTCAGGAAAAATACCCTACGTATGAATTTTCCATCATCATGGGGAGCGATAGTTTTCAGAACCTTCCAAAGTGGAAGAACTATCAGTGGTTGATTCAGCATTACTCTATCTTTGTTTACCGACGGCCAGAGCACGAGAAACTTCCTGAGTACCCCGGCGCTAAGGATGTTCATATTCTGAACGCACCTCTCTTACCGATATCTTCAACGGATATCCGGAAGGATATAAAAGAAGGAAGATCCATCCGATACCTGGTGCCGGAGGCGGTGAGAAAGGAGATCGAACGGAACGGGTATTATCATTAAGCGGAGATAAAAATATTCTTAGATCAGCCCTACCTGATCTTTTTTCGGGAGAGAGAGTACCACCAGCCGGTAAGAATCATCAATCATTTCTTTTATGATGCGGGTAGAGAGGCTTCCGTCCATCACGACCGTGTTCCACATTTTTTTGTTCATGTGATAGCCCGGCTGTACAGCGGGGTATTTCTCCCTCCATTCGATGGCCTTTTCGGGATCACATTTGACATTGAATTGCAGGATATCGGCGTCAAGTGCTGCCAACAAAAATATTTTCCCTTTTACTTTAAAGACGAGGGTCGTTTCTCCAAAAGGAAAACCTTCTTCTACTTTTTTCTTTGCTAAGCAGTAATCGCGGATGCTTTCGATGTCCATGCGTGAGTGATTGAGTAATGAAAGATCGGACAAAAAAATAAACCGACCGTTCGGATTGTCGGGCTGGTAAAGTTTGTGAAACAGTGGATGGGCATGTTTGCCGGGAGATGCGGGTGGAGATCGATGATTGGCGGGAGGGCGCCGGAAATTGTCGACTTGCCTGTTAAAATTGCCTGCTTAGCGATTCCTTTTGCTCATGTTTTTGACAATCGATAATATTGTGCCCGCGTACACACCATTCATCATCTTTATACTTTGCTTTGACCGTTTTGTTTCGTCATATAGCCTTTCTCAAAGCAGTCTTTCTCTACAGCATTTCTGCTTTTGGGGGTCCGCAGGGGCATCTGAGTATGATGATGAAGACCTTTGTACATCGCCGTAGGGATGTAACAGAAGAAGAATTGATGGAGTATAGCGCTTTCTGTCAATTGCTGCCGGGGGCTTCTTCGACTCAGACGATTACGCTTATAGGATACAAAAGAGGCGGGATCTTACTGGCCATGCTGACCTTGATCATCTGGACGCTGCCCGCCTGTTTACTGATGGGATTGTTTTCTTTCTTCCCGATGATGAACACAGCCCTCTTCAAATTCATCGGTCCGATGACGATCGGCTTTCTGGCTTTTGCGGCACAACAAGCATTAAAACTTTCGATACATAATACCATCACGCGGGTGATCCTGGTGCTCAGCACGGTCGCCACGTTTCTGCTCTTCCGTGATCCGTGGATTACTCCCCTGCTGCTGGTGTTGGGTGGATTTGCCACCAGCATTAGCAATCGGCGTATTCCACAGGTGGAAGTACTTCCAAAGAAGATCAAATGGGGAAATATCTGGCTGTTTGCGATCATCTTCCTATTGGCGGGAACGGCCAGTGAACTGGCCAGAAAGAATGACTGGCCAAGCCGGCGCCCGATCAACCTGTTTGAAAATACGTATCGTTTCGGCAGTCTTGTATTTGGCGGTGGAAATGTACTGATGCCGATGATGTATGAACAATACGTTGCCCGTCCACAGTCACAGTCGCTGATCCACCGGAATCCCAATATCATCCGGATAAACAAAGGCGACTTCTATTCGGGCTGGGGCATGGCGCGTGCTATACCCGGACCGGTCTTCTCCGTAGCTTCTTATATGGGTGGGATCGCGATGAAGGATCGTGGGACGGGGCAGCAGATCCTCGGCTGTTTCATTGCCACCACCGGTATCTTTTTGCCAAGTGCCCTGCTCGTGTTGTTCTTCTTTCCTATCTGGCACAACCTGAAGAAATACGCGATCGTCTATCGGGCGCTGGAAGGGATCAACGCGGTTGTCGTGGGAATTATCATAGCCGCTGCGTTATACATGATGAAGGACTTTTACACCGCAAGCTGGGGCGCCATCGGTATAAACGTCGGTGTTATCGCCGTGACCTGGGCGCTTCTTACCTTTAGCAAGCTTCCTTCCCCTGTTATCGTGCTGATATGGCTGGTAATGGGATGGGCCAGTATATATATCTAGCTGTTATTTTCGTTGGGTTTGGGCTGAGACTGCTGGGCCTGTGGTGATCCATCTTTTTTCTTTGGACCGTTGTGATGAAACCGCCGGTTTCCGCCGCCGTGACCGCCGTGTCCGCCTTGGCTGTTCTGGGCTCCGCGTCCATTCGGACCGCCCTGGCCGTTGTGTCCACCCTGTCCACGGCCTCCCCCGCCTCTGTTACGACCACCACCGCCGCCTGATCTTTTTGATCTTGGCGTATATTCCGGCGTTGCACCAAATTCTTCGGGAACGACGGCCTTCCTGACGGGATCGCCAAGCAGATCCTCGATGGTTTTAAACTTGTTCTGCTCTTTCTCGCTTACAAAAGTAAACGCAACACCATCGGTCTCGGCTCTGGCTGTACGCCCGATACGATGGATATAGTCTTCACCGTCGTTGGGCACATCGTAGTTGATGACCATTTCGATGTTGTCGATATCGATACCGCGGGAGAGGATGTCCGTTGCAACAAGGATAGGTAACCGCCGGCTCTTGAACTCCAGCAGAACGTCTTCACGCGAAGACTGGTCCAGATCCGAGTGTATTTCTTTGACGTTGAAGCGCGCCCTGCGAAGTTCCGAGGTCAGCTGTTTTACGTTGTGTTTCTTCGAACAAAAGATCAGCGTGCTCTTAAGATTAGTTGACTTTAGCAACCACTTTATTAAGGGGATCTTTTGAGTTTCGTAGACGACAAACGCTTCCTGCACGATCTTGGCGGGCGGCTTGGAGATCGCGATATTGACTTCTGCCGGATCGTGGAGGATCTTCCTGGCCAGCTCGCGGATCTTGACAGGCATCGTGGCGGAGAAAAGAAGATTTTGTCTTACCGGCGGAAGGAAGGAAATTATCTTCATGATGTCATCATAAAAACCCATGTCCAGCATTCTGTCGGCCTCGTCGAGTACGAGGTATTGAAGTCCCTTTAGTTGGACATACCCCATATTGAGATGGGCGATCATTCTGCCGGGCGTACAGATAACGACATCCGCGCCACGTGACAGCGCCTGTTTTTCCGTGGAGAAGTTGCTTCCATCGCCTCCGCCATAAACAGCAATAGAGCTGATATTGGTGAAATAAGAAAGACCTTCGAGGTTTTGTGCGATTTGTATAGCCAGCTCGCGGGTTGGTACGATGACCAGTGCGTTGACCTGGTCGTCCCGCCGCGATGCGATGAGCTTATTGACGATCGGTAACAGAAAGGCGGCGGTTTTGCCGGTGCCCGTCTGAGCCGAAGCGATGATATCTTTTCCGCTTAATATAATGGGTATCACCTGTTCTTGTACAGGCGTAGCGTTCTCATAACCGGAGGCCTCTATACCTTCGAGTAGGCTTGCATCGAGGCCAAATTCTTTAAAAGTCAATTTTGAAGAGGTTAATAACCCGGCAGCTTTGAAAGCGAAACCCGGTAGGAATTATAAAAAAAATTAATAGCTGACAGCCGGTTTTTGGGCTTAGGCCTTAAAGTTCGGGGTTTTCAACGGAATTTAGGCACACATAATAGAAAATGACAAAATAAACTACCCCGGTTCAAGCGTTTATCCAGTCACCGGAACGGGGAATAGGGCAGGCAGCCGTCATTAAAGGGAATGAATTATTGACCAGCCAGGGAAAACAGGTAGGAGATAACAGTGTGACAGGCAGGAGGAAGAGAAAATGTCTCCTGCTCAGCGGCTTTGGCCAAAGGAATACCAGATTGGAGGCGGTTTAGCATTTTAACTTTTAGTAACTTTCAGTCGGGAAAGACCAGCGGGGGTAGGAAATGGAATAATGCTTGCTTGCCTATTGATTTGTAACCACCCGGTTAAGAACAACTATCATGACGGCAGAACATCAAAGACTCGCAGTAAACGCTGCTAAAAAAATACCTTTAGAACAGTGGGGTCCGTATTTGAGTGAACGGCAATGGGGGACAGTAAGAGAAGACTATAGTCCATATGGGGATGCCTGGCATTATTTTCCCTACGACCACGCACATTGCAGAACTTATTACTGGGGCGAAGACGGGCTGGGTGGAATCTCAGATTTCTTCCAGAATCTTTGTTTTGCTGTTTCACTGTGGAACGGCAAGGATCCCATCCTCAAAGAGAGACTCTTTGGCCTTGGCAACAAGGAAGGGAATCATGGGGAAGACGTAAAGGAATTATACTACTACCTCGACAATCTCCCAACCCATTATTACATGGAGTTCCTGTACAAATATCCGCAACAGGAATTTCCTTACAAGAAGCTTATAGAGGAGAATCGCCGTCTTTCAAAAGAAGAACCTGAGTATGAGATCCTGGACACAGGAATATTCGACAACGACGAATATTTCGACGTTACTATCTCCTACGCCAAGCAAAACTCGCGCGATGTCTTTATAAAAATCGATGTCCACAACCGCTATTCAAAAGAGGCGGACATCACCGTTTTACCTACGCTTTGGTTTTACAACCGCTGGAATTACGACGGTCTGGAAAAAAAACCGGTCATAACCAGCCGTGACAAGAACTCTGTAAAAGCCACGCATAGCCGGCTTGGATCTTACTATTTATACTACCAGCCGCCCCAGTATAGTCTGTTTACGGAAAACGAGACTAACCTGGAAAAGGTGACGGGCCAGCCCAATAAAACGCCTTTTGTAAAAGACGCCTTCCACGATGCCGTTATCCGGAAGACAAATGTAGAAGCGCTGCGGGCCAAGAAGTCCGGAACGAAATTTTCGCCGGTCTATCAATACACGCTGGCGCCTGGCGAGACAAAATCGATCTATCTCCGGCTTAGCAATAAGATCATCGAAAATCCTTTTGGCGGCGACCCGGCTGGTCTGTTCAAGAGCAGAAAAGAAGAAGCCGATGCTTTTTACGATGCCATTCTCCCCAAGGGCAATACCCAGGAAATGATCGATGTTCAGCGTCAGGCGCTGGCGGGTCTTTTGTGGAGCAAGCAATATTATCATTTCGATGTGGAACGCTGGTTGACGACCAGCGACGGAATGACGCCGGTCAATGCCGGCAAGCTGAACGGACGAAACCACGACTGGAAGCACCTCAAGAACCAGGACATCATCGCGATGCCCGACAAATGGGAGTATCCCTGGTATGCTGCCTGGGATCTGGCTTTCCAAAGTATCGCAATGGCGATGGTAGACCCCGTATTCGCCAAACACCAGCTGCTGCTGATCATGCGGGAATGGTATATGAAACCCGACGGCCAGATACCAGCTTATGAATGGAACTTCAGCGATGTCAACCCGCCGGTTCAGGCCTGGGCGGCATTGATGATCTATCGCATCGAAAAAGAGCGAACGGGCAAAGGAGATCTCGGCTTCCTGAAACGTGTCTTCCAAAAACTGCTGATCAACTTCACCTGGTGGATCAATCGTAAAGACGCCAATGGAAACAACATGTTCGAAGGCGGCTTCCTTGGTCTTGATAATATCGGGGTCTTCAATCGAAGCCATTCGCTCGGCGGGGATATGCAGCTGGAACAGGCAGATGGAACCAGCTGGATGGGGATGTACGCGCTCAACATGATGGACATCGCGCTCGAGATCGCAATGAAGGATGATTCCTTTGAAGATACCGCGACCAAATTCTTCGAACATTTTGTACTGATTGCCGAAGCGTTGAATGAGGCGGGAATGTGGAATGAAGAAGACAAGTTCTTTTATGATACCCTTTCGATCGGGGGGGCTCCTGTCCAGTTGCGTATCCAGTCGATCGTTGGACTGACTACCCTTTTTGCGGTTTCCGTTATCGAGAAAAAGACGTTACATAAACTGGCCGATTTTAAAAAGCGTATCACCTGGTTTGAAAACTATCGGTTAAAGAATAAGCGCTACTGGCCAAACGAAGAACACAGCGATGGCGAACAGATCCTTTTGTCGCTGGTTCCGCAAAGACGTCTTGTTTACTTATTGGAAAGACTGCTAAGCGAAACTGAATTCCTTTCACCCGGTGGTATTCGCGCGTTGTCCAAATACCACGAGCAGCATCCGTACAATATCAATATCGGCGGGATCGACTATCATATCAAATATGATCCGGGCGATTCGACTTCCGACTTCTTTGGCGGTAACTCCAACTGGCGCGGCCCTGTCTGGATACCGATCAATTATCTCATTATCCAATCTATCCGGCAGTACGGTAAGTTCTATGGCGACGGGCTTACGGTGGAATATCCCACCGGCTCTGGCAATAAAATGAACCTGGAGAAGGTCGCCGATTTCCTGACGCAGCGCGTGATCAGCATCTTTAAAAAAGACAAGGGTGGAAAACGTCCTTCGCATGGAAAATACAACTGGTTTTATCAGAAGCCGGGAAACCAGCATCTGCTGCTTTTCTACGAATATTTCCATGGCGACACCAACCATGGGCTTGGCGCAAGCCACCAGACAGGTTGGACGGCGCTCGTTGCAGAATTGATCTCGGAACTCTCTGGCCGGGGCCGAAAACCAGGACCAGAACCAAAGCCAGCTGCGGCAGCACCTCCAGCAAATGGGGAAGAAAAACCAATTCCGGAAAAGACACCAGTAACGGAGTGAAAATACAAAATGGGGGGTAAAAGACCATATTCCCAATATGGTCTTTTAATGGGAAACGGATCAAGTCGTTGATCTATACTATCTATTGATTTACAGGACCTTGATCCGTATGCTTAGTCCCATCGTTACCGAGAAACCATGTTCGCTGACTTTTAGCTGGTCGGCGGGTTTCCCCAGGGGTCTGAAGCGGCTGTATTTTCCGTGGTTATTGTTATAATAGCCCAGCTTCCACCCCGAATTGAGCGCAAGCGCATAGCTCAGTCCGCCATAAGCGCCTATCTGTACATTCCCGATCCGGATCGGGAGCCACATGGCTTTCAGGCCTGGGTCGATTGCAAAACCGATACGTCTAAGGGCAAGTGATGTGTGGTTATCCGCCAGCTGTCGGTATTCGGGGGGGATATTCCCGTTGATGGTGATGATCTCGCTATGGAACCCGACATTGGCGCCGCCGTAAAATAAAAAGGAGGGTGTTTTTATAATGGCGTCATAAAGACCTGCCGTAATATTAAACGTGCTGAGATTTCTGACGTCGGTGATCGTCGACAACTGGATATCATACAAAAGCCTCGAGCCGGATGGGATAGCCGACAACTCAAAGTTATAGCTGCAGGGGACGCGGGGAATGGTTTGATAACCGTACTTGCTCAACCACTTGTTGATGTGTATATCCTGGGCGTGGGTATAACTGAAACTGTTGTTGATCAGCAGTGAAAAACTCGAATCGGTCTCGATCTGTGCAAAACTAAGCCGTACCGACAAGAGGGCTAGCAAGGCGAATAGGATATACTTTCCGGACTTCATCTCCTTAAAAATAGAAAAAAACCCAGCGCCGTGTCCATTCATTAACAAAAAAAGACAGCGCTATGGGTTTTCTCTTGGTTATTAGTCTTTTACCTACGGATCAGCCTAGTCGGCAACCAACAAATCCTTCTTTTCACGGAGTTCTTTCCTGGTCATATTGAACAGGATACTGTGTCGGTTATTCACGCGCTGAACAAGATGGACGTGTGCGATGAAATTCTCGACGATCTGGATCTTGTCGCTGGGGGTAACGACCAGCAGTTGAAGATGCAGCTGTTTGCACAGTTCCATCAGATAGGTTGCTTTTTCCTCATCCTGGTTGCTAAAGCTTTCATCGACAGCAATGAACCGGAGACTTTTAGAATTGCGTCCCTCGCGGGTGATACCAAACTGGTAGGCGATCGCACTACAAAGAATGGTATAGGTCAACTGTGCCTTTTCCCCACCCGAAAGCTGGCCCATCTGGCGATAGGTCTTCTTCAGCTCGTTGGTTTCCCGGAACTTTTCGTCGGCCCAGAACTCAAACCAGTTGCGGACATCGAGTACGCGGTTGCGGTAGGCTTCGCTGGCGTCGAGGGTATCGATAAAGCTTTGGACGTTCTGTTTGAAGTGCAGGGCTTTGTCCTCGAAGCTGTTCAGCTGCCAGTCGGCCGCCTGTGGAAGCGCGTTCAGCAGGTGCGAGCGAAACTCCTTGATGACGGTATCGGTAACCGGGCGTATCCCCAGCTGGATATAGGTATCCGGGAGGCGGTTAAAGTTGATGCCGCCGAGGGACTGGTTCAGCGTCGTAATGCTGTTCTTTATCTTCCGTTCCCAGCTTTCCAGCTCTTCGTTCAGCACGCCCATTTTGATCACCGCTGTATCGTGGAGCAGGCGTTCGAAATCCTTTTTAAAATGCGGCAGGTTTTCCGTCTCCAGTTTTTCCAGCCATTCCACATATTCGCCTGCATACTCCCTTTCCGAAGGCAGCTGCTGCACATCGGCAGCCCAGTCGGTAAAGCGCTGCAACACCTCCAGCGGCGGATTCTTTATCTTATTGATCGTGCGGTCTACTTCCCGGCCTTCTTTGGCTGCGTTTTCTTCGTGCTGTTTTGCAGCCTGCCCGGTCTTTTCGGTCAGCTGGTGATGGATATCGTCGACATTATCCAGCGACAAATGTTCTTCATTCAACAGCTGGCCATGTTTCTGCTGGAACTGCAGCAGCAGGTCCTTGTCCTCTTCCTGCAGGTGCTGGACGAAAGCGCTCAATTCCTGTCTTTCCCTTTCCCGGGTATTCAGATCGTGTTCGAGCAGCGTAATTTTCTTTACCAGCTGATCTTTTTCGGTCTGAAGGTCGACCAGCTGCTGGCGGATCTCTTCCAGCTGCTGCGTAACGGCTTTTAGCTGATCGCTTCCTTTTTTCAGCTTACCGGCTTGTTCTTCCACCCGGTGGATCTCCTGTTGAAGCGTCGCGACATCGATGCTTTTAAAATCGTCGTGTTCGCGGATATTTTTGACGGCGAAGACCTGTTCCTGCAGGCGGTTACCCCGGTGGGCGGCGCGTTGCAGCGCTTCGTCGGCCTGGTCTTTTTCCGTGACCAGCTGTGACCTTCGGTATTGCAGCGCTTCCTTTTTCTTTTCGTTGTTCCAGCCCATTACGAAACGGCTGGCATCGCTGCGTTGCGGGCGATCGTCTTTTTCGTGGCGATCCCTGCTTTTGATCAGGCCCTGGATCGTAATGGCCCTGTCGAATCTTTCCAGCGTCTTTTCATTATCGACGCAGCTATAGTTGTATTGCTGGATGATCTGCTGGCTGACCCAGCCGCTTAGTGGATGTTCGGGATGAAAATCCAGTTTATGCCAGACGGTCCCATCGTCGGCATGTTGTTGCAGCGCGATGTCCTTGACAAGGTTGTAGACCAGTCTTGTATTCAGATTGGTGCTGTTGACATAGCGGTTCACCCGTCGATAATGCCTGTCGGGTACCAGCATCCGCAGCGAAAGCGAGTTGAGCAGTTTTTCGAGGGCCGGCTGCCAGTCCATCGAGTCGTTTCTGACCTGCATCAGTTCACCTGCAAACGGGAGATCTTCTTCGTCCAGCTTCAACTCGTTACAAAGTTCGCGGCGGACACCGATCAGGTGAGCGGGAATGTTGTTCCTGCTTTGGAGCAATACATTTAACTCCCCTTCGATGGTCTTTTTCTGTTCGGCTGCTTTTTTCTGCCGGTCCTGCGCTTCGTAGAGGTCCTCGTTGTTCATCCGGATGTCATTGGCCAATCTTTTATCGACCTTGTCGACTTCTCTCTTTATCCGAAGATAGGCTGCTTCATCATTTGGTGCGGTCTCTTCCAGCTTTAGCAGCTGGCACCATTCCGAGAATTTCTTCAGGGATTGTTCGGCTTCCCAGACCTGCTGTTCGAGGGTCTCCTTGTCTTTCTGTAGTTGCTGGAGCCTTTGTCCGGCTTTGTTTTGTTCAAGCTGGTTCAGGGTCTGGCGCTCTTCTTCGCGAAGGGCGTCGATCTTTACCCGGTAATGTTCGGACTGACGTTTTGCCGCGTCCGTGTCCTGCTGCAGTTCATGAAGGCGGTTATCAAGCAGATGGTATTTGCAATAGCTTTTCCAGACTTTGGCGACGTCCATTTCCTGACGGGCCTGCGCGCCGAGATCGGTTTCTTCTTTGAACGCAACAAAGTGTTTGGACAGGGGCTTCAACAGCCGGATCTGTTCTTCCGACTTTTCGATATTGCGCTGGGCGTAGGTAAGTGTAGAAAGGTGTTTCTTCAGCTCCTGGAATTCCTGTTCCATATTCCGCGGCTCGAGCATATTGCTCCGGATAAACTCGTTGAGGTCACCAAGGACCTTGATCCCCATTGTTTGGTTAAAGAGGCTAAGGGCCTGCATACTTTGCATTCCCATCACGTCGACCATCCGCTGCGCGTATTTGTTGGCGGAGTCAAACCATTCGACCTGTTTACGGCTGCCCTTATTGAATTGCTGATCGATCCTTTTGCGCCATGCGCCGTTTAAATCGAACGGCTTAAAGTTTTCCTCTATATGCAGCGGCTTATGTGCAATGGCAAAGATGCGTCGCATATCGCTGCCGCTAAACCAGCGAACCTGGAAGAGCGTGACCGACTGGTCCGCTTCGTTTGCGAAGTGGGCCAGAAGAATGCTGTAGGCCTGGTCTTTGTTTTCCCGGAGGTAAAGCGTTTTGCTGCCCTGTCCGCTTTCCGTGTGAACGCTGCCGTAGCCGCCCATCACGTATGTTTCTTCCGTGCGGTCCCCTTTCTTTTCGCTGCCGGAAGACTGGTTATAGAAACGATATTTCTTTTCGGGAACGATCAGGGTCAACAGTGCGTCTACAAAAGTCGTCTTCCCGCTGCCATTGGCCCCGGTAAGCAGAGAGGTTTCGCCGCCGGGGGTTATCTTCCAGACGTGTTCGTCGAAGGTGCCCCAGTTGTACAGCTCCATATACTGCAGTCGGAAGCCGGATTTATTTTCATCGGTACTAAATACGCCCAGCTGCATGTTCGGTGAGTTGTTGTTTGAAGTTTTCCAAAATTTCGTTGTCTACCCTGGCTTTTATGATCTTCTTGATCCTGAACTTCTGTTCGTCCACCAGGTCGCTGTTTTCTACTTTTTCGAGGAAGTCCATTTCTTCTGCACGGTCGATCAATCGGTCCAGGTCTCGAATGAATTTGACCCGGCTTGGATTTTCCTTGAAAAACAGTTCGGCATATTCTTTTATTTCTCTTCTCTTTTTTACCAACTCGCGGGTCGAGGCCTCCCCTACTTCAAACTCGGCCATCATATCCCGAAGCAGGACCAGCAGGATACTTTCTTCATAACCCAACTGGATACGCCGCACCCAGCCTGCGACGTTCTCTTCTTCGTCGAGCTTTGTCTGTTCGAGATAGGCGTAGCCATCGTCCTTTTCAAGGACAAGCGTCAGCCCAAGCTGCTGCAGAAATCGCGTCAGCTCGGCCTGATAGGTAAGCAGCTGTTCCCAGGAAGATTTTTCCAGGTATTCGACCGGCCCTTTCAGGAGTTTGATCAAAACCGGGGTGAAGGGTAATAAGGATGCTTTATCTGCCATACTATGTTCTTCTTTGATTCCCCTACTTACTAAAAAGCAGGTAAGGGACTTCGATAAATTGAGTTTTGTCTTCGTTTAATGGGATCAGTTCAGAGATCTCCTGCATCGCCTGTACGCGGGTTGCTTTTTCCCGGATAAAACTAAAATAGCTAACGACTTCGGCGACGCCGTGCTGCAAGCCGCTTGTCTCGATGATTTCCGACAGCGTTGCTGTGGTCTTTTTGGCAAGAACCGATTCCACGTTTTCCCAAAGCTTTTTCTTGTCGATATGTTTGGCGCTGAGCAGCCGGCCGAATCTTTCCAGATCCTCGACCTTTTCCTCTGCGTTGGCGGGCTGCTTCATGATGGCCGTACCCTGCTTTTCGGAGAGGTTGAGTTTTCTTTCCATCGCCATCCGGATGGGCGCGGGCTGATCGAATTGTATACCGCAGTTCGGCATTTCGTCATCCATGAACTGAAAGACCAGTTCTTTGATGCTGCCGATCTGTTGTCTGAGCCGGCGGTGTCTCGCGATCTCCTTTTCGGTGATGATACGGCTTAGCTTCTCGGCCATCTTATCATTGGCTTCATAGACGCTGCGGCCCTGCTGGAGAAGAAGTGATTTTATATTCTGGACAAAGTCGCCGTCGCTTTCGATGCTGCGGTCAGCCAGCAGCTGCAGCAGCTGATCGGTGAGGAGACGCCATTCTTCCTGGCCTTCGCGGGATACGAGAAAATCCCAGAAGGCATAAAAGCTTTTACCCTGGTCGCTTTTGCGCAGGGCATCGTAGGCTTCGAAGGCGTATCCGACGATTGCGCCTTTGTTTTTTTCCGCCTTGGTATGTTGTTCTACAATATGACGATGGATATATTTAAAGTTGTCTTCTACTTCCCTGAAGTCACTGAGCAGTTCGTGGCTGAGACGGGTAAACCATTCCAGGCGTTCGCGGATCTGTGCGTTGGTATAGATCTCGGGTTTGAAGCCCATCTCGATCCGTTTGATCTCCTTATCGATCTCCGCTTTTCTGTTTTTAAGTTCTTCGAGCCGCTTCGTACTGTCGTCTTCCGTGTATTCGACCATTTCACGTAAAGTCTGGAAGAGAAACCGGAACCTGCTCTCCGTTCCTACGAACTGCCGCTTTTCCAGACTCTGCAGCCATTGAAAGATCTTCTCCGTATGCGTGCTAAGCTGGTATTGCGTGACCGCATCCTCGTCAGGAAAGTCCTGCAATAGTCTGCGTTGGACCCAGTTGAGTAAATACTTCCGGGACCTGCTTTCTTCGTCCTCTCCAAATTCAATACGGGCTTCCTCCAGATCCTCCATTCCATCCGAGTGATTGCGCAGCTCTTCCGAGAGCAGACTGATCAAACGGGGTTCGGGCAAAGAAAGGACATTCTCTGTCTTGAAGGCTTTAAAAAGGAAGGGTACCACCCATTCTGCGTTGCGCATCCGGATGATCTGAACTGCGGGGGAGGATCCAAATAAATAGGATATATCTGCTATTGCCATCAGCACTATCGTTAAGGGTCTAAATTATCGATTCAGCCGATAAAAACCCCCGTCCCTCCTGCTGTTGGGGATAAAAAAAACCGCTATTGGGGAAAAAAGCAAGATGATTGTTGAAAACAAAAGCTCCTTATTTTTTACCGGAAGACAAAGAGATCATCCGGGCGATCTTTTTGTGCCCAAGCGGGATTTCCACGTTCAAAGTAACGTGTATGTCCAAAAGATCTGCAATAACCAGCAGGTCGTCAAAAGAGGGAGAAATAAGACCTTCCAGTATCTTTTTTACTTCAGTATACGAACGATTCGTCTTTTTGACAATATCTTCTATCGTTAAATTCTTTTCTTTGGCTATCTCGTAAAGGTATTTACAAAATGCCATTCGCATTTTCTTTATCCTTTCCATAGTCGTAATGATTTAGGTTGAAGGAATACCTTTGTAAGGCAACAAGCGTGCCATTTGAAAGCCATTATTTTAACGCATTTTTAGATTAAATAACCAGGCTCCAAGCTGGTCAAGGTGAGGTACAATCTATTTTTTTAATGCAAGGTCCTCTTTTGCAGCCCAGAGGGTAATATCCTGTTTGCTCAGAGCCGCGGCCATCAGGTCAGGGAATTTATCCGGCGAACAGGCGAATACAGGAACCCCCAGGTTGGACAGAAATTGTGCATTGGAGTGGTCATAGCCTGGCGCCCCATCGTCGTTGAGCGCCAGCAATACGATCAGCAGAACGCCGGACTCGACGATCTCTGCGGCTTTTGTCCGCATCTTCGTGACGTCGCCGCCTTCATAGAGGTCGGTGATAAGAACCA
Source organism: Chitinophagales bacterium (assembly GCA_015654595.1). Classification (GTDB taxonomy): domain Bacteria; phylum Bacteroidota; class Bacteroidia; order Chitinophagales; family Chitinophagaceae; genus Puia. The sequence continues at coordinate 1,838 of JAATGQ010000194.1, read as the reverse complement.
TAACGGTGTCGGACGGCCGCGTAATGATCTGCTGGCAATAGGTCAGCGCTCGCTGGATGTCGGTCCCGCCGCCAAGCTGTACGCCAAACAACAGTTCGACCGGATCGGTCAGGTCTTCGGTGAGATCGGCAACGGCGGTGTCGAAGACGACCATCTTTGTTTTTACCGAAGGGATCGAAGCCATCACCGAGCCAAAGATCCCGGAGTAGACAACAGAAGCGCCCATCGATCCGCTCTGATCCAGGCAAAGCACGATATCTTTTAACGAACTTCTTTTACGGCCATAGCCGATTCGGGTTTCGGGGATGATCGTTTTATATTCAGGTTGATAGTGTTTCAGGTTCTTTTTGATGGTCTCGTGCCAGTTGATCTCGTTGTGTCTTGGCCGGCGATTGCGGACGCTGCGATTGAGACTGCCAGTGATCGCCTGCTGCATCGGCTGTGCCAGCTTTTGCAGCAGCTGGTCGACGACCTTCCGAACGACCTGGCGAGCCGTGTCCTTTGTCTTTTCCAGGATGACATGGCTTAGCGTCATCAATGTCGCGACGAGGTGGACATCAGCTTCGACGTTTTCGAGCATTTCCTTTTCCGTCAGCATCTGCGTCAGGTTGAGCCGTTGCAGCGCATCTTTTTGCATTACCTGTACGACGGAAGAAGGAAAAAAAGAGCGGATGTCTCCGAGCCACCGGGCTACGTTGGGTGAGGAGGAGCCGAGCCCGCCCGTTCGGTCGCTATCGTAGAGCGCTTCGAGGACTTTGTCAATAGCCAGGTCGGACGCCTGCAGCGGAAAATTGGTGCCGTCGTTGTTGTTGCCGCCGAGGATCAATCTCCATTTGCGGAGGGCGGATTCGTCGATGCCGTTGGTATTCTGATCATTGTTCATGTGGAGGATCGTTTGATGTTGAAGAAAAGGATGGCGGCGGCGGAGCGCCGGATGCCTGGTTGTGTTGCTGCGGCAGGCTGGCGGCGTTTAGTCTGGACGAAAGCTCAAGCAGCCGCAGCACGATCGGCAATCCGCTTTGGGCGCGGTCTGTATCGAATGGCACATCCGAGACGGCCAGGGCCGAACCCTTGTGACCGGTCTTTACTTTTTCGCCGAGCTTTTTTCTTTCCGGTTGTGTGAAATGAGAGAACGCTCTTCGCAGCAGTGGCAGCAGCAGCGTAAAGGAGTCTTCGTCCAGCTGGGATACCCAGTTGTTGACGACTTCCCAGAGTCCCTGGTCTACCAGCAGCAGCGAGCCGCTTCCTTTCAGAAAGCCTTCGAGCCAGGCCGCTGCTGCGGAAGGCGCGCCTGCGGTGGACATGGCATAAGAAAAGGCGCGGACCAGTGTTTCGCCCTGCAGCACTTTCTGATCGGCCAGCAGACGTGTGGAATAACCCGCCAGTAAAGGCGCGGTCTGCTCGTGGCCTGCGATCAACTGCAAGGCCTGTTTCCATGACTGGCTGAACGACTCTCGCTGCAGCAGGTTGATAGAGTCGTTCATCTTATAAAACAGATCGGCCAGGCGGCCGGCAGATTCCTCGTCGATACCCGATGTCGTGGCTGGCAGGCTGATACATACGCGGGTGATCATGCTGTCGAGGATATCGAGAACCTGGTCGGCGTCGGTCTTCCGAACGTTCCCATAGCGGCTGACAGAAACAAGTCCCGGGATGACTTCCATCAGCCGGACGACATCGCCGCTGGCCGCGGCCAGGTTGTTGACCTGGTGGATAAGCGCTTCGGCGGCAGCGGGCAGTTCTGCGGGCAACACGTCTGAAAGCAGGGTGGTCACCTCCGGCAGAGAGCCGGCTTCCTGCGTCTTCTTTATCACATAGGCTGCTGCTGCTTCTGCTAC